>DATKUC010000240.1:0-17735 GCA_035530835.1 Spirochaetia bacterium
TCCGATTCGTGTATAGTGGCAGCTGCTACCGGTCGAGCGACCGATAAGTGAAGGGGTACCGAATGAGCGCAATCGACTCAACGGCGCCAAAACGGCCGCGAAAAATCGCAGTAGATAGAAAGCCCCGCGATTTGCATTCACGCGAAACGCGGGAGCGAATACTGCGCGCGGCGGCACGACTGATCATCAACAATGGCGTTGCGAATACATCTCTTGCCGACATCGCACGCGAAGCGCGCATCAGCAAAGGCACGTTGTTCTACCATTACCCGAGCAAGGGCGACCTGGTGTTCGACATCAGTGAACGGCACATGAGCCATATCACCGAGAAGATCTTCCGCTGGGTGAAGAATACTGCGGGAAGCCTTCCGCCGGAGAAAGTCCTCCGCATGGTATATGACCTGCTTCTGACTTCCGAAAAGCGGGCGCAGATACACGTCTACCTGGTCCAGGAGGCGCTCACCGGCGACTCCTCCCTGCGGGAACGGTTCAGTCAGGAGTACCGACGATGGCGCGAGCTCGTCGAGCAGGGACTGCAGAAGATACTGCCTCCCGACGGCGAGTTCACGACACTTGCCCGCATCATAGTCGCAACGATCGACGGCTTCCTGCTGCAGAGCCTGCTCGTGACCGAGCAGATACCGCTTGACAATGTTGCCCGATACCTTACGCGATGAATCTGATCCTCTTCGAGCCCGGGGAGCTTGAAAAGCCGCTCTCTGCAGTCGATCCACGGGCGGTCCATCTGTTGCGCGTTCTCCACGCAAAAGAGGGTGACACGGTGAAGGCCGGTGTCATCGATGGACCGATCGGCACGGCGAAAATTGTCGCAGTGACCCGTTCGGCAGTGGATCTGGAGTTTACCCTTCAGGACACTCCTCCGGAACCATACCCGCTCACCGTCGCAGTCGGACATCCGAGACCGATCGTCGCGCGCCGACTCATGAAGGACCTGACGACCATCGGCGTGGCGCGGATCTGCTTTCTTGGGGCCGACCTCGGTGAGCAAAGCTATCGGGATGCGCGCATGTGGGAAGGCGACCTTCGCGCGTCGCTCGTCGAAGGCGCATCCCAGGCGCGTACGAGCAGGTTGCCACAGATCGTGTTGTTCGAAGGGGTGAGAACGTTTCTCGAGGCGATCGATCTGTCAGCCGGAGATGCGGCCGGGCCAAATCGCGTCTTGCTTGATCTTGCCGAAGGGCTTCCACCGGTGCTCAGCCTCGACTATCCGTCCCGGCAGACCGTACTCGCGGTTGGCCCGGAGCGAGGCTGGTCCGGCCGCGAGCAGCGGCTGTTCACCGAAGCACACTTCACTGCGGGTTCGCTCGGTTCACGGCCGCTTCGGACGGAGACTGCCTGCACGGTTGGAGCCGCGTTCGTGCTCGCCGCATGCGGATACCTGGAGTGATTCCGGCCGGGAGCCGGCGGCCTGGGCGCTAATCCTTCTGGCCGGTCTTCTTGATGATGTGATATCCGAACTGAGTAGAGACGACATCGGACAGTGAACCCATTCCGATCCTCTTCACCGCATTTTCGAACGCCGGTACCATCTTTCCCGTGCCGAACCAGCCCAGGTCTCCGCCGTGAGACTTGCTCGGGCAGGTTGAAAACTCCCGCGCAAGGCCTTCGAAGTTTGCTCCCTGCTTCAGTCGCTTGAGCAGTTCCTGCGCCTGAGCCTTATCCTTTACCAGTATGTGACTTGCTTTCCATTCCATGAGGTAGTTATACCGGATTTCGGTGCGCGATGAAAGAGGACGCTCATTGCCAAGAGCGTGCATTTTTACTACCATTGCACTATGTCTAATCGTATATTCCCGGAGTCTCTTCAGGATTTCCCGATCTACATGATAGGGATCAAGGGAACGGGCATGAGTGCGCTGGCCGAGATTCTTGTACGTCTGGGTGCTCAGGTCTCAGGCTCCGACACCGAGGAACAGTTCTATACCGACGAGATTCTTCGGGCTATCGGCGTCCCGTTTTACGAGGGATTTCGTGCTGAGAACGTGCCGGAATCCGCGAGACTTGTCATCTACTCGGCGGCCTATAGCCTGACCGATCATGTCGAACTTGTTCGCGCAGCCGAACTGGGATTGCCGATTGCCGGCTACAACGAAGCACTCGGTGCGATCTCACTCAGGATGCCGTCCGCGGGCGTCAGCGGTGTCCACGGAAAGACGACCACCACAGCGATGGCGGGGATGATCGTTCGGTCGCTCCGCCTTCCCGGCCTCGTACTTGCCGGAAGCGCTGTAGCAGGTTTCGACGGAAAATCGACGCTCTTCCAGGGGCAGCAGTTCTTTATCGCTGAAACCTGCGAGTACCGCAGGCATTTTCTGAAGTTCGCGCCCCGGTACATCGTACTTACGAGCGTCGAATCCGACCATCTCGATTATTTTCACGACTACGCAGATATTCAGGACGCGTTTACCGAGTACGCGCAGAGGTTGCCGCAACATGGCACGCTCATCTACTGCGCCGACGATCCGGGGGCGACTCAGGTTGCCGAACGGGTCCATGCGTTGCGGCAGGATATCAAGCTTGTCCCGTACGGAGAAAGTGCCTCCGGGCCGTTCCGCATCCGTGCGGTCGAAGAGCACCCGGGTGAGCTTCGCTTCTCGATTGATGCATTCGACAGAACCTTCTCCCTGCACGTTCCGGGCAGACACAATGTGCTGAACGCGACCGCCGCAATTGCGCTTGTAAGCAGCATCGCCACCGGTGTGGAGGCGGTGGGCGGGGGCGACTTTGCCTCGTCTGCAGGCGACTTTGCCTCGTCTGCAGGCGACTTTGCCTATGGGGCCGCAGCCGCTCTGGCCGAGTTTCGCGGATCACGGAGGCGCAGCGAAGTCGTCGGCGAACTCGACGGTATCCTCATCATCGACGACTACGCTCATCACCCGACGGCAATTGCGAAGACGCTCTCCGGAATCGCGTCGTTCTATCCCGGTCGTCGCATCGTCGTTGATTTCATGTCGCACACCTATTCCCGCACGGCTGCGCTGCTCGACGAGTTTTCGCGTGCATTCGGCGCGGCCGACCGGGTGATTACCCATCGCATTTACGCATCCGCGCGAGAGCGTGTCGGAACCGTAACCGGCCAGGATCTTGCCGCCGGCATCGGAAAATACCACGCGAACGTCTCCTACCGCGAGGAGGTCATGGATGCGCTTCCTGACATCCTGAGCGAACTTCGAGCCGGCGACATCTTCATCACCATGGGGGCCGGAGACAACTGGAAGCTTGGTCGGGCGCTCTATTCGGCGCTCCAGGGCCGGCATGCGGGGGTTGCCGGATGAAGAGCATGACGGGCTTCGGCTACGGTGAGTACCAGGACGAGAAGGTGCAGCTCTCACTTGAGCTGAAATCCTACAACAACCGGTACCTCGATATATCGATCAATCTGCCACCTTCGTTTGGACCGCTTGAACAGCGCCTCCGCGACTACATTGCCGACAGGATGGTGCGTGGCCACGTCGATCTGTACCTGAAGATGCGTGACCTGCAGGATGATGTTCGGGTATCGCTTGACCGCAGTGTCGTGAACGGCTACCTTGCCGCATTGAAGGAACTCGCCCTTCTGGCGGACATCACCGAAAAGCCGACGCTGTCTGATCTTCTCACCCTCGATGGTATACTGCTCGTGGAAAAAAGACGTGATATCGAGGAGTACTGGAAGCTTCTCCAGCCGCTACTCACGTCCACATTCGCGGATTTTGACGCGACGCGAACGCGTGAGGGTCTTTCCACCCGGGCAGATATCGAAGAGCAGCTTTCCCGCATCGAACAGAACGTTGCCGAAATCGCAGGTCACGCTCCGCAGCTCGAGGCGCAGATCAAGAGTTCGCTCAGGGAGCGTTTTACCGAGGTGCTGGGAAACAATATCGATGAACAGCGATTGTACACCGAGACTGCCGTCCTGCTCGTTCGCTATTCAATCAACGAGGAACTTGTGCGCATGAAGGCACACCTGTCGGCATTCAGGCAGATTCTCGCCTCCTCCACGGAGGGCAAAGGCATCGGGAAGAAGCTTGATTTCGTATGCCAGGAATTGAACCGGGAGATCAACACAACCGGATCGAAGAGCACCATTGTCGAAATTAATCAGGCGGGAATTGAAGTAAAAGACGCTCTGGAGAATATCCGTGAGCAGTTGAGAAACGTCGAGTAGGTCGGTGCAAAAACGATGCAAAAGCCGTTGAAGATTGCCATTTCCGGAAAGAGCGGGTGCGGGAACTCCACGGTCAGCCGTCTGGTTGCTGAGCGCCTTGACTTCACCATGATCAACTACACATTTCACACCATCGCGACTGAACGAAACATGGACTTCCAGGAGTTGTGCCGACTCGCAGAGACGGATTCGAGCTGGGATCTCTATCTCGATCGCCGCCAGGTCGAGATGGCGAACGCCGCTGCAAACTGTGTTCTCGGTTCCCGGCTTGCGGTCTGGTTGCTCGATGAAGCGGACCTGAAGGTCTACCTGACTGCGCCGGAGGAAGTGCGTGCCCGACGCATCCACAATCGGGAAGGTGGCAAGTATGAGACCGTGCTCGGTGACACCCTTGAGCGTGACCGAAGCGATCACGAACGATACCTGAAACTCTACAACATCAACAACAATCACTACGAGTTTGTGGATCTTATCGTGAATACCGAACACCTGGTACCCGAAGAGGTCGCCCAGATTATCATCCGGGCAGTGGAGCAGCTCACATTTCATAATGAGCCGACCCGGTCCTGAGTTTGAAGACTCTGTTGACCACCCCGCGCGGTCGTGATACATTTCATCCGGGTTACGCAAACGATTGCGTAGCTCGGCATTCAGTATGAACGAGTCAAAGCCGTCGATCCGCGAAATAGCCCGCAGGCTGCATGTCCATCCGAGTTCAGTCTCTCGTGCACTGACCGGCAGTCAGGGAGTCTCTGAATCCACGAGGCGTGATGTGCTTGCTCTCGCGCGCGAGATCGGATATGTACCGGACGCACGGGCGCGGCAGTTGCGCCTCGGAAAGCGCTCGGGACTGGCGATCATTGTAGAGCAGCAGCCCACCGATATCACCAGTCACCGCAACTATCAGATGTTCCGCCTGGGCAGCGAGGCGTTCCAGCCGCTGCATGTCCTCGTCTGGTCGACCTCGGTGCCGCTTGACGAGGTAGTGCTGCAGGCGGCCGCAGAGTCGGTGAGCGGAATCATCGTAAGCGGCATTCGCACCTCGCTGACGGGCGCAACGGTCCGGCAGCTGCGGATGCACGATATCGCGCTCGTCACCGTAGACGGGAGAATCCGCGGCGTTGACGGCGTGGGCATCGACCGCGCGCGGGGCACCCGGGAAGTTGTCCGCCTGTTCGAGCTCGGCGGTTTCCGGCGGCCGCTCTACCTCAGCGCGGGTACCTCAGGGCGTCCGGATGCACGGCTTTCGGGAATAATCGATGGCTACCGGTCACTGGGAAGGTCGCTGCCGGAGGGGGCTGTGCTGGATATCGCCGGCAGGGAGTACGATCAGGGCTACGACCTTGCGGATCATGTGGTTCGCGGCGCCTACGATGCGGTCTTCTGCTACAACGACCGGATCGCAACCGGATTGATCCGTGGGCTCCACGAGCGGCAGGTACAGATACCCGATGATTGCTCGGTCGTCGGATTCGATGACGCGCCGTTCGCGGCCTATCTGCCGGTTCCGCTCACCACCGTCGTGCAGCCGACGATAGAGTGCGCGGTCGAGGCGCTCGAAATGCTGAAGCGGCGGATTGCGTCCCCTGCGCGGCCTGTCGAGTTCAAGTTGTTCGAAACTCATCTTTCCCTGCGGGGCACAACCAGGCCAGTCAGTCTTGCTATTCAGGACGCCGTCAGAGAGACCGGCGTGAAGTCAAACAGGAAGGAGTAATTGCATGCAGAAGAAACGATACGTCCTCGTGGGAACCGGTAGCCGAAGCTACATGTACACGACAGCGCTCATGAGCACGCACAAGGATGCTGGAGAACTGCTCGCGCTTTGCGACACAAACCAGACACGCATGAACTATGCGAACGAACTCATCAGCACGAAGTTCGGTGCCGCGCCGCGACCGACCTATCCGGCTCACGAGTTCGATCGGATGATACTGGAACAGAAACCGGACGCGGTTATCGTGACATCGATGGACCGGACTCATCATACCTACATCTGCAAGGCGATGGAGCTTGGTTGCGACGTCGTTACCGAGAAACCAATGACTGTCGACGAAGAGAAGGCCCAGCAGATCATAGACACCGTTTCGCGAACCGGTAAGGACCTGAAGGTGACATTCAACTACCGGTATTCGCCACGAAACACGAGAGTGAAGGAGCTCCTGCTCTCCGGTGAGATTGGCGACGTGTTGAGCGTTCACTTCGAGTGGCTCCTTGACACCGTGCACGGGGCCGACTACTTCCGACGGTGGCACCGTGACAAGGCGAACAACGGCGGGCTGCTTGTCCACAAGTCAACCCATCACTTCGATCTGATGAACTGGTGGCTTGCCTCGGACCCGGAACTGGTATTCGCGCTTGGCGGCCTCATGTTCTATGGGCGACAGAACGCCGAGAGCAGAGGAGTGACCAGCTTCTATGAGAGGGCCCAGGGCTCCGAAGCCGCCAAGAGCGATCCGTTCGCCTTGCATCTCGATCAGGACGAGAATCTGAAGCGCATGTATCTGGATGCCGAGCATGAGGACGGGTACCACCGTGATCAGAGTGTATTCGGATATAACATTTCGACAGAAGATACCATGGGACTGCTGGTCCGGTATCGGAATCACGCGATCATGACCTACTCTCTGAATGCCTACTGCCCGTGGGAGGGATACCGGGTCATGTTCAACGGCACGAAGGGAAGGCTCGAGTTCAACGTTGTCGAGAAACCCTATGTTTCCGGCGCGGAGAACGATACCAACCGCGCCGAGAATCGTGCACACGACGAGGTACCGGAGATGAATGTACCGATGATTCTCGTGCATCACCACTGGAAGAAGCCCTATGCAGTCGAGGTAAACGAAGCACTCGGCGGTCACGGTGGCGGTGATGTACGGATGCTCGACCACATCTTCCGGGGAGCTTCCGACGACCCCCTCGGCCATGCCGCCGGATATCGTGATGGTGCAATGAGTATTCTGACCGGAATTGCCGGCAACCGGTCAATGGCGTCGGGACTTCCGATCAGGATCGGTTCCCTCGTCAATCTTCCGGAGGCATAAGGTGGCACTCGAAATAACCGGTGAGCGGGTAGTGCAGGAGGATTCGTTTCTCGTCATGAAGGAACGGTCGTTTATCGACCGTTCCGGTGCCTCGCGGAAGTGGAGCTATGTTTCCCGCAGAAACGACCGCGGCGCCGTCGTCATCGTTCCCACTACCCGCGAATCAGGATCGCTCATCGTGATCCGGCAGTTTCGCGTCCCCTTCGGGGGCGCGCTGATCGAGTTTCCCGCCGGACTCATCGACGACGGAGAGGAGCCTGATAAAGCGGCGCTCCGGGAGCTCGAGGAGGAGACCGGCTACCGGGGAAGGATCGTGTCGGTCGGTCCGGCGGTCTCCACCTCGGCCGGACTCACTACCGAGCTCGTGCACATAGTCTACGTCGAGACAGATGAGCACCCGGAGGCCGAGCGTGAAAACGGACCGGAGAGTTCAGAGGATATCGAGGTGATGAGGATCCCCCGCGCAGGGTGCGCCGAGGCGCTTCGCCGCTGGAACGAGGCGGGTGACATCCTGGACATCAAGTTGTATCTGCACTTCCAGAGCGTTATCGCCGCCCTACGCGTCTGATGCACCCCGCTGGGGTGCGTAGAAGAGCCGCTCGATCCTTGCGAATATCCAGTCGACAGTGAGTGCCAGGAACGCAGCGGTAGCGGCACCTTCGAGCACGAATGCGGTGTTGTCCCGCACAAGGCCTGCAACTATCGCTACGCCGAGCCCGCCCGCGCCGGCAACGGCGCCGACAGTGGCAGTGCCGACGTTGATCACCACCGAGGTTCGTACACCGGCCGCAATTACCCGGGCGGCAATGGGAAGCTCGGTCGCGAACAGAATCTGTCGCGGCGTCATTCCCATCCCGCGCGACGCCTCAACCACCGTCGGAGGGACCGACTGCAATCCGGCGATCGTATTGTTGATGACCGGGAGAATGCTGTAGAGAAAGAGCGCGGCAATTGCAGGCTTGAAGCCGAATCCGAGAACCGGCACCGCGAGTGCAAGTACCGCTACCGGCGGAAAAGTCTGCGCGAGTGAGCTCAGATCCTGCACGAGCGGCAGGAAATCGCTGCCCTGTCTGCGGGTCACGAAGATGCCGAGCGGTATGCCGACAAGGGCCGCCGCGACACTCGATACTCCGACAAGGAGCAGGTGGGCCAGAAGCATCCCCGTAAGACTTGCCCGCGGGTATATCACCTCGCTCGTGCCGGGAAACAGCAACCTGAGCAGCCACTCGAGCACGGGCCGGTCGAGAACCAGGAGCAGTCCCGCAGCGATGAGGAGTGGCACGAGGAGCGTGCGAAGGCGTCCGGGCCAGACGCGTCCGGTGTGAATCTGTCCACTCACCAGGAGAAATCTCCCTTCTCGGTAATGCGTTCAATGTCGGAAAGCGATATGACTCCGACGAGCTGCCACTCTCCATCGAGCACCGGTACTTCCTTGATGCCCTGTCCCATCATGCGGGAAAGAGCGTCCTTCATGCTCGACTGGATGCCGATCCCGATTTCAACCGGTTTCACCTGCGTCATATATTCGCGAACCTCGACACCCGGCTCAGCATCGTTCATGTCGATCCACCCGCGGAGGAACCCTTTCTCATCGATCACCCAGAAGTGGCGGATCGCGAGCCGTTCTTCGATTTCGCCGCTCGTGAGGTTATCGCGCATGTGCAGCAAATGGGCTTCATGCATGTAGTCTTTGACAGTGAACCGGGACAACCGTTTCAGCGCGCGATCCGAACCCACGAAGTTGCGAACGAATCGATTCTTCGGGTAGGCGAGGAGCCGCTCGGGAGTGTCGTCCTGAATCACCTCGCCTGATTGCATGAGTATGACCCGATCGGCGATCCGTATCGCCTCGTCAAGGTCGTGCGTCACGAATACGACAGTCTTCTTCAGCTTCTGCTGGATCGCCCTGAACTCGGATTGAAGTGCTTCCCTGTTCAGCGGATCGACCGCACCGAACGGTTCGTCCATGAGCAGCACCGGTGGATTTGCCGCAAGAGCGCGTGCAACTCCCACCCGCTGTGCTTCGCCACCTGAGAGCTGATTGGGAAACTTGGCGCGATACTGTTCCGGATAGAGTCCGACGAGTTCGAGAAGTTCCTCGCTGCGATCCTGCATCTTCCGCCGTTCCCAGCCGAGCAGCCGCGGTACGATCGTTATATTCTGCTCGACTGTCATGTGCGGCAGCAGCCCGACATTCTGTATGACGTAACCGATTCCGCGACGCAGCGTTTCGGCGCGTACGTTTCGCACATTGCGGCCGTCAAGCAGCACCTCGCCACCCGAAGGTTCGATCATACGGTTGATGAGCCTCAGGGTTGTCGACTTTCCGCAGCCGGATGGCCCGATCACCACGCAGACGGTTCCCTCTTCAATGGAGAACGAGATGTCGTTGAGTGCCTTGAAATCACCGTAGAGTTTGCTGACCGAACGGAACTCAATCATCGGCTCCTCCTTCTGTCTGATCCGGCAACCGGATACCCCGGGGAGTCAGCAGCTCGACCAGCGCCTTCATGATCCGGTCTACCGCGACGGCGAGCAGGATGATCGGCACGACGCCGAGCAGGATGAGATCCGGCGCTGCCTGTCCCAGGCCCTGGAAAACGAAGATGCCGAGCCCGCCGGCTCCGATCAGCGCGGCGACCGCGGTATTGCCGACAGCCTGCACCGCGCTGATGCGGATACCGCCGAGAATGATCGGTAATGAGAGCGGGATCTCCACGAAGCGCAGCATTTGAAACCGTCCCATCCCCATCCCCCTGCCGGAGTCGATAATCGCGCGATCAATGACTGAAAGGCTCGTATAGGTATTCCGGGTTATCGGAAGAAGCGCGTAGAGCGTTATGGCGATCATCGCAGGAGCGTTTCCGATTCCCTGGATGCCGAGAGCCTGCAGGAAGGGGAAGGTGCGTGACAGAAGTGCGAGCGGCGCAATCATAATCCCGAACAGCGCCAGGCTCGGGATGGTCTGTATGCCGTTCACTACGGCGAAGATCGAATGCTCCAGCGCGCGCCTTCTCCAGGCTATGATACCGAGCGGTACTCCAATCAGAATTGCGACCAGCACTGAAACGCCGGCTATCGTCAGGTGCGATCCGAGAGCCTGAACGAAGCGCTCGGGCTGGTTGTAGAACTCCTTCATTATCGAAAGGCCGTTGAGGCTTCCTGAGGCGATGAGAATAGCCAGCAACCCGACGAGCACCGTGGAAATGGTCGCCGAAAGCAGCCGCGTTCGCGATTGTCCTGCCGGTCTGAGGAGCCGCAGTCCTGAAGTGAGGAGAACATAGGATGCGAGCATGAACAGCCAGAATCCCGCGGCGGGGCTCACCCGCGCAGGCTGATCGATTCCGGGCGGAACAAGCTGGGCGGCCTCCTCGGCAATGAGGAGCCAGGAGAGCACGAACAGGCCGCAACCGGCTGCTGTGGCAAGCAGCGCTCCGGTGATCTGGCGACGAGAGCGCAGCACAAGCGTTGCGGCAATGGAGAGCAGCACAATAAGGATCAGGATTGCCACCGGCGCCGGCGCTCTGAGGTTCCAGAGCGCCAGGTTGTGGCCGTTCACTATTCGATTTGCCTTGACTGCAAGGAACGGAAGCAGGCAGGCGAGGAGGCCGGCGAGCGCGCCGAGCAGAGATGTCTTGTACGGAGTATCCGTTACCTTTTCTCGCATTAGCTACTCCGTATCCATCAAGCTCTTCTGCCGACGCGGACAGACCGGGCATCTCAGCCCTTCAGGAAGCCTTTCGAGATCAGATACTGTCGCGCCACATCTTTCGTATTCTTTCCTTCAACTGCGATTGCGGAGTTCAGCTTCTGCAGTGTCTCGAGTGTCAGCGTGGCAAACACCGGATCGAGGATCGTCGCAATTTCCGGGTACCTGGTGATGATGGCGTTTCTGACAAGCGGCGCGGGGTTGTAGACCGGCTGCACACCCTTTGTATCGGTAAGGACCACGAGGCCCAGAGCGGCGAGCTGTCCGTCGGTTCCGTATGCCATCGCCAGATTCACTCCGTTCGTGCCGTCGGCTGCAGCCTTTTCAGTGGTTGCGGTGTTTCCGCCGGAGAGCGTCAGAAGCTGGCTGTTCGAGAAGTGAAAACCGTATGCTTTCTCGAAAGCAGGCAGCGCATCGGGTCGGCTCGCAAACTCCTCAGAAGCCGCAAGCTTCACCGAACCTCCCCCCGCCATGTACTTTGCCAGATCTTCGAGCGTTACGATGTTGTTCGCCTTTGCAAAGTCGGCGCGGGCGGCTATCGCCCAGGTGTTGTTCGCCGGAGCGGGACTCAGCCAGACGAGATTGTTCTTCTCCATGTCCAGCTTCTTTACCATTTCATACCCGGCCTTCGCGCTCTTCCACACGTCCTTCGGGCTGTCGGGGAAGAAGAAACCGCCGTTACCGGTGTATTCCGGATATATATCGATCTCTCCACTGATTATTGCCTTTCGGATCACATCGGTCGTGCCGAATTGCGTCCGGTCGGTAACAGTAAAGCCGTGTGAACGGAGGAGTTCGACTATCATGCTGCCGAGGAGCCCCCCTTCGGTGTCGATCTTGGAAGCTACAACGATTGGTCCCTTGACGGCTGTGCCCGCTTTCTCGGTGGTTCCGGATGCAAACAGTGATCCGGCAGTCATGATCAGCACGAGCGCTATTGACGCAAACATGGAGATCTTTTTCATGGGTACCTCTTTATTGCCCCGGCACTCCCGCCGGGAAATGTATGATTTATAAGGTAGGCCGCACGGCATATATCGTCAACCGATCGACGGCAGAAACCAATCTGTCGCCGCTTTACACTGCTGCTGTTAGTCCATATACTTGATGTTCGCACAAGAGGAGTTAACCGATGATCCTTCCCCTGAACCTGCTTGAGAGCTACGAGAGCAACATGTATGAAATGACCTGCGCTGCCATCAGGCGGGCGTTCCAGATCACGGTCACCGGTGACGACGAACTTGATACCAATCAGGGTAAAGTAGTTTCGACCGCAATAAAGCAGATTCTCACCGAGAAGGTTGAATACCGGCTCGAAGAGTAGCCTGAGCCCATGGACGAGCCGTTACGCCGCCTCGTCTTTCTGTTCGGCCCGACGGCGGTTGGAAAGACTGATCTGCTCCAGAAGGCCTTCGCATCCGACGCGCGGCGCGCCGTGGAAATCATAAGTGCCGATTCAATGCAGGTCTACCGGCACATGGATATCGGGAGTGCAAAGCCGCCTGCGGAGCTGCGCACGCTTATTCCCCATCACCTGATCGATATTCGAAATCCCAATGAACAGTTCCATGTCGGTGATTTTGTGTCGCTTGCCGAGGCACTTGCCGAGGACATTGCGTCCACAGGGCACATACCAATTGTTGCAGGCGGCACCGCATTCTACTTCCGCAATCTGCTCTATGGTCTTCCCGGCACTCCTTCCGGGGACACCGAGGCGCGCGCACGCATTCATGAGCGGCAGGCAGTTGTTGGGCTCGAAGGTCTCTATCTGGATCTCGCAGAAGTGGATCCTGTCAGTGCACGCCGGATTGCCCCAAACGACCGTTACCGCATAGTTCGCGCACTCGAGGTGTTCTACTCCTCGGGCAAACCGCTCTCTTCGTTTCCGATGCCGGATACTCCCCGCAGCGACCTCGAAGTGCTCGTGATTGGCCTGAACCGGCCTCGCGAGGAGCTTTCGGTCCGCATCGGTGATCGTGTGGACACGATGTTTGATCTCGGGTTATGCGGAGAGGTGCAGCGGCTTCTCGAGATGGGATATCTTCCCGATGATCCGGGATTTCGCGGAATTGGCTACCGGGAGTTCAGAGATCTCTGCCCATCCGAGTGTCGTACAGACGCCGACAAGCTCATCAGCTGGATTGCGTCTCTTGATGGAGCAGAGGTTGGCCGGCTGAAGGATGCGATAAAACTCGACAGCCGCAAGTACGCAAAGCGTCAGACGACATTCTTCCGCGCATTGCCTGATGTCAGATGGTTCAATCCGGACGATCACGACGTGGTTGCCGACCTGATTGAGCGCTTCTGGTCCCGAGGTTAATTGCAGAAAGACTCTTTTTATTCGCCGCAATTCACACTATTCTTACGTGCCTGGGTTATTTGAGTTCAGACGTTCTTTACAGAAAAGGGGGGCAATATGCTAAGGGTTTCCTCGCTCGCAGCGGCGCTTGTGCTTGCTGTTGCCGGAGCCGGTCTTTTTGCCGGAGGTCAGCCTGAGAAGGCCGCCGTTAATGGTCCGGTAACTATACAGGTATTCTACCCGGTTGCAGTCGATGCACCGATCGCGCAGATACTAAACGGGTACGTAACGGCCTTTGAAAAGGCAAATCCGAATATCACCGTAAAGCCGGTTTTCTCGGGCGGATACAACGACGTAAAGACCGCAATTCAGACCACCATTCAAGGTGGCGGCAAGCCTCCGGCACTCGCGGTCATGCTCGCGACTGATCTGTACGATCTGATCAATGCCGGCTACATCGAGCCGCTCGACTCCTATCTGGGCAAGATGCCGGACAAGAGTGGGTATCTGTCGGACTTCTACCCGACATTCATGTCGAACTCCGAGTTTGACGGAAAGATCTGGAGCATACCGTTCCAGCGCAGTCTGGTGGTCATGTACTACAACAAGGATCTGTTCAAAAGTGAAGGGCTCGGGGCACCTGACAGCTGGCAGGCGCTTGCGCAGGATGCGCAGAAACTTACCGTGCGAAACGGCAGCGACGTCAGCCGATGGGGTATTCTGTGGTCTTCGGTCGGACTTCCGTACTGGCTTTTCCAGCCGCTCGCAATTGGCGCCGGGAAGAACATTGTCGGAAACAGCGACACGGAGGTGTACTTCAACACACCCCAGAATATCGATGCAATCAACTACTACATTTCGCTTTCCGAAAAATACCATGCAACTCCCGCCGGCGCGCAGGATACCTGGGGAGCTTCCCCGGGAGATCTGACGAGCGGCCGCGCGGCAATGATCGTACACTCGACCGGCAGTCTCGCGGGCATCATGAAGCAGGCGAAGTTCGATGTCGGTGTCATGGGAATACCCGGAAAGACCCCGGGAACCTATGCCAGCGTGCCCGGCGGCGGCAACCTCTATATAATGAAGGATGCGCCGCAGGATCAGAAGGACGCTGCGTTCAAGTTCATCCAGTTCCTGACGCAGCCGGACCGGGTTGCCGACTTCAGCATTCAGACCGGCTACATTGCGGCGCGCAAGAGCGCCTATGACACGCAGGCTATGAAGGATTATCTGACGAAGGTGCCTCAGGCAGCTGAAACACGGGATGTTCTTCAGTACGCCGGAAAGGAGATGTCGGTCCAGGATCTGGCGAAGGTCCGTAACATATTCCAGGATTATCTGCTGCAGGCGTTCAATATGAAGATGAGCGCCTCAGAGGCGATGCAGAAGGCCCAGACCGAAGCTGATGCTGCGCTCAAGGCGTTCAAGTAGAAGCGACAAGGTTTCTGCCGTGGAATCACGGCAGAAACCGGCAGCCGCCGTTCTTCCCTATCTTCTCATCTTTCCGACGCTCTTTTTTGTGTCGGTATTCACCATCTGGCCGACGCTCTCTTCACTAGTCGGCAGCTTCTTCATCCAGCGGCTGAACATGGCGAAGTACCGGCATCCGGTCTTCGGCGGTCTTGGCAACTACTCGAATCTCTTCGGCGATCCGACCTTCTATCAGGTGCTGCAGAACACCGCGCTCTACGTGCTCATTTCGGTTCCGGTCAGCATCATACTCGGATTTCTGTTCGCACTCCTGATTAACCGGAAGATGCGGGGGATCGGACTTGCCCGGCTCGCATTGTTTCATCCGACAGTCCTGCCTATGGTCAGCGTGGCAACAGTCTGGCTCTTCCTGTATACGCCCGATTACGGACTCTTCAATCAGGCGATCCGGTTTCTCGGATACCGGGGCGCACAGAACTGGACCGGTAATCCGGATATGGCACTGCTGGCAATCATCATCGTCGCCGTATGGAAGAACGCCGGCTACTATATGATCTTCTACCTTGCAGGAATGCAGAGCCTGCCGAGAGAGGTGTATGAGGCGGCCAGACTCGACGGTGCCGGGCCAGTCACGACGGTCATGCGCATTACACTGCCGCTTCTGAGGCGGACAACTCTGTTTGTGACAACCATCGCGTTCATCGGTGCATTTCAGACTGTCGATCATGTGTTCGTGCTCACCTCAGGCGGTCCGAGCAATGCGAGCAACGTACTGCTCTACTACCTGTGGCAGATCCGGTTCGAGAATCTCGATGTCGGGGAGGCATCGGCGCTGACTGTCATCCTCATTGCCGTGCTTCTGTTCTTTACCGTGACCAACTTCCTCATGTCTGAACGCGAGGAGCGAGCCGATGTCTAGAGCCGGGCGTCTGTTTTCCGCTGCTGGAATTGTGATTGTGGCGATGGTGTGGGCCGCACCGGTATTATGGGCGATTGCCGCGTCGCTTCGGCCCTTCGAGTTCCCGCTCGGCAGCGGCAACGTCTGGTTTTCGCACCGGTTCACCCTTGCCAACTACGCCAAGGTCTGGTCACTTGCTCCTTTCGGGCGTTACTTCGTGAATACGGTCTTCGTGGTTACTCTGACGCTCGCTGTACAGATCATCACCTCGACGATGGCGGCATTCGCGTTTGCCCATTTCAAGTTTCGCGGACAACGGCTCCTGTTTCAGCTCATTCTTCTGCAGATGATGATTCCGACCGCCGCACTTCTCGTGCCGAATTTCGCGACCATCCGTGTCCTCGGTTTGTACAATACGCGGCTGGCCATCGCGCTGCCGTTCTTCGGCTCCGCGTTCGGCACCTTCCTCATCCGTCAGGCTTTTCTCGGAATTCCGCGATCACTCGTCGATGCGGGAACCATGGACGGCTGCTCCTGGTGGCAGCTTCTTTCGCACATATATCTGCCGCCGTCGCTTGCGGCAATTACCGCCTTCGGCATCTCCTCCATCAGTTTTCACTGGAACGATTTTCTGTGGCCGCTCATCATCACCTCGAGCGATCAGAGTCGAACGCTCACCGCGGGACTGGTCCGGTTTACGCAGCTCGGAGAGATCGGCGCACAGTGGCAGATACTTACCGCAGCGACACTGCTCGTCGCGGGACCGCTCCTGCTTGCATTTCTGATATTCCAGAAGAATTTCATCGAAAGCTTCGTCCATTCCGGAATCAAGTGAAGGGAATTATCGAACGGGGGAGCATGAAAGGTACTCAGTTCATACCGGTGTTGATCCTGATCGGTCCGCGTCGAGAGCGGACTCGTGGAGTCTCAGATGCAATTCGCAGGCTGCAGGAGCAGAATCACCGCAGGAACTCGCACATTGGCGAGCTCAGGGAGATCGACGAGGAGCCGATTCTATCTGTCTGGCGCGAAGAGGACGCGATTCTTGAGCGTCACGGCATGCCGCGCGTGCACACCGACGCAGACGGCCGCTTTGCCGACGGGTTTCTTCGGTACGTTCTGGTTGATCGGGTTGCGCGGGCATGTGAGACGGCGCTGGAAGCCGATCCACAGGGTCGGTCGACAGTCGTCGCGCGTTTCGGCTGCACCGCGGGAAACGGGGGCTACGCAGATGCGCTGTCGCGTTTCGGCGACTCGCTGCTCGACGCCGCTGCGGTCCTCTATGTTGACGCAAATGCGGATACACCGGATGACCGGCTCAGGATGGCCGACTGGAACGACTTCGCATCAGCGCACTCTGAGCGACTGTACGTTTCTGCAGCCACCGGTCCTGCGCGAATCGTTCCGTACGTGGTGATCGACTCTACCGCGGGTTCGGCCGACGCCCCATCGGATACCCGCGTGCAGGAGGCGCTCGATGCGCTGTGGAAGCGATGGCAGGCGCTCCACATCGAAGTGGAAGCAGATCAGCCATCTATAGAAAATTCTCGAGAAAATTCTCGCGACAGCTTTCGAATCGTAGCGCGCGACGAGTCTCATTTCGCAGCGCATGCCGAGGAGCTTCTCGTCGAGCGTTCCGAGGTGGAGTCTATCATTCGAGCCGAATTGTCGCGTGGAGTCCGGGAGGGAAGTGTCCGCCGGGCCGTCAGACATTCACGGGTAGTCGGCTACAGCGGACTGCAGAGAGTCCGCCTGCATAACAGACGATCGTTCTGGGCACCACGGCCCGCGAGAGTGATACCTTCACACCTGATAGCCGGCCGCCGTCGGCGCACCCGGTGGCTCTGTTTCTGGGGTGAATGGCAGGATGCGGAGACTTTCATCCTGCACACCTTCTATGCGGGAAAACCCGCGCCGCGTGAGATTCACGATCCGGATGCCACTGCGGCCGAACTGAAGAGTGCGATCGAGTTCTGGTCAACGCACGCGATCATTGTCGCAGAAGCCGACCATTCCGAACGCGACGGGTGAAATGTGCCGTACAGAATGCATACGCTTGACGTGTGATCCCTCTTTTAGTATAGTGTGGGCTCAATATCCCGGAAACGGAATATCCAAAACAGGTTTTCATCGGTACAAATCGATAACTAAGAGGAGTTCTTACTGTGCCTTGCGGACGGAAAAGAAAA
>DATKUC010000241.1:0-4256 GCA_035530835.1 Spirochaetia bacterium
GCGATAATGGGTAACTGGCTTAATGTCGCAACATGAGAGGCTTCGGTTCAGCAGTTTCGGATAAACTGCTCTTTCCCGTTCATATCCGCAGGCTGTCGCGAACGCCTCGTGCGGAATAGTACGTTTCGGCGCCGTTGTGATACAAGAAGACGTGGTCATAGCGGCGATCACAGAAGACGGCTCCACCAAGTGTTCGAATCATCCGTCTCAACGATGTGTGATAACAGTCACCGCGTCGCCTACGCGCCCATGCGAACGCATCAGTTGTCGTCAAGTGCATCCCCTGAAGCGAGGGTGCCGGTATCGCCCCAGAGTTCGATCATCCACCCGTCGGCAGGCGCACTTGCCGGTCCTCCGCTGTGAAGTGGGCCGGTGTCGGCGGCATCCTCGGAGCCGAGTGAAACGCGCGAGATGATGTTGATCCCCGCATTCCAGATCTTGAATTGGCGTGGCAGCTCGAGCGGAAGCCCGGTCACCAGTCGGAAGATCCCATCAAGGATGCCGCCGTGGGTGACCAGGAGAACCGTCCTCTCCCGGTGACGGACCGCCACTTCATCAAGCAGACTTCGGGAACGAACGACACGGTCGCGAGAGCTCTCACCGTCCGGCACGCGATAGTCCGGTTCCATCGAACGAAAGCGACTCCATTCTTCAGGATAGCGTACGCGAATTTCACCTTCGGTCAATCCCTGGAAGATTCCGAGATTCCGTTCGCGCAGGCGAGGCTCCGATATTATCCTGCAGCCTGTTGCGGCCGCAATCTTCTGCGCGGTCTTGTACGCCCGGCCGAGATCACTTGCATAGAGCGCGTCGAATCGGTAGTCCCTCAACCGGGCAGCCACCGAGTTTGCTTGTGCTACCCCCCGCGAGGTAAGTTCGCTGTCCAGATGGCCCTGAAGCCGACCTTCAGCATTCCAGACCGTCTCACCATGGCGCACGAGTAGTACGCGAGTAGCTTTTTCCATATGACGAGCCTACCGGACGCTCTCCAGTCTGTATAGTAAAGAAACAGGGTTCGTCTCATTACATACGTTTGATTTTACTCCAGCGTCCCGTTGACGACGACAAATATCACGATGCTGGCAACTATAATTCAATTATAATATAGTTATCTCGAACGCGAGCTACGGGGGGAACCGGTTATGAAGATTCGGGCAAAACTGAATAGTGTCTTTCTCGTTCTGGTAGCTGGCTTTGTCATTGCGTTGGCAGTTCTGCTCTACTTCAGTACGGTGACCTCAGCGCTTCGGGAGCTGCAGCTTCAATCAGAATTGGTCGCGCGGGATCTTTTTGGCCTTACCGACAGTACAAAGACACTCATCACGACGTCAGGAACATTTGTGGATGCCGTCGCGGAGTGGAATAACGCTCGAAAGATTTTCAACCTGTCACTTGACCGGTTTCAACATGAACCGGGGATCAATTTCGTTGATACGGATCTGAAGGCTCAGATCGCGCAGACTGTCACTGATTGGCAGCCGACAAGTTCGCAGCTCACCGGAGCCGAGCAGGGTATAAAAACCATTGTTACCTCGAAGGAGATCGCCGATGCCGACAGGAAGGGGCTGGACTCGATAATTCTCCTGATGACGCAGGAGAAGCATGTCGAGGGAGAGCTGTTCTTCACGCTTCTGACAACACGATCCAGACTATTGAATGCCGATTTCGGAGCTCGTACTTTCATGACAAAGGACCTGAGTTCGCTCGAAGCCGCCCTCAGCAAGCTTGTCTTGGATCTAACCCGGACAAGCAGGGTAATTTCGGCAGGCGACTTTCACGGATTGAAACGGTGCTCGGGTTCGTTTCAGACCGCAATCTTACGGTTCATTCCGAGGATTCTGGCAACGACGAACTGGGGGCGGTCACATCTCACGTCAATGTGATGCTGGGAACTCTGCGTGACTTCTTTTCGGAAGTGCAACAGGCTTCACAGCATATCCTGCTGCTAAAGGATTCGCTGTTGTTGCCGAAGAGATCCGCAAACTCGCCGAAAGTACCTCGGAAAATGCTGCTGCGGTGGGGATCTCCCTGAGAAGCGTTACCGGAAAGATACGTGATGCGCTCGCCCTTTCTGATACAAGTCGCAGCAGCTTTGCGAGCATCCGCGAGGAGGTCCAGGAGTTTGCCGATGCGCTTGTGATCATCGCAGGTGCAATGTCCGAGCTTTCCGGAGGCAGCCGGGAAATAGTGCAGGCAACGTCGCAAATCTCGGAGGTCACCCAACGGATTCGCGGTAACTCGCAGGACATGAGCGGTCGCTCCGCTGAAATCGAGAGGGCGATGCAGAGCTCCAAGGATATCTCATCGACCGTGGTGAACGGAACAGCAGAAATCGGATACATTCATCGTTGAATCCAACAGCTGATACTGTCCGCCGATGGCGTCAGCGATCGAATAGTAGTTGAGTCGATTCCGACAGAATCGACATCGATCCGGAACATCGCGGCGCATTCGCGAGCGATTTCAGCTTACTGATCACTTCTCGTCGAGCTTCTGCAGTTCCTTCCGCGTCAGCTCGATCTCCGCATGGTGATATTCAACGAGAAACTCAAGCTGTTCCGTGGTGTAGGATTCATGCAGACGCGCGAAGGTATCACCTATGGACTGGTAATAGTTTGGTGCCTTTGAAAACTCAGCCACGTTGGCGGCAACGATCACTTTCCGGCGGTCATTCGGATCGGTTTGTCTCTGTACGGCATTGCGAGCTTCGAGCCGGTCGATGACATTTGTGACAGCTCCGGTCGTGAGCGCGAGGCGCTGCGCCAGTTTCCCTGCCGACATCGAGCCCTCGCTGAACAGACAACTGAGCGCTTTCATCTCGGTGAGTCCGAGCCCATACTTCTCGGCGACCTTCTGGTGAAATAGTGCCGCCTCTGTGCTGACAAGCTCTCCGAGCCGCGATAGCTCTTCTACAAGATCTCTCCGATGTTTCGATGGTTCCATAGAAAACTCACTTTCTGCTCTTGACAGTTTATCTCTTAATTATTAAGTTATTCAACAATGAAGATACTTATTACCTAAGTAAGTATATCTGCTGGCGCGCGAGCTGGCAAGGGAGCGTGAAAATGGGACGGGAAGCAGGAACGGAGAGAGCGGGCACATCATCTCTCATGCGCCGAATGCGCCGCAGAATAGATATTGCAATCAGCGGGGCAAACGCGAAAATGTACGACAGGCAGGGAAGGCGATACAGGCAGGCGGAGTTTCGCGAACTTGCCGAACAGCTTGCGAAGTGGATTCCGGAGGATGCGCGCATCCTTGAAGTCGCATCCGGATCCGGGTACCTCGCAATCGAACTCTATCGACTCGGGAGAACTCACCTGATCGGAACAGACATCTCACAGGACCAGGTCGATATCGCGGCGGCAAACGCGCGCGAAGCGGGAGTTCCAATCGAGTTCTCGGTAGCAAGCGTGCTCGATATCCCCCGCCCGGAAGGAAGATTCGACTTCGTACTCTGTTTTGCCGCATTCAAAAACTTCAGTGACCCCGCGGCGGCGCTCATGGAGATGCGTAGAATCCTTGCACCCGGCGGGCAGGTCATCATTGGAGACATGTACCGCGACATACCGGATCAGGCAATTGAAGAATATCTGGACGGTCAGAATGTACGCGGCCTCAGCCGAATCGTACTTCGGGTCATATTTCGGTTCCTCCGCAAAGGTGCGTACTCGCACGCCGAGCTTGATCGGCTCATATCGGGGGCGGATTTCTCATCACATGAAATGACCGCTGAAGGAATCGCCTTCCTGCTCCGGCTGACGAAGTAACTGCGCCGAACCTGAACTTCCGATCCATGAGCGGCGCATTGCTGATCGTCACCAGATGCTTCCTACTTTCTGGTGAACTGGAACATTTCCCGGGCCCAGGTCAACGCCCACTCCTCAAAGGGCAGAAGCAACTGAAGGAGCTTCTCGCCCCGCTGGGTCAGCTGATATCCCTGGAGCGTCCGTTCCACGATGCCGGCTTCACCCAGGTCCTTCAGGCGTACGTTGAGAATTGTGGGCGAGATGGATTCGCACCGTTCCTGGATCTGGCGAAAGGTGTGGGGCCCATCCTGCAACTGCCAGACCAGGCCCATCGCCCAGGTCCGCCCGAGCAGATCAAATATCGCCATCAACGGGCCCCCTGACTTTGAGCCTCGCACGGGCTTACCGGGAGTGGGTATCGACATAGGTACTCCTCTATTTCATTTCGAAGAACTGGACGTTCAGTCCATTCGGGTCCTTGATGCAAAAGAACCGCGATGCGGGCGT
>DATKUC010000242.1:0-11617 GCA_035530835.1 Spirochaetia bacterium
ACCGATGAAAGTGGAGGCATACTGAGGGTTCGCATTGTTCCAGGTGACAGCGGTCTGATCACTACCGGCGATGACCTTGATGCCGTTCGCCTGCAGCGCCTGAGCGGCCTGCAGGTCGTAGCCGGGATACTTTACGCTTTCGTCCGGCCAGCCCCACAGACCGATGAACATGTTTACGCCGATGTTCTTGTAGTTGACTGCATTAATGACGCCGTTTCGGGTACGAATAGGATCCTGCAGCCACACACCGACCGGAAACTCAACTGTACCGGTAGAAGTGACGGCAGTAAGGCTGTTCACCACGAACGTTGATGTTGCTGAACCTGCCCGAAGCCCGTCGGCGCTGAATGCGGTCACATCGATGCGATAGTTGCCTGCGGCGAGCGCCGACCCGAATGTCCACGAAGGACTCGCAGAGGTACCGCTTGTCTTGGCGACACCATTGATGTACCACACGTAGGTGACGTTTCCGGTGTATCCGGTCACCCCAGCCGTGACGGTCATCGAACCACCTGCAGTCAGATTGGCTGCAACCCCCGAAATGGTCGTGGTAAGTGGATCACTCATGGCCGGGACGATGTTTACGCCAACTGTCGGATCAGCCGGGTTCAGATTCGAGAAGTCGAAAGTTCCGCCGGTCGTTTGGCCAGCAACTATGCGTACAACTTCAACCGCGCCCATGACCGGCAAACCATTGTCCAGCAGCTCCTGAGACAGCGTGTAGTAGCCGGATGGAATCGCGGCGTCTGTAGCCGTAGCGCTTCCTGATGTAAGAGTGTAGCTCAATGGGATTGCAGATCCGGCCGGCGGAAGCAGCGATGCCGTGATGGAGGGAACCATCACGCTTGCGGCGGGCCAGGTGGTGGTGAGCGAAAGGGTTCCATTTCCCTGGATTGGTGTCACGGTGACCGATAGGCTCACTGGATCGGTTGAGCTGAGCGTGATTGAGCTTGAGCCCATCCCGATATTCTGTCCTGCCGCGTTCAGTGCCGCTACGGTGATGTTCCATGTCCCGACGACGAGATTGGTCACATCGCTGCTGGTCTGTGTGGTGGACTGTGAGAATGTGTGTCCGGCAGGACCGGTGCCGCTGATGCTGTAGCTGGCAATGGTCATGTCAATTGCAGGGAGAAGCGTCCGTGACGTAGTCCCTGCGATAGTCAGGAGAAGAGTCCCCCCCTTCTTTGCTGTTGCAGTTGCCGGAGCGAGGGGAGAACTACAGGAGAGAATGGCGGCAAGTGCCAGAGTCACTGACAGTATGCGGGTTGTAGCGCGACGAAGTCTGGATGCTGATGCACGAAATGTTGTGTACATATCGTCTCCTTTTTATTCGAGTAACAATTTGGGTTGGCGCTATGGCCGAACCGTAGCAAATGGGTGCGATATGGACTTTTTTTACTAATCACTCTATTTACATGTAAGCAAGTACTGTGCCATGTTGTTTCCGAATTCACCGAAAGTAGATATTTAGGTGTGGCGTATGCATTTGCGGCAGAGTCGACGAATACGGCAGCGACAGCGCCGTCGCAGACGAATTACAGTCGTGAAATTGCGCACGACTGTTTCCGTAAGTCACCTCCGCAACGGGACTGGGCTTCACACGGGGCGACCGGCGATTTATACTCATAGCTACACGCACATGTTTGCCGACATCTCGTGCTGCTCCGTGCAAAGAGGTGTTTCATGAAGGGGATCGTCCTCGCCGGTGGATCCGGCACGCGTCTATACCCGGCAACACAGGTCGTCTGCAAACAGCTGCTTCCGGTCTACGACAAGCCGATGGTCGAGTATCCGCTGTCGGTGCTCATGTTGAGCCGTATCCGTGACATTCTCATCATCTCCACTCCAAGGGATCTTCCCCGCTTCAGAGATCTGCTCGGAACGGGGGAATCGCTGGGGCTGACGCTGTCCTACGCCGAACAGGCTGCACCACGCGGCCTTGCCGATGCGTTCCTCGTGGGATCGGATTTCATTGGCGACGATGATGTTGCCCTGGTGCTCGGTGACAATATCTTCTATGGACATGGATTGCCGGACATGCTGCAGGATGCGGCGCTCGGTGGTGACGGGGCCACCGTGTTCGGATACTACGTGAATGATCCCGAACGATACGGAGTGATCGAGTTCGACCGGGACATGCACGTGTTGTCTATTGAAGAAAAGCCCGAGGTGCCTCGCTCGCACTATGCAGTCGTCGGACTCTACTTCTACGACAACGACGTTGTTTCAATAGCCAGGAACCTCAAGCCCTCTCCTCGAGGGGAGCTCGAGATTACCGATGTGAACCGGGTGTACCTGGAGAGGGGAAAGCTCCGGTGCCGCCTCATGGGCCGCGGTTTCGCGTGGCTCGATACCGGCACCCATGCATCGCTTGTCGATGCAACGGTATTCATCAAAACGATCGAAGACAGGCAGGGTCTGAAAGTATCCTGCATCGAAGAGATCGCATTCAAGATGGGGTTCATTGATGAGTCTCAGCTGCGAAAGCTTGCCGAGCCGCTTCTCAAATCAGGTTACGGCGAGTATCTCCTGCGGCTCGTCGACGACACGCGGAGGTAGCAGAATGCCGTTTGAGATAACGAAGGCGGCGCTTGAGGGTATGCTCATCATCCGGCCGCGACTCTTTCACGACGAGAGAGGTTTTTTTTCTGAGCTGTACAAGTGGAGTGATTTTACTGCAGCGGGAATATCACAACCGTTCCTGCAGGAGAATCTATCGAGGTCGTCTCGCGGTGTGCTGCGTGGATTACACTACCAGAGTCCGCCGCATGAGCAGGGAAAGTTGGTGAGGGTTCTCGCCGGCAGGGTCTGGGATGTTGCGGTGGACATCCGGCCTGGTTCGGCGACCTTCGGAAACTGGGCGGCCGTGGAACTTGACAGTGAAAGCTACCTTTCAGTTTACATTCCGCCGGGCTTCGCTCACGGATTTCTTACGCTTTCCGAATCCGCTGATTTCTTCTATGCATGCACGGCAGAATACTGCAGGGAGAGTGAAGCGGGAATACGCTGGGATGATCCGACTCTTGGAATACGATGGCCACTATCCGAAGTTGTTGTCTCCGATAAGGATAGCGCGCTTCCCCGTCTTCTGGACATATCTGAGCTGGATTCGGCGGGCAGTCAATGATCTGGGTAGTCGGCGCGCGTGGAATGCTTGGCCAGGAGGTGGTGCGCAGGCTGGATGAACTGGGACTGCAGCATGTCGACTCCGATGTGGAGTGCGACATCACACAGATACGCGCAGTTGTTTCATTCGCGGACGCTGCGTTCCGGCCGGGACATTTCCCCCGATGGGTCATCAACTGCGCGGCGTACACTGCTGTGGATCAGGCCGAAAGCGATGAAGAGACGGCGTATCGGGTTAATGCACAGGGACCGGCGAATCTTGCCGCCTGGTGCAGGGATTCTGGTGCGTCTCTCATTCACATTTCAACTGACTACGTCTTTGATGGGACGGCCTCCCACCCGTACGTCGAACTCGCAACACCGAATCCGCTTTCCGCATACGGCCGCACCAAAGTCGCAGGAGAACGGCTTGTACAGGAAGCGCTCTCGCGGCATATTATTGTGCGAACGGCGTGGCTGTATGGAACGCACGGAAGGAACTTCGTGTTCACCATGCTGAAGCTCATGCAGGAAGGCTCACCGATCCGCGTGGTGGATGATCAGAGGGGTTCCCCGACATATGCAGCCCATCTGGCTGCGGCGCTCTGTGAGTTTGTACGGCGTGAATGCAACGCCTACGGTATCTACCACTTCACCAACAGTGGTGAAACTACCTGGTACGGTTTTGCGGTTGAAATACACCGCAGCGCCGCCGATGCAGAGCTGCTCGGGTGTGCCTGCGATATACGGCCGATCAGTTCCGAAGAGTATCGAACGAGGGCGCGAAGGCCGGGCTATTCCGTGCTTTCGACGGAAAAGATCCAGCGGGAACTCGGTCTGGGCATTCCGACCTGGCAGCGCGGGCTCGAGGATTTTTTCGCCAAGATGCGACAGGAACGGGAGACAACATGAAAGATCAACGAACGTTGCAGAGTGTGCTGGTTACCGGCGGAGCCGGATTTATCGGCAGTAACTTCATTCGATACCTCTTTGCCAGGCCGGATTTCACCGGCAGAATCATCAATCTCGACAAGCTCACCTATGCGGGAAATCCGAAGAGCCTGACGGACATCGAGCAGAGTTACGGACCGAACCGATACCTGTTGTCACGCACCGATATCTGCGACACAGAATCGGTGACGAAACTTATGAAACGCGAACATGTGGATTCCATTGTGCACCTTGCTGCCGAAAGTCACGTCGACCGCTCGATTCTCGGACCGAAGGAGTTTATTCAGACAAACGTCGTCGGAACCTTTTCTCTCCTCGAAGCCGCACGCGCGGCGTGGGCGGGCGCGGACGGCGTCATCTTCCATCATGTGAGTACGGATGAAGTGTTCGGTTCGCTCGGTCAGGAAGGATATTTTCGGGAGGAGACTCCCTACGATCCGCGCAGTCCCTACTCGGCGTCGAAGGCTTCCTCCGATCATCTCGTAAGAGCCTACCATCACACCTATGGCCTTCCCGTGACCATTTCAAACTGCTCAAACAACTATGGCCCCTACCAGTTTCCGGAAAAGCTCATTCCACTCATGATCCTGAATATGCTCGAAGGAAAGCCGCTTCCGGTTTACGGCAAGGGGGAGAACGTACGGGACTGGCTCTATGTTGAAGACCATGCTGCGGCGATATGGAGCATCCTGAAGTCCGCCGCGCCAGGTGCAACTTACACGGTCGGTGGTGAGAATGAATGGAAGAATATTGATCTTGTCCATGCGCTCTGCGGGATCGTGGCCGAACAGACTGGAACACCGGTTGATCAGTATCTCCGACTCATCCGCTTTGTAACCGACCGACCCGGCCATGACCAGCGTTATGCAATAGACTGCAGCAAGATTAAGCAGGAGCTCTCCTGGAGCCGCGGCATGTCCTTTGAAGCGGGCCTTTCGGCAACCGTTTCCTGGTATCTTGCAAACCTGGAGTGGATCGACTCTGTCCGATCAGGCGAATATCGCAGCTGGATCGACGCGAATTATGCCGGGAGAAGTCACTGATCAACTGTTCTTATCAGTCCCTTTTCCCATAGTGTAAGGAACGCGTTTACCGCCTCCGTTCCAAACCATCGGTCTGCACTTGTCCTGATCACTTCAACTGCGGCTGCCGGCTCGAGCAACTGACCGTTCGGGCGATCTCGCGTCAGCGCGGAAAATGCACCCGCAAGTGAGATGATGATGCTCACCTGATAGGAGTCGGTGCCGAGGAAATCATCCGGGAATCCGGACTCAGGGCCTGCATTTCCTCCATGGAATGCATGAGATACTTCACGTTCGATAAGTGGACGCTCATCCGGTTCGGTTCTCTCCTCCGTATCGTCCGCCTGAATTGGTTCGAGTGATTCGAGGTCCAGCCCTTCAACATTCCGTGCACCCAGATCATAGAGCAGCGAACGGAGCTCGAGCACCAGCAAATCCTCCTCAGAGAGTCCCATCTGGACTCCGATGGTTCGGGCAAGTGCCGTGATGTGCTGAAAGGGCATTCGCGGCCCGCGCTCAGCACGTTCGACTGCGGCCATGACCCCACGAAGGGTTTCGGCGAGCGCCGAGCGCAGACGGCGGTTCCGTTGCTGTATGTAGGAGATGAGCAACGCACCGGTGGTGCGGACGCGCATGCTGAGCTCCTTCAGAATCCCGAAGGCGAGAGTCGGAGCGTTGGAGAGTAGTGGTTGAAAATCATTCTTGGCGATCGAAAGAAGTGTTGTCTGCTCCAGGGCACGAACAGTCGCCGAGCGGCGACCCTCGTCAAGGAGCGACATTTCGCCGAAGAAATCCCCGTCGCTGTACACTCCGAGTACAAACTGACTGTGATCGCCATAGCGCTTTGATACTTCAACCTTTCCGTGATGAATGATGTAAAACTGTGCACCTTCGGAAAGTTCCTCGATGATGATCTCATCTGCTTCGTACTCGTCGACGGCTGTAATGCGCGCAATCTTTTTAAGGTCGGAATCCGACATTACGGCAAAGAAGGAGATCTGCCTGAGCATCTGAATAGTGTTTATTGGCGTAGGGGACACTCCTTCTGCGTGGAACACGAAGAGGTCCGTCAACTATTCTATCACAGAACTCGTGGAGTGGAATACAGGTGCTTGATTTTTCGCGCATCCGCCGTACAATGTGAGAATACCTATGAGTTCGTTCCTCGTCGTCGATGAGAACGAGGCGTTCCGTAACGATGTGTCTCTTTTTTTTGGCAGCATGGGACACTCGATTGATCTCGCTCCTACCTACCAGGGCGCGCTTGCCTGGCTCGATATCCACACGTATGAAGTGGTTATCGCAAATGTTACAATTCCCGGCGGGGATATCCAGAAATTGATCCGGGTCGTGCAGCAGAAGAATGTGAGCACGGTGGTCATTGCTCTTGCATCCCGGGCGACGATTCAGCGCGGTGTTCTCGCAGTCCGCGGTGGCGCGTTCAGCATGCTCCAGGAGCCGTTCAGTCTGCCGGAGCTGAACTTCCACATACGACGCGCGCTCAACAGTCCCACTCCAAAACCACACACCGCTACAACTCAGACAGCGCAGCCTGAGGCCGCTCAAACCGATACATTCATCGGGGAGAGCCAGGCCATCCAGGAAGTGCTGTCGCGTGTGCATCGTGTTGCCCGCACGAATGCGCGGGTGATCATTCTGGGGGAAACTGGAACCGGGAAGGAACTGGTCGCAAGCGCCATTCACCACAGCAGTCTTCGCGCTGACGGCCCCTTCGTCCGCGTCAACTGTGCCGCGCTCCCAGAGGCGCTTCTTGAAAGTGAACTGTTCGGATACGAAAAGGGTTCATTTACCGGGGCTGACCGGGCACGCATAGGACGGTTCGAGCATGCAGATGGTGGTACGATGTTCCTTGACGAAGTTGCCGACATGAGTCTCTTTACCCAGGCGAAGGTGCTGCGGGTCATCCAGGAGAAGGAGTTCGAACGTATCGGTTCGAACGAAAGTCGGAAGGTGGATGTCCGCATTATCTCGGCGACGAACAAGGATCTGATCGACCTCATGAAGCGTGGCCTTTTCCGGGAGGATCTCTACTTCAGGCTGAACGTGGTGACTATCCGCCTGCCGCCGTTGCGCAAGCGCGACGGTGACGTGAAGCTCCTTGCGGAGTTCTTTCTGAAACGCGCAGCTGCCGACATGAACAAGGCGGTTCGCGCCATAGATGCGGCTGCAATGAAGATCCTCGACGGATACTCGTGGCCCGGGAACATACGCGAATTGGAAAATACCATGGAGCGTGCCGTGCTGTTTGCCGAAGGGGAGCTTGTAACCTCAGCAGAACTCGAGCTTCTTTTTGCCGACGAGTCTGGTGAGCCTGAGGAGTCCGGCATCCGGCTACCGGCCGACGGAATCAAGCTCGAGGACGCCGAACGGCAACTTATCGAGCAGGCTCTTGTGCGTACCGGCTGGATACAGAAGGACGCAGCGGAGCTACTGGGACTCACGAGCCGGGCACTCAATTACCGCATCTCGAGTCTTGGAATTACCCATCCGAGCTGGAAGCGGAACAGGGGTGATGGAATCGAACCATGAGAGTGATCGAACTTGTTCACAAAGCCTTCCGACGCGTCCTTCCGCGGCGACTTCCCGGCTTCAGACGGCTGCGAACTCTCGTACGCGGAAAACGGGGACTCGAAATTGGTGGGCCGAGTCCGTTCTTTGATCGACGCGGCCTGCTTCCACTCTACCGGGTCGCGGCCCGGGTCGACGGTTGCAATTTCGCGCCAACCACACTGTGGGAAGGGACGATCCGGGAAGGCATGACCTACCGGGACGGTGCCGGGTATCAATACATTCACGAGGCGACCGAACTATCATCCATCCCGGACAGCGTCTACGATTTTGTCCTCTCCTGCAATTCACTAGAGCATATTGCCGATCCGCTTCGCGCAATACAGGAATGGTCTCGGGTACTGGTGCCGGACGGAATCCTCATAATCGTCGCACCGCGAAAGGAGTCGAACTTCGATCATCGTCGGCCAATCACGACCTTCGAGCACCTGCGCGAAGACTATCTTGCGCACCGGGATGAAGGGGACATGAGCCATCTGGAGGAGGTACTTGAGCTGCACGACTTGAGCCGCGATCCTCCCGCGGGCGGGCAGGTCGAGTTCGCGGCTCGCTGCAGGAATAATCTCCGAATCCGCTCTCTCCATCACCACGTGTTCGACCGGGAACTGCTTCTCCGCATATTTGCCTTCTTCCATATCAGGGAAATCTATACAGGCGAGTGCCCTACCGATTGGGTTGTAGCCGGTCGTCTGCAGATGTAGGGTCGCGCAAATGATGAGCGCATGCGTGCGACCAAGCCCGTTCGTCCCCCTCCCCGCACTGTTGACACTGTCTGGTCTCCCGCACACGATGTAAGGGTACGCCGGGCAACGGCGTACTTACCGGTAGGGGGCTCACCATGGCCATCTCGGATTATCTCTCCTGTGACCGCATCATCTTTCTGAAGGGCCGAACGAAGCTCGAGGCGTTTGAAGAACTTGCAGAGCGGCTCGCATCCGATGTGTCGATTCCGGCGGTCCCCCCGGTCACGGTGCTTCTCGAGGAGATCTGGAAACGCGAGTCCTTTCTGTCGACCCGCGTTTCGCGGAACGTCGCTCTGCCGCACGCAATTATCGGCTCGATGGAGCATACGTTTGTTGCCGTCGGGATAAGTCGGAGCGGCATTCCGTACGAAGACACCAAAGACGATCTTCCGGTGCAGGTGATAGTCATGCTCATCGGCAGCGAGACGGAGCATCTTTCGGCGCTCAGCGACGTGGCAGCGAAGTTGTCGAGCGAACCGTTCTGCCGGGAGCTTCTGCTCTGTCGTACTCCCGAGGACGCCTGTACTCTTCTGGCCGCCTCAGCATTCGAGGCACACGCAACGGCAGACGCGCCGACTGCCTCGGCATTCACCGTCGCGCATGGGATTTCGCTCGCTGAAGAGATCAGCGCCAGCCGCATAATTCTCTACGCTGACGCGATTGATGATCCGGGGACTCTGGCTGACCTGGTAACGCATCATGGCATGATTATCGTCACAAGCGACCGGGCGCGAATCGAGAGGCTTGAGGTCCCGCCTGATTCGATTGTCGCCGTGCCGTTTCGTGGCGCCAATCGCTCGAGCCAGATCGAAGTGAGCCTTCTCTTCCTGCTGTCCCAGGGGATCATTTCCCGTGGCGAGCGAATCCTCAGCATCTACGGTATTCCTCATTCCGGGCTCCTTGATTCGATTGTATTCACCGATGTGGATAAGGAGTTCAGACTCTATTTTGCATTCGATTCGGAGGAGCGACCGGACGATCTTGACCAGCAGGTGCTGACGCGGGTTCTTCAGATTGCAAACGAACTTGCTTTTGAGGGGCGGGAGGGCAAACCGGTCGGTACCCTGTTCGTTGTCGGCGACTATGCGAACGTTGCCCACTACTGTCAGCAGTTGATAGTCAATCCGTTTCAGGGCATCCGGGACCCCGAACGGAACATCCTCGATCCGAGCCTTGAGGATACCATAAAGGAGTTCTCGAGGATCGATGGCGCTTTCATTATTCGTGGCGATGGGGTGATCGTCTCCGCGGGCACCTACATCAAGGCCGATACCGGCGGCGCGCACTTTGCTGCCGGATTGGGCGCACGCCACGCTTCAGCGGCGATGATCACCGCAATGACCAGATCGATTGCAATTGCAATATCGGAGTCAACGCAGCGGATAAGTCTCTTCCGTTCAGGCGAGCGTTTTCTGCAGTTCTGAGCTGCCGGCCGCCGTGGAGAGCGCAGGAATGTTCGCGGCTCGACGGTGCCATATTCCCCCTCCCGCACGGTGGCCGCTTTTTTGGGTTGTTCGTAAGTTATACAGGAAATGAGAGCACCAACGGATACAGGCAGAACCGGTTACAAGTGGGTTGCCCTTGTGAACACGACCCTCGGTCGTTCTCATGGCAACTATCAATTCCTCTATTGTATTGATCTCCCTTCCTTCGATATTTCGCGGAATTGCGCTGAACCCTCTGACTCCATCGAACGTCAGCTACCTGTTGTGGATGCTGATGGGCTACATGGTGGTCACTGCGGTTCTCGTGGTGAGTTTTGGCAGGATCGGCGACATGTTCGGCCGGGTGCGGATGTATAACCTGGGCTTTGCAGTCTTTACCGCAGGATCGATCGGATTGTCGATGGTATTCTGGACCGGTCCGTCGGCCGCGCTTACACTCATTGCGTTACGGGTGGTGCAAGGTGTCGGCGGTGCACTGCTGATGGCGAACTCCGCGGCGATTCTCACCGATGCTTTCCCTGCAACTCAGCGCGGCATGGCGCTCGGCATTAACTCAGTCGCAGCGATTGCCGGCTCATTCGTCGGCCTCGTGGTCGGCGGCCTGCTTTCAACAGTGGACTGGCACCTGGTATTCCTCGTTTCGGTACCCATCGGGATAGCAGGAACCATATGGGCCTATTTCAGCCTGAAGGAGACCGGAGAGATGCGGCCCGCCCGAATTGACTGGTGGGGGAACCTCACCTTCGGTCTCGGCCTCATAGCGGTTCTTGCCGGCATAACCTACGGCATCCAGCCGTACGGAACGCACGCGACCGGATGGACCAACCCCGCGGTGCTTGCGGCAATCGGGGGCGGCATTCTCCTGCTCGTGCTTTTTGCCGTCATCGAGACACGAGTTCGCGAACCGATGTTCAGGCTTTCGTTATTCCGGATTCCCGCTTTTACCGCGGGAAACCTCGCCGGACTGCTTGCCTCAATCGGTCGTGGCGGGCTCATGTTCATGCTGATTATCTGGCTTCAGGGAATCTGGCTTCCGTTCCATGGCTACAGCTACGAGTCGACACCACTGTGGGCGGCAATCTACATGCTGCCCATGACCGCCGGATTCCTGCTCGGCTGACCAACCTCCGGCTACCTGTCGGACCGATTCGGTGCGCGGCCGTTTGCAACCGACGGGATGATAGCGGCCGCAGCGACCTTTGCCCTCATGCTGCTGCTTCCGCCGATCTTCCCCTACATCCCGTTCGGACTGCTTCTGTTTGCGAACGGGCTTGCCATGGGCCTCTTCTCCGCGCCGAACACCGCCGGGATCATGGACTCAGTTCCCGCAGGCGAGCGCGGCGTGGCCTCCGGCATGCGCGCGACCTTCCAGAACGCAGGCATGAACCTCTCCATCGGACTCTTCTTCTCGTTGATGATCGCAGGACTGAGCAGCAGTCTGCCGGACACGCTCTACCGCGGACTGACCGGCCAGGGAGTTCCTGCCGATGAGGCGACCCGAATTGCGCACCTTCCGCCGGTCGGAAGCCTCTTCGCCGCGTTCCTCGGCTACAATCCCATCCAGTCGCTCCTCGGCGCAAAGCTGCTCGGGACCTTACCGGCCCCACAGGTTCCCACGCTGACCGGAAAGACGTTCTTCCCAAACCTCATATCAACACCCTTCATGCACGGCATGCACATTACCTTCATATTTGCATTCATCATGATGATAATCGCCGCGGTCGCCTCCTGGATGCGCGGGAAGCGGTACGACCACGATGAT
>DATKUC010000243.1:0-5844 GCA_035530835.1 Spirochaetia bacterium
TCGCTCACGGGGAAGGCCACGGGTCTGCCACCTTCGGCTGCCGAGCGCTGGATTGCAAGAACTATCTCCTGATCAAGCCGGCCCTGGAGGCCGCCGTAGGTCACCTCGCCACCACCGCGCACTGCGTTCACGAGACTCATAATGCAGCCGGCAACGCCGATCTCGTCGTCGTGCCACTGTACTCCGTGCCCCTGTACGCGCGGCCGGAACGGATTCTCCCAGGTGATAACCGGCTGCTCCGGATCTCCCGTGTGAGCCACAACCTGTGTCAGCGCGCCGCCATCGACCCGCTCGTAGCGCCGCTCAACCGTTATGAGCCGCGGCGCCTCTTCCCGCGGCGCGAGAAGCGTGAGCCGCTCGTCGGTACTGGTTCCCGTGCCGATCGACACCCCCATTCCCTTCTCCGCAAGGAATCTGCTGCTTCGCCACCATCTGACCGGTGAATCGTAGCCGACGCTCGTCCAGTGATAGATACCGACCTGACCGCCTTCAAATTCGATGATTCCGTGTTCCTGCGTTTCGGTTCGCGGCCCGCGGGTACCTGCAATCGCGGACCACTGCGGGGCAAGCTCGTAGGAGTGACTCGAACCTACCGCCTGCTTTGGCCGTGCATCGAAACCGAGATAACTGCGCAGCACGCTCACTCCATGGTAACCATGGCCGGCGAAATCATTGAATGCTGAATAGACCTGACCGAAAAGTCCGGCAGCAATAAGCTTTCGCTTGATCTCCTCCATCGGACGGCGATGAAACTGCTCGGCAACCTCGACCTTCAGCTGTCTCTCCCGTGCCGTGCGCAAAATCGCATCCGCCTCCGAAAGCTTGTAGGCAATCGGGGTCTCTATGAGCAGATGCATTCCGCTCTGTACCGCCATGAGGCCGACTTCACCGTTCGCGGTACCTCTGACGCTCACAATCCCGATGTCAGGCGCAGTCTCGCGAACGAGTCTGTCCACATCGGTGAAGTAGGGCACGCCAAGGCGGATTCCGAGCGCCTTCGCGGATGCTTCGCTTCTGCCCCAGACGGAAACCAGCACAACTTCATCAGGCAGCCCTGCAATGAGCGGAGCATACATGTAACTCGACCGTCCGCCGGTGCCAATAATCGCAACCCGCAGTGGTTCCCTCTCTTTCGCCATATCACATCTCCTTCGGCCGGAATGTCACTTTTCCGCCGTACGACAGAAAAGGTTTCATGACAACTATCCCGATCTCACCGATATGTTACTATAACAACAGACAAAAAGAGGAAAGAACCGTGGACAAAATCGATGAACGATACGAGCGCTACCTGGCGAATCTTCCGGTCATACCGGAGGTCGCAACGAAGATACTTTCAGTAACCGATAAGGACTGGAATATCTCGTTCGAGGAGCTGGAAAATATCATCAAGATCGACCCGGGTCTGACTACAAAAATCCTGAAAATAGCGAATTCGGCGCTCTATGCCCGGCAGCGGGAGATTACCGATGTGCAGCAGGCGATTGTGCTCCTGGGACTGAAAAGCATCCGGAGCCTTGTGCTGCTGGTTGCCGCCTCAAATGCGCTTCGTGGCCGCAACGGAAAGGAGTTCTACCGGCAGTACTGGCGCCATTCAGTCTACTCGGCGTTTCTTGCCCGGCACCTCTGTCTGCGGACGGGAATGGTTGATTCGGTCGAAATTGCATTTCTCGGAGGAGTGCTTCACGATATGGGACAGGTTGCCCTGTTCAACACCGATCCGGATTCCTATCTCAGGGTCCTCGCAAAAAGCAGCGATGAGTTCGAGGACCTCGTGGAGCAGGAGCGTACTGCGTTCGGTATCGACCATCGCGAACTCGGGGCTCTCGCGTTCACGAAGTGGAACTTTCCGGACGTCTATGTCGATATAGCGCGGGAGCATGGCGGCCTGAACATCGTTTCTCCGCACAAACAGATCATCATGATCATTTCGGTAGCCACAATACTCGCAAATCTTCGCGGTACTGAGTTGAGCGATAACGACGAGACTCGCCTGTCGAGTTTCGTTTCCCGGCTCAGGCTTTCAGAATCGGACGTCGCCTACTATCACTCCCAGTTCCGGATCGATGTTCAGAAAGAGCCGCTGTTTCGACAGTGCAAGGAGATCTTCAACATCGATTAGGATCACCGTCGGTCTCAGCTACTGGATGAAGTCAAGCTCGGCTTCCGCAGAGGTGAGCTGCAGAATCGTTTCCGGCATCTGTGAGTACTGGTAGACGACGCGGACTCCCTTCATGTCGGAGATAGGTCCGAGATTCGTCCGGACGCGCACGAGCAATCCGGGAGTTCCATGGATCATCATACTGCCACCGGTCCACCGGAATGACGCCTCTGATTCATCCATGACTTCGAGTGTCTGGTACGCACCTTTGACCGTCGTGTACTTGAGCCACGGATAGTTCGTATGCGCAAAGTCAAGAAGCTTGCCGAAGTTTGCCACCAGCTGGTTCCAGCTCAATCCACGCGAACGGTTCGGATCAAACACGTCGTCGGGGTGAATAAAGTGAGCCCATATGCCGGCGCCGCTCACGGCGGCTGAGACTCGCATACGCGCGCCGGGGCTGAACTCATAGCCCCACGAATTGCGGGGGATGAAGTAGATGCCCGGCAGCTTCGGATCAGGTCCGAATGAAGTGGCGGTTTCGTCGCCTCCGGTGTAGCGAAGCGCACAGACTACATGGATCGACGGAAACGCTTCGTGAAGCGCTGCGACACCCGCCGAAGAGATGATGTTATTCGGTGCGACATAGGAGAACGGCAACGTGTCGCTTCCAAACAGACTGCTCCACTCCCGATGTGCCTGCTTCAGCGCTTCCTCCATGTCCGGGATCGACGGCCAGGGACGGATGTTGGTAGCTGTCTTGTTCAGAGTCAGCGACATGTGATTGTAGCCGTGCAGCCCAAGCTCATTGCCGGACGCAAGCACCGCGCGGGCAAGGTTCACGCTCGCCTCATTTGCGCCCACGTAGAACTCACCGGTTGGAAATGGCGGAGAGGTATTTGCATTGTAGTTGAACACCGTGAAGGTGGTGAACGGAATGTTCCGGTTTGCGAAGAGATCCCGGATCTGGGGCCACCAGACGGTCGAGTAGAACTTTGTGTCGGTAATTGATTCGGGTGGCTTCACCACGTTGTACATCGGCTCCGGGAAGTCATCGATATACATGATACCGAGTCCGGGAGTTGCCGTTATGCCCACGGGGCGGACGTAGAGGAAGGATTCGAGGATCAAGCCCTGGAAGTCCCCGATCTCAAGTGAATTCCAGTTCCAGACCAGCACCTTTCCAGCAAACCGGTTTGCCGCCCACAGCAGCGAAGACGGCTGATCGGAACCGCCGGTCGCGAGAACAATTGATCCCTTTGCCGGTGGCCGGGAGCCCGGACTCCAGGTGAATGCGTCGTCCTGCGGCGCATATCCTTCGCCGAGCGCAAAACCTGAGGTGAAGCGGTATCCGGTTACCGATGACAGGACGGACTCGCTGCTTCCCATCGCCAGAAGATCGGCCGAGCGCGAATAGTCACCCTTCATCAGGACGACAAGATCGCCTCCACCCTGGAGGTAACTCTTCAACACTGCCGGGTCAAGCGCGGCGTCGCTCGAAAGAAGCAGACCTACCGCTGTGTACTGTCTGAGGTCTCCCGGCATGAGCGCATCAAGCGATCCAGCGTCGATGACATCCACGGGAATCTTGTTGCGCATGAGCATCGGCTGAGTGAGCGCCTTGATATGCATGGCGGTTGAATTGGAGCTGTCCACGAGCAGCGCGACCCGCTCCTGTCCGGCATCCGGAAAGAGCGCCCTGTCAACGAACTTCGAGAGATCGAGCATCATGACAAGCTTGCTGTTCTCCTCGCGGTATATGTAGCTCGACAGCGCGAATCCACCGTTTCTGTTGGTAACGATCACCGGACTCGGCGCATAGTCCCGATCAGTCCTGCGCAGGGAGAGGTAGATGTGCATGTTGCGGTCTACCTGCGTAAAATGATAGAAGAAACGGGACACATCCGGGCGCTGCGGTCCGTCCATCTGCGCGACTGCGTCATCGACCGATGCAATCCTGATCACAGAGCCATTTTCGGTCCAGTCCCCGAGGTAGATCAGCCCCAGACGCTCGAGCGTCGGATTGATCTGAGTGGGCTGAAGGTATTCACCGGTATCGCGATCCTGGTACACGCCGAGATTTCCCAGTACGATAATCTTCCGCCCCTCATCGATGGACCTGTTCAGGAACGCAAGGTAATCCAGGGGATGCGACATCGATGATCCGCGAAACCAGCTCACAATTGCCCTCACATCCCGCATGTCGGCTGATGTGGGAGTGCCGTGATCGGCGTCCCAGTAGCGAACGCTGAAGCCCTCCTTCTCGAGAATCGGCGCGAGATACCAGGCTATCTCGTTCTGCGTTGCAGTCTGATTCTCGGTTGACTTGTAGAGTGCGATGATCGTATGCCCGTACACAGTCGCGGAAAACGCCTGCACAGCGCACACTACAAGAAAGAGGCTCGCAGCAAGAATCGGTTTCATGCATCCGGCAAAAGATATTCGGGATTTCATTTCATTCCTCGTCCGCCGTTTGTAAGCCATCACGGCTGGAGCAGTTTCTGCATCTGCACCGTGAAGCCAAGGCTTACGGTGAACGACCAGAAATCCCAGGTGTTGGTTGTCGGGTCAGGCTGCGCAGAATTGTAGCGGTAGGTCGTGCTGAGTTGAGCATCAAGCCAGAGCGCCATATTGCCCCGATCGTACTCTACCCGCGCCTCGCTGTCCACCTGGAGCCGCTGAATCAGATTTGCGGGATCGGTCAGGTGATCCTGATTTGAGGAGAGCTTGCCGCTGAGGCTGAAGGCCATCGAATCCGCACCGACCGGTAATGTTGCGGCCGCCTGAAAACCACCGCCTGCCAGGAGAACGCCGATCGGCGTGTAGTAGTAGACGGGAACCGAGTTCAGCGAGTTCTGATACTGAACGGTTCCGACAAGTGACAGTCGTACATAGGGATTGTCAAACGCGAGCAGACCGAGGGTAACATCCTGTTCGAGATTGGTCATTATGTTGTCCGGAGTTCCCGGGGCGCCGTTGACAAAGTCCACCTCGCCGTAGGTGCGCAGCGAAGAGTTCTTGAACGGGTAGGAGTTTATGAATCCGAGGTTCGTAGAAATACTCGCATTGGCAATGTGCTCGTACAGTGCCGGTCGCCCCGGCACGAAGGTCTCCTGCTCCCGCCCATAGAAATACTCGCCGGTGAGGTAGACAAACTGTCCTGCGCTGAAGGTTGCGTCAAGCCGGGCGTAGGGATCCGCGTGAAACGCGCCGAAGTACGTTCCGAGCGGCACATAGGTCTGAGATGGATAGGCGAGCGGATTTGTGCTGGAGTTGGTGTTGTAGAGGCTGTTCGACATCGTCACACCGATCTGGGGCTCGATGGAAAGACCGGCCACGTAGAAGTTGAGAGGAACCCCGATCATGAAGGAGTAGAGCTGGTAGTCAGTCGGCAGTTCCGGTGAAGGTGGCCGATAGAGCAACTGCGTATCGGTTCGAAATCTCCCGTGAATGCCGACGAGGCTGGAGACCAGGGCATTGTAGTCCGCCGTTCCTTCGTACTGCAGCCGCGAGCTGTCCGAATAGGCAAGAGCGGTGAATGCGAGCGAATCGTTATGCTGGCTCGACAGATCGTTGTATTTCTTGATGACGTTTTCATAGGTCGGGTCGGAGTAGAATACCTTCTCGTAGTTTGCCAGTGCCTGGTGCCAGTCGCCTTTCCACTCGTACACCTGGCCAAGCCGGAACATGGCTCCGACGTTCCAGGGATCTATCGCAAGCACCTGCTGAAACTGGCTGATTGC
>DATKUC010000244.1:0-14354 GCA_035530835.1 Spirochaetia bacterium
AGCACATGCTCATATGCGTCGAGGAACTCGCTGATCGCCCGATCACCGATTGCATGAAACGCACCCTGAACGCCTTTCCGGGCAAGCGCGGAGAGGATTCCCGCAATCTCGGTCACCTTCATACCCTTGCCGGTATTTCCGCGATCATCTGCATACTCCTCCCAGAGCCACGCGGTTTCGGTTGTGAATGTTCCGTCGAGGAAGTATTTCCACGGTCCGCGCCGCACCCATAACTCGTCGTAAGATGGGAGGTCCATGAACGGGATCGTCGAAGGAATCCCGCCATGTGCCCAGCAGGTGAATCGAGTGGAAAGCCCGCCGGTATCATGCAGGCGGCGCAGCGAAAATACCGTCGGCACGTACCAGGTATTATCCTGCACGGATGTCAATCCGAGTCTGCGAAAGTGGTCGAGCGCCGTGGCAAGTCGCTCCTCGCGCTGACCACGGGCGGAATGAACCTGCAGAAAGTGGCGCTGCATGAGTGAATTGGTGGAAAGCTCGCGAACTACTCCGCTCGGCTCACCCGACGGATCACGGAGAATCACGCCGTGCTCAGGATCTGGTGTTCCCCGGTGAACACCGATTGCGTCCAGCGCCGCCGAGTTCAGCCACTGGCCATGACCGCCGTACTGAGGAAGAACGACTGGATTATTCGGAAATGCGTTATCGAGAATTGAACGATGCGGATCCGGGCAGGCAGGATAATCCCATGCGTACCCGATGAGCAGCTCGCCCGGATGCGGATTCGGATAGTGCTCGCGAATCGCTTCAACTATCTGCGCGGCATCGAGGCTGGCGAGATCGGGAGACCGAACGTGGTCTCCGAGAATTACCGTGTGGACATGGTTGTCGTTGAAGCCCGGAACAACCGTTCTGCCGCCAAGATCGACCCGGCGTGCATCCGAACCCGCGCGGGCGTACGCATCGGCTTCCGAGCCGACAAAATCGATCCTGCCCTCTCGAACCACCATCGCGGCCGCACGCGGCGCCTCGCGGTCAAGCGTGACGATGTTTCCGTTGTGCCATACCTGAACAGCTGAATCAGTAACCATAGATGAAGGGTACGCAGAGCTGTGCGTTCGGTCAAATGGCGAACTACGATGCGACGTCCACGGCGCCGCTTGCGACCAGATTGATACCCAGATGCATCCAGTCTTTCAGAATTACCTGCCCGTCTTCAACCGGCGCGTCGACCACGATCTCCCGTGTTGCGCGCGCAAGCTCGAGCAGCCTCCCGCGCGGTATCGGCTCCGGCGTCCAGACTGCGACGAGCGGATGGTTGCCGCCGCGAACGCGCACGGTGGTCGGCAGTATACGCCGCGGATCACGCACCTCCTGAGTTGCATACTGTATGCCGAGCTTACAGCTGTTACCCGTCACTTCCGTCACCGCGCCGTCGCCATCGACATGCGCAGTCACTTCGCAACCGCGCGGACAGCGCAGGCAGATGATCGTCTGTTCTTCCGGCTCATGGGCTATCATTCAGATCTCCTACCTGATTACTACTTCAAGCTCGCGCGACTGCGCCGCGCCGATCGCGTCCGAAAATCGCGCATCGACCTTGTGAACCATCATTTCAGCAGGCCGCGCGTACGTTTCCCAGAAGCCGTAAACCTCGCGATCGCCGTCGAGGAACGAAACGCGGACCCGCCGCTCGATCAATGCGCGCGGCCGGATCGTAACATATCGTTCTGCCTGCCCCACAGCGACTTTGAGAAGCTGAGGGATTATGGTTCCGACGTTTTCTCCGGGAGTCACCCTGACAGCGCCCGAGGAAACCGCCTCCTCGGCAGGCCGAACGGATGTGGCGTTCAGCGATCTGGCTGTCTGCACGCCTGCTGCAAATTTCGCCGCTTCGTATCCTGCCACCTCTCCCGCCTTGCTCACATAATCAACGAGGTCGTAGATACCGGTAACGTTCCCCGCGGCAAATATGCCGGGGACCGAAGTAGCCATCGAGCTGTCGACCCGTGGTCCTGAGGTGCGGGGATCGATTTCGATTCCGATCTGTCGGGAGAGTTCGTTTTCCGGAATCAATCCCACTGAAAGGAGAAGCGCGTCGCAGGCGATCACCTGTTCGCTTCCCGGAATCGGCTGCAGTCTCTCATCGACCTTCGACACCTCTATCCCCTCGACCCGTTCCTTCCCGAAGATATTGGTCACCGTCATGCTGAGGTGGAGCGGTATTTCGTAATCGGACAGGCACTGGACGTAATTGCGCCTGAGTCCGGTGAGATAGGGCAGAAGTTCGTACACCCCGACCACTTCAGCACCCTCTATCGCGAGGCGCCGCGCCATGATCATGCCGATGTCCCCGGAGCCGAGCACTGCAAAGCGGCGGCCCGGCATATATCCTTCGATGTTCACCAGACGCTGAACAGTTCCCGCGGTGAACACGCCGGCCGCGCGGGTCCCCGGGAGTCTGATCTGCGCCCGCGTGCGCTCGCGGCAGCCCATAGCGAGTACGATTGCCCGGGGACGGAAGTGCACGTACCCTTCGTTGCTGCTCATTGCGTAGACGTCACGTTCGTTGCTGATCTCAACAACAAAGGTGTCGAGCATGATCTGGACCCCTTCGGCTGCGGCCATCCGGGAGTAACGAAGCGCGTACTGGGGCCCGGGAAGATCCTGGCCAAAGACAATTGCGCCAAACCCGTTGTGGATGCACTGCGGGAGAATCCCGCCGGGCTCACCGTTCCGCTCGATCACCAGCACGCGATCAGCACCGGCTTTCCGGGCCGCTATTGCCGCGGCAAGCCCGGCGGGGCCGCCGCCGATTACCACTACATCATAATCAGCACCACGCGTCATCGCGGTTCCCCCGTGGCGGCAGTCTCGAGCGCATTACATGCACAGTGGGGCTCGGGCAGCGCGGCCGCATCCTTGGTTTCCCGATAGAGGAACCGCGATTCGCCGCCCTTCTTGGTTACTTCGGTCTGCGGCAGGCCGTCTTCCCGTGCCATAAGTTCTATTACCCTGCTGTAATCGAAGCCACCCTGGCAGCGACCGGTGCCGAGCCAGCAGCGACGCTTCAGCGCGTCGTATGAACGGGCGGGTATCGGCCCCTTCATGGCGGCAACCACCTCACCTTCGGTCACCATCTCGCACCGGCAGACAATTCTGCCGTAGCTGCTATCCTTCGCAATAAGCTTTGCCCGCTCGTCGTGGGTAAGCTCGCGGAATCTCGGCCGCCTGGGCAGATCCTTCAGCCCGTGCGGCTTCGGCACAAGCCTGAGTCCTGAGCCCGCGAGCAGTCCAACGACGTGCTCCGCGATTGCGGGGGCCGCAACGTAACCCGGTGACTCGATTCCCGAAAGGTGCACGAGGTGATCGACCGAAGAGGAGAGTTCGATCAGGAAGTCGCCGTTACCGCCGACACCGGTCGCACGGATTCCGGCGAAGCTCGCAATGATGTCACGCGGATCGAGTGAGGGCACCAGACGTTGCGCGCTTGCAAGAATCTCGCGCATTCCCTCGGCGGTGTTCGAAGTATCCTCTCTGTTTTCGATGACTGTTGCGTTCGGACCGATCATCGTGTTGCCATGCGCGCTTACGGTAACCAGCGTGCCTTTGCCTTTTTCCGTTGGAAGGGGAAAAAGCACGTTGTGTACCTGCACGCGTGCGGCATCGAACAGGAAGTATTCGCCCTTGCGCGGGATGAGCGAGTATTCGAGGTGGTCCCCGGCCTCGTGCAGAATCACATCGGAATAGATGCCCGCAGCATTTATCACCCAGTTCGCACGCAGGTCACCGCGCGAACTATGCACACCGGCGATTCGGCCGTGCTCGATGATGAGCCCTGAAACCTCGCAATCAAGTTCGACCGAGACGCCGTTGACCGCTGCACTTTCGGCAATCGCGACTGTGCCACGAAGCGGATCGATGACACCCGCCGTCGGTGTCCACAGCGCGCCTGCGGTTGCGTCCGAGAGTAGCGGTTCTCGCGTCCGCGCTTCGTCCGCACTCAGGATACGCAGTCCTTCAATATTGTTTGCTGTTCCGCGAGCAAGCAGCTTGTCGAGTTCCGGAAGCTGCTCCCTGCCGAGGGCAACGATCATGCTTCCGCACGCGATTCGGGGGATATCGAGCTCCTCGCCGACCTTCCACCACAATTCGTTGCCACGTCGGTTGAGCCGCGCCTTCAGGCTGCCCGGCCGGGGATCGTGTCCGGAGTGGAGTATCGCGCTGTTGGCGCTGCTTGCGCCGGTTCCGACGTCGTTTGCGCGGTCAAGCAGCGCCACCGATAACTGGTAGCGCGAGAGCTCACGCGCGATCATGCTGCCGACGATGCCGGCGCCGATTATGGCAACATCAACATGCGAATTGCTGTCGAACATGACACCTCGCTTCCGGTTGGGACCGCTCCCCTGGTTGAGTCAGGCATATGAAAGCAGGTTCTCTCTTGTTGGGGGTACATCTTCAGTATACTAGGAACTGAACAAATGTCAACATACCATGTTACACTTTCTCACAATCGAATACTTCCGGAGCAATATGCTTGCACAAGCGAAAGTTCCACGGTTAAATGGCGTATGCGCATCACCCCGGACGTACTTCGTGACGCCCTTTCAGTTGCAAAACTCTACTACTACAACGATTTGACGACCGAGGCGATCGCGAAGGAGCTCAGGTTTTCCCGCCCGAAGGTTTCCCGGCTGCTGGGCCTGGCACGAGAGCAGGGACTGGTGGAAATACATGTGCACGATGAGAACTCCCACCTTGCTCCGATCTCAGAGAACATACGAAACGCGTTCGGACTGAAGGATGTCCATGTTGTACCCGTGCCTGCCGAGCTGGGAGAGATCATCTGGATACAGCGAGTGGCGCAATATGCCGCGAATCACCTGAATGACGTCCTCGCGATAGCTGCAGCCAGGGCTTCGGCACCGGCTCACGAACTGACCCTCGGTCTCGCATGGGGCACCACGTTGAGCGAGATCAGCGTCCATCTCATCCGTAAACGAATCGAAGGGCTGAACATTGTGCAGCTGAACGGTTCGGGCAACACCTACGTCTACGACAACAGCTACGCGGCGAAAATCCTCCAGGCGTTTGCCGAGAACTACGATGCGCGCATGTTTCTCTTTCCGGTACCGACCTTCTTCGACTATCGTGACACCCGGGAATCCATGTGGCGCGAGCGCAGCATCCGCCGCATCGTTGAGCTTCAGCAGAGTGCCGATGTGTTCCTCTTCAGTATCGGTGCAGTCTCCTCAGGTGTCTCGAGCCACGTCTATGCGGGCGGGTACCTCGAAGAGTGTGACCTCGAGGAGCTCAAACGGGAGGCCGTGGTGGGCGATCTGGCAACTGTGTTCTTTCGGGCCGATGGAAGCTCGGACAACATCTCAATAAATCAGCGTGCGAGCGGCCCTCCGCTCGAGCTGTACGCCAAGATTCCCCGCACAATCTGTGTCGTATCAGGCCGGGCAAAGGTGCCGGGCCTTCTTGCCGCGTTGCGCGCCGGCTTTGTGAACGATCTGGTGGTCGACGAGCCCACTGCCCGTCTGCTCATCGACCGAATGAACTCAGGGAGGTAATTGTGGCCGAGAAGAGATATGTACTTGCATTTGATGCCGGGACCACGAGTTCCCGCGCAATTCTGTTCGACCGCGAAGGCAACATCGCAGGAATGGCACAGCAGGAGTTCAGTCAGCTCTACCCGAAGGCCGGATGGGTCGAGCACGATCCGATGGAAATATGGGCAACCCAGAGCGGTGTAGCGCGACAGGTAATAGAACGGGTCGGCGCACACACCGACGAGATCGCTGCGATCAGCATCACCAACCAGCGGGAAACCGTCGTCGCCTGGGATCGCGAAACCGGCCGGCCGGTGTGCAACGCAATAGTGTGGCAGGACAGAAGAACCGCCCCGATCTGCGACAAGCTCAAAGCCGATGGCTGGGAGAACTACGTCCGCGAAACGACCGGTCTGGTCATTGACGCATACTTCTCAGGCACGAAGATCCGCTGGATTCTGGACAGTGTTCCCGGAGCCCGGGAACTTGCCGCGACCGGCAAACTCGCGTGCGGAACCGTCGACAGCTGGCTCGTCTGGAATCTCACCCGCGGTCAGGTGCATGTTACCGACTACAGCAATGCAAGCCGAACCATGCTGTACAACATCAATACGCTCGAATGGGACCGGAAGCTGCTGGAGGCACTCGATATCCCCGCCTCAATTCTCCCACAGCCGATGCCGTCGAGTCAGGTATATGGTTACACGCACGAACAGACGTTTGGCGGAGCAAAGATACCGATAGCCGGAATCGCCGGCGATCAGCAGGCAGCACTGTTCGGACAGGCATGCTTTGAGCACGGCATGGCGAAAAACACCTATGGCACCGGCAGCTTCGTGCTCATGAACACTGGTACCCGTCCCATACCCTCGTCGACCGGCCTGCTCACCACCATCGCGTGGGGTCTCGACGGAACTGTGAACTATGCCCTCGAAGGGTCGATCTTCGTCACCGGCGCTGCAATTCAATGGCTGCGAGACGAGTTGCACATTATCAACGATGCACGCGACACCGAGTATTTCGCCACCAAGGTTCAGGACACAAACGGAATCTATGTCGTTCCTGCGTTCACCGGTCTGGGAGCGCCCTACTGGGACATGTACGCGCGGGGAACCATCGTCGGAATCACCCGCGGAGTGAACATGAACCACCTGATTCGGGCAACGCTCGAATCACTCGCCTACCAGACCCGCGAGGTGCTCGAATGCATGGAAAAGGATTCAGCAATCGCCACGCGGGAGCTCAAGGTCGACGGCGGCGCGAGTGCGAACAACTTCATCATGCAGTTCCAGGCAGACATTCTCGGCATTCCGGTAGTACGGCCGAAGATCATCGAGGCGACAGCGCGCGGATCGGCATTCCTTGCAGGCCTCGCCACAGGATTCTGGGCCGACAAGAACGAAATAACGCAGCGATTTGCAGTCGAGCGCACCTTCGAACCGGATATGAACGAACAGACGCGATCCCGCCTCTACGCAGGATGGAAGCGAGCCGTCGGTCGTTCACTCAACTGGGAAGAGGCCGCGGAACGGTAACATCCACGCAGGAATTACCGCAGGCGCAGGCGGTGAAGCCGGCGCGCCGCGCCCGCGGGATGGCCATCGAACGTTTCCGCAGGGTCTGCCCGAGGACCGAGTGAGATGGCAATCCCGCGATGGCAGGCGCGTGTTCGAATGCTATCCGCCGGCGCCGGCGGCGAAACCGGCGGACCGCGCGCCGCGCCCGCAGGATTGCCATCGAAGGCTTCCGCACGCCCGATGGAGTTGACAATCCGCAACTTCGATATTATCATGGTCATGTTTGTTGATTGAAACAACCAATAAAACCGCGTCTTCAGTGGAGGAGTGATTATGCAATCTGTTGTCGAGAAAAAAGCACTTGAAGAATCATCGTTCAAGCTACAGTACAAACCACAGGAGAAGCTCGGCTCGATCATCGTTCCGCACTTCCCCGCCCTGGGGACCCTGACGGCCTATCGATTCGTGGAGTGGGTCCAGTCGAATCCCGAAGGCCTCGTTTCACTTCCAACGGGAAAGACTCCTGAATACTTCGTGAAGGAGGTGACCCGGCTCATGTCAGGTTGGTCTCGATCCGAAGTTCAGAAGACACTCGGCGACTGGGGAATAGATCCGACTCGCAAGCCGGAAATGCGCGGACTGCGATTTGTTCAGATCGACGAGTTCTACCCGATCAATCCGCGACACCATAACAGCTTCTATTACTACGTGAACAAGTTCTATCTCGAAGGCTTCGGAATAGATAAGAGCCGTGCTCTGCTCATCGACGGAGAATCGATCGGCATTCCGAAGGGTCGAACACTCGATGATGTGTGGGGGGATGATGCGGTGGACATCTCTCTGCGGTACCGACATGCGGCGGGAGAGCGTGAGCGAGTCCAGCAGGATGTGCTGCGCGCAGTCGACGACTGGTGCGTGCAGTATGAACAGAAGATTCGCGACCTCGGCGGTATCGGCTTCTTCCTCGGCGGAATCGGACCGGACGGACATATCGGTTTCAACGTTCGCGGTTCGGACATGTTTTCGACGACGCGGCTGACGCAGGTGAACTACGAAACGCAGGCGGCCGCGGCGACGGATCTGGGAGGTATTGAGACTGCGAAGAAGCGGCTGGTTATCACTATCGGGCTCTCGACTATCACATTCAACAAGGAGTGCACGCCGATCATCATCGCCGCAGGTGCCGCAAAGGCACGCGTGGTTGCCGACGCAATTGAGCGCGAACGCAATGTGCTCTACCCTGCCACCTGCCTGCACGAATTGAAGAACGCACGGTTCTATCTGACCCAGGGAGCTGCCGCCCTGCTCTCTGAGCGACGCCGCATCCAGCTGGAACAGAAGAAGGAGCTTTCCGAAGAGGAGCGGCTTCACATCGTTGTCGATCTTGCAGTGGAAATGCAGAAGCGCATAATCGATCTGACCGTCGATGACTACCGGTCAAGCCAGTTCGGCAAGCTGCTCATGGACCGAACGAAAGGCAATTCATCGGCGGAGATGCGCGTCGCAGAGACGAACCGATTCGCGACTGAAGTGCTAAAATCCCGCATTGAGGCAGGCCTGGAGATCCGCAGCAACAAGCGCTTCCTTCACACCGAACCACATCATGACGATATCATGCTCGGATACCTGCCGTTCGTTGTGCGTCACATCCGGGACCACAGCACCTCTCATCACTTTGTCACGCTGACAAGCGGTTTCACCTCGGTTACAAACCGGTATATGCTGCAGCTCTGCACGAGGCTGAAAAGTGCGCTCGCAGACGACCGCTACGGTTTCCGCGAACTGCAGCTGCAGGGCTATTTTGCCGCCGAAAACAAACAGTACCGGAACTACGACGTCTGGAAGTATCTCGATGGTATCGCTTCCGACTCGGAAGCGATGCGCGAAGAGGGAAGTCTCCGACGACTGCTCCGCGATCTCATCGTTATTTTTGAAGAGAGCGATATCGATAACATCGGCGACAGGATCGATGAGCTCATCAACTACTTCGAAACGCAATACCCGGGCAAACGGGACCTGCCGTATATCCAGCAGCTGAAGGGAATGACCCGCGAATGGGAGTCAGCCTGCCTCTGGGGCTACTTCGGCTGGGACGAATCGGCAATTCACCACCTCAGGCTGGGCTTCTACAAGGGAGAGATCTTCACCGAGGACCCGACGTTCGCACGCGACATGGTGCCTGTGCTCAATCTCCTGAAGGAGACTGCACCCGATGTTGTCACCGTCGCATTTGACCCTGAGGCAAGCGGCCCGGACACGCACTACAAGGTACTTCAGGCGGTATCAGGCGCCCTGTCACAGTACGAACAGGAGACCGGGAATCATGACATCGAGGTGATCGGATACCGGAACATCTGGTTCAGATTCCACCCGTCGGAGTCAAACATCTTTGTGCCTGTCTCGCTGAACATGCTGACCCTGCAGCACTCTTCGTTCATCAACACCTACCTGTCGCAGAGAGACGCATCCTTCCCGAGCTACGAAATGGACGGTCCGTTCTCGCTGCTCGCACAGAAGATCCAGGTGGAACAGTATGAAATGCTGAAGACCTGCCTCGGTCGCGACTTCTTCTACGAGCATCCGAGTGCGCTCATTCGTGCTACTCGCGGTTTCGTGTTCGTACGCTCGATGAATCTCGAGCAGTTCTACGGGGAGTCCCTCGCACTCAAGCGCCTTACCGAATCGGACCACAACCCGATGGCGTCGCAACCGGATGTAGCCTCAGTCGGCAGACCACTCGAGGCGGCCGAGGACGAGGAGAAATGAGCCGAGGGTACTCCGGCGGCAGCAAGCAGTTCCAGCGCCAGGCGAATATCGCGCTGGTAATGGATCTGGTTCGCCGCGCTCAGCCGCTCAGCCGCATAGACATCGCAGGCAGGCTCGGTCTTGATCGCTCAACAATCACTCATATCACCTCACGCCTCTTCGAGGAAGGGTGTCTGAGAGTGCACTCTGAGGGCGATGCGACAAGCAAGGGCGGCCGTCGGCCAACTCTGCTTGCGCTGAACCCCGCGTACGGCTGCATTGTAGGAATCGACATCAGCCCGGACACCTGTCGCATCTATGTCGCGGATTTCGTCGGCGATCCGCTGTGGCGCGGCTCCTTCCCGCTTGGAGAGGATGCTTCGGCACCTGAACAGAAGATCGAACGCGCGGTCAGGCACGCGCTGGATGCGGCGGCGGGAACCGGACATCTGCCGCTCGGAATCGGAATCGCTGTGCCCGGAATTGTCGCCCCGGACAGCGGAACCGTCATCGAATCGCGGGAGCTCGGTATAACAGGCTACGATCTCGGCCGTGAGATCGCAAGGTGGACCGAAATTCCAGTGCTCCTCGATAACGATGCCCGCTGTTGCGCGTACGGCGAGATGGGAATTGTCGGTGCAGAGAGCAGCACCTCGGCCGCCGGCCCCTCGTTTCTTTTCGTCATGGGCAGGTTCCAGCCGGCCGATCCGAGCACGGCAACAGAAGATTCACTGCTGAAGCCGAGCGGCATCGGCATCGGCGTCGGCGTCGTTGTGGACGGTCGGATCCATGCCGGCGCACACAATACCGCCGGGGAGTTTCGCAGCGTTGCCTGGCGGGCTGATGCTCCCGGACAGCTGGGAATGGTAAGGGAGCGGCTCGCGCACATGAAGAGGGAAGAGGCAGTCTTGCGCCAGGGATTTGAAGAGGTGCTTCTGAACCTTGCTCCTCTCGTTTCGGTACTCGATCCGGAGGAGATCGTTTTTGGCGGCGAGTTCAGAAGGCAGTATCCGCTTGTGCTGGATCTGCTGGACAACGAACTTGCATCGAGCTACATCGGCATGCGTTCAGGCGGCTGGAAGTTGCGCCTTTCATCGAACGGCGAATGGGAGACCGCCGCAGGAGCTGCGCGAATGTTCGTCGAACACCTTTTTGCAATCCCCGCTCCAGAAGGTCGATCCTTCCCGACCGCGGTTGGCTGGGAAACGCTCTTCGATCGATTTCGATCCTCGGACGAAGTGAGGACCGCATGAACGAAACGTGGACAATCGGAATCGACCTCGGTGGTACGAACATCAAGGCGATAGCTCTCGCGGCATCCGGACGGCGGGGAGAACTGCTCTCAGTTCCGACACCTTCAGGCGGCGGAAGCAAGGGCGTCATCGACGGAATCGTCGCCGTGGTCAGGCGTGCGCTCGCGGAAGTCGGCGGTGGCAAGCTGGAAGCGGTGGGCATCGGCACTCCCGGCCTGGTCGATGAGGCGCTTACGATTCGCGGCACAGCCGTCAATCTTCCGGAGTGGGAACGGTTTTCACTGAAGAAAGTGCTCGAGGAACGGCTCTCGGTTCCCACCTGGGGAGGAAACGATGTCGGACTCGCGGCGATTTCGGAGTACGAGCTCGGCGCGGGACACGGTGCCGAAGTGCTCGTCTGCATATGGCTCGGCACCGGCATCGGCGGCGGGATTCTGTTGAGCGGCACCCCCTTTCGTGGCCATAACGGCATTGGCGGCGAAATTGGCCACATCGTTGTGGAGCCGGGCGGCAGGCTGTGCAACTGCGGCCAGTCAGGCTGCGTTGAGGCGTACGGTTCGGCGAACGGCATGCTTGCACTCTACCGGCAGGAACATCCACCGGCAGCCGGGACAGCGACTCTCACCGATTTTGCCGCTGCGCTGCGTGCAGAGGAACCGGCAGCGGTTGTCGCCCACGATGTTGCATGCAACATGCTCTCGCGCCTCACCGGGACGGTACTGAACGTGTTTGCGCCCGACCGAATCGTATTCGGCGGCGGAGTAGCTCAGGCGGGGATCCCGCTCATCGAGCCGATTACCGCGCGGCTTGCCGAGTACGCCCTTCCTGCAACACGGAGTCAATGCGCATTTGCGCTGTCCAACCTCGGCGCGTCGGCAGGGCCACTCGGGGCGGCACTCCTTGCACATCGGAAAGTGACCTCGTGGTAGAGCGGTAGTTGCATCAGGGATTCCGGGAGAGCCGCTTTCCGCGCGTCTCTCCCTGTTGCCGTACGCCCGTTTCCCGCGAGCCCCCAATCTGATAGAATTGGTCCCATGCTGGATCGGGCGAAACTGCTTCTCAAAGACAAGTACTGTCTCGTACACGTGCCAAATCGCCACAAAGTTGTGCGATGGGACGAGCTGACGCGCGCTAACCGGAAGGACGGTCAATCAACCGAGCACGCCGGGCTGCTCGCGGCACGTGCCGTGTTTCCATATGAGATCAAGGAATACAATCTGTACGACGGGCCGGCTGTGCAGGAAATCCTCGACGAACTGGAGTAAGACAATTTCCACATCGACTGAGAAACGGGAACTTCGCGCACACCTGCTGGCACATGCACTTCACGATGAACGGACTCTTGCCGACGCGGGAGAGAAGATTGCAGCCTCCGTCACAACACTGCCCGCATGGGACAAGGCCGAGCTCATCCTTGTGTACATGGCAATGAAGTCCGAGGTGCGAACCGACGCAATTGTCAGACATGCCTTCGCTGCAGGAAAACGCGTCGGCATACCGCGCATCTTCGGACAGAATCTCGTGTTCCACGAGTTTTCAGGCGATCCTGGAAAACTCTCCGTGCACGCATTCGGCATCCGCGAGCCTGATACGTCACTGCCTGAACTGGATCTTGCCCTGTGGGCCCGCAGCGCTCCGATACTTACCATTGTCCCGGGTATCGCCTTCGACCCGCAGGGACATCGGCTCGGACGTGGGCGCGGTTTCTACGACATCTTCCTTGCACGCCACAGTCCGGCACTCTGCAGCGTCGGAATCTGCCTGGATTCAGCAATTCTCGGCCGCGTGCCGGTCGAACCACACGATATCCGGATGGAATGGGTAGTATCTGAACATCGGACCATACCGACAACCACGCTCCTTGATTCGAGCGTGAATCGGATGTAGATTTACTGTACGATTTGAATTTCATGCATCACACTAAGAATCCGGATGTGAGTAAGGATATACGAACATGGCGCGAATAAAGTCCGCTCTGGAATTGGCACTTGAACGCACTGAAGGGGTTCAGGGCGACAGATCAAAACTTGACGAGTTCGAAGAAAAACAGCGCGGACGCAAGGTGTACGCGCGACTTTCGGAAGACCCGCAGCTTGATGTGCGGAAGGCGCTTGAGGAAGCGTCGGAAAAGAACCTCGCCTGGGTGAAAGAGGGCTTTTTCGATGCGGTTGTTTCAAACCTCAATCTTCCGAACGATGCGCCCGACCTCGAACGGTTGCCCATGCTGCAGAAGGGCCTGGAAGCCATCATAAAGGACCGCAAGATTGCACAGATCTTTGAGCAGATCGCGCAGTTCTTCCAGCAGTTTCTCGATAACCGAACGCAAATGGTAGAAGCGGTTCAGAAGCAGTTCGAAGGCAAGCTCCGGAAGAAGGAGGAGGAACTCTCGCGTCAGATGGGCCGCCGCGTGCGCGTCGATCCTGCCGCCGACCCCGAGTTTTCGCAGTTCCTCCGGCAGAACCTCGGCAAGTTGCAGGAACAGTACGGTCAGGTTGTCGACAAGGTGCGCGAAGAAATCACCGCACTCTGGCAGAAGCAGAAGTAACGGCGCCTACGGTTTCGGATTGCATTTGTAGAACTCGTCGGGCAATCGATAGAAGTACTCGAGTGTTCGTTGCAGACTCTCGATCGACACCCGTTCATCCTTTCCGTGAATCATCGATGAGAAGCGTGTGGCGGTCATCTCCCGGTCATAGAGTGTGAAGCCGCAGACACGCGTGCCACGTTGCCGCCAGTAGCGACCGTCGGTCACGCCTCCGACAAACATGGGCACCAGACTTGTGCCCGGGTACATATCCTGGACTATCCTGCCGGTCGCCTCCTCAAGGGCGGTCCCGGACTCGGTGGTGTTCGACGGAAAAAACTCGGTGAACTCAATGAGCAGTTCTCCGGATAGACTTCCCACCGCAGCCCGAAGCTGCTCCTGTACGAACTCCACCGACTGCCCCGGCATAATTCGAATATCCAGATACGCTTCGGCTCGATCTGCTATGATGTTGATCTTCGAGCCGCCCTGGACGATTCCCGGATTCACCGTCATGCGGCTGGCCGCATGCAGGAACTTCGCCTCCCCGGGGTGTTCCCGATAGAGACGTGAAAGTACCGAATCGAGCCCCCATGGCGTTCGGGCAAGGAACCGCCTTCCCCTTCCCCGCACGAGGCCACGCACCATCTGCTCAAAAAGCGGAGTCATGACGATCTTCGGCCGGTATGAAGATATGCGCTCGATTGCCTGCGCAATCTTCGTTACCGCGCTTGACGCCCGGTAGGGGGTGGAACCATGACCGGCAACGCCGCGAACGCTGATGCGTACCCAGCAGACG
>DATKUC010000245.1:0-7513 GCA_035530835.1 Spirochaetia bacterium
CATGATATCGAGTTTTTCAAGAACTTCTGTAGGCAGTTTTAGCTGTATGTCCTTGAGAATGTTCTCGACTTCTTCCTCGACTATCTGACGATACTCAAACTTCTGATCTCTGCCTTCCTGGTTCAGTGAGTTGCGGGACCCTACTGCCGAAGGTTTTCTCGGATGGAATACATTTGGACTTCTCGGAATATCTGCCATGTTAAACTCCTTTATCTCGGAATGTCGGGGCCTCCGTTGGACACGTCACATAAAATATAACACATCCGAAAATAAATGCAATTGCAATTTCTCCGCAAATTTCACGCTGATTCCATTTCGTTTATCATTCCCTGGATCATTCGAGTGAAATTTTCGCTGTAGACGCCGTCCGGTAGAGTCCCAAGAGCGGCTATAAGCTCCCGGCGAAGTCGATATTCGATGGGAACTATGCGATGCTCAAGTCCGTATTGCATCAACAGTGCATGATATTTGCGAAGTGCTGCATCGAGTTTATTTCGAATGTAATTTACAGTAACAGTCCAAACAGTGTCCCCCTCCTTCACAGTGTATCGGCTTCCGTCCGGCAAAATAAAGACTTTACCACGTTGAATCCATGAAGGATTGTTGCCGATCGCAAGATCCTGTGCCGTTGTGTTCGCAAGTCCGTTTGCCGTAGCGATACTGTTGGTCAGCCCCACGATATCTCCGATGGTGATTCGAATTCCGTCAATATAGAGCGAGCCCAAACTGGCGCTGCCGGCGGCCTGAGTCGCAGCCGCTGCATTTCCCGTGCCTGGAGTCGCGCTTCCTGCGTTCGGTGTCGCCGTACCGCCCGCGGCCGATGCAGCGGGTGCGGCGGCTGTGCCGTTTGCCGCTTGTGTGGCGGCGGGTGGCTGCTGCGCGGGCGCAGATGTAGCCGGCTGGGTCGTCGCCGTGTTCCCGGCGCCGGCATTTGTCGAGTTCCCCGATCCGTTCGCTGTGGTAGCGGTACCTGCATTTCCCGCGGTCGAGCCGGACTGTGCAGTTCCTGCCGGAGATCCACCGTTTGAGGGCGCGCTGTTCGAACCGGAAGTCGTTCCCGACCGCTGGCCGGACTGCGCCGTCGTTGTCTGCGCTCCGCCTGCGGCGCCGTTGGCCGTGCTGGCCGCCGGCGACGTCTGTTCGGTGCTGGAATTGTCTGCAGCCGCAGCGGCTGTTCCCGATGATTGTCCGGAAGAGGTCGCAGCTGATTGCGAAGAGCCGTTCGCGCCGGTTTGCGCTACCGAGCCGGGCTTCGCAGGGCGCCCGTTGCGCAGCAGGAAAAAGAGCAGCGCGCCGACTATCAGGATCACCGAGGCCGCGATTGCAGCAGGTACACGCCAGCTGCGACGCGACGATCTGCCGCGATGCGGGGCGATAGTCGGTGCCGACAGCGACCGCTCGGACACCGAGGTGTCCGAACCTCTGCTATGCGCAGCCGCACCCGAGCCGGAAGGTGCTGCGGCAGGAGTCTTCTTCTGAGTTTCTGAGGGACGTGCTGCGGTTTCACCCGGTTTCTGTGACTGATCGCGACTGCCGGCAGGCTGCCCGGCCGCCGCCGCGCGACGTCTCTCATCTGCGGCAGCGGCCGATTCGGCCATCGATTTCTCCTGGGCCTGTTGCTTTTCTGCACGCGCTTTTTCATCCGCGGCAGCCTGAGCCGGCCCTGGACCGCGCCTTGACTGAGGAATATCGAGCTCCTGGATCAGGGAGAGCAGTCGCTCTCGCTCAGAGGAGAATATGGCGTTTTCAGTCGCACCTTCCTCCTGAATCCGGCGGGTCAGAAGTGCCGCAGTCTCGACCTGATTCTGAGTGACATTTACTTTTGCGGGGCGATAGAAAAGGTACATATCGTCGCGACCGGCGACTATTTCACCGACAAAGTAGTCCGGGGAAACCGAGTTCACATCGTCATGAACGACGCGGCTTATAGTCCCGGCCAGACCGCCGGCGGTCCGCACGGGGCTGGCCCCGCCTTCGCCGTTCTTCATCAGTCGAAGCGCAGACTCGGCGGTGATGAGGAAATTGCGGACATATGGGTGTAACGGTGTGGAAAGATCCCTCAGCCGAGCGTCAGCCTGCTTCAGCTGGCCTGCATCCTTGCCCTGCAGCATCCCGCTCACTGCGTCGTGAACTGATTTGACAACTGCGCCGTGTTCCGCCGAAAGAAGATCGGTGTAGAACGGAAGCGTAAGCTCAAAGTATCGGTGGAAAAGTGAAGCGGTGTCGGGAATAGCTTCTCGAACTGCATGTGGAGTATTCAGGAGAACCTTCTGCTGCAGAACATGCCGTCCGCGCTGCAGGGTTACCGTTCCGCTCCGAGGATCGATCGACATGATTCCGGTCTCATCGCCGGAACGGCGATCGGACGGTCCGGCAGGAGCGGTGCCGGCAGGTTGCATCGTTATGCCGAGGCCCTTGAATGACACTGCGAGTCCAGCCGGTGTTCGGCGCAGAGTCAGGTCCTCAACTTCGCAGCTGCCGCTCGTGAAATCGATCACCTTTGCATCGAGAGCTTCCTGTTTCTTGATTGAAAACAGCTCCGCCGCCGTTGAGACCAATTCCGGATTCGTGGTGACAACAATGACCTGATCCTGTTTGGAGCGCTTTCGCTTGAGCAGATCAACGAGACTTTCGCTCAAAGAGTCGGAAAAGACGATGTGGAGATTGTCAGGATCCACTCCCACTTCCGCGTACGCCTTGAAAAAGGAGGCGGAGAGGGAGGGGGCAACAATTCGCCCCTCCTGGAAATAATCGACAACGCCGTCGACGATGATGAACCCGGGCCCCCGGAAATCCTCCGGACGATACCGTAACTGGTTCTTTATAAAGAGCGAGCGGATACGTTTTGCCCGTTCGATGAAATGTCCGTCGAATCGTTCCCGGTCGCGAAGGTTGAAAATCTTGTTGCGGCCGAAGTAGACGCTCATGTTGCCGTCAGTGTAGAAGTAGACGTACGAGGCGTTCGCGTTCGACTCCTCCTGGCCAGTGTATGCGTCAAATGCCTGCACGTGCAGATTCGCCTTCCTGACGAACGTTTTGAAGTGATCGACGAGATCCGGATCACCGAGGTATCGGATTTCGTCAAGATACATATCAAAGATGTTCGCTGTCTCGAGGGCGGGGTTACCGGTCAATCGGTCAGTGATGACGATGTTCTGGGTGTTTGCTATGACCGTCTGAGGAAGATCCTGCGTGTTGCCGATGCGCAGGAAGGGCTTGTAATCGTTCCCATTGCTGCCAAGAAACACAATGTAACACTCGGTATCGAGGCGAAAGACGCGTGTTTCCGGTCGATCATTATAGTCTTTTATTGTCATGCTGACACCTTGATCATTTGCCCGGATAGAATCCACTCAATTGAGTTGTTACAATTATAGTACACGATCTGCAGTGAGACCACCAAGTTTTCTTGTACTTTTCATTTTCCGCAAAGCTCTTATAATAGAGAAGTATGATTTTGAACGAGAACTCCACGCCAAAGGTACTCGCAGTCGCGAGCGGAAAGGGTGGCGTAGGCAAAACACTGTTCGCATCCAACCTTGCGCTGCGGCTTGCTGCGAACGGACACAGTACGGTAGCGGTGGATATGGACCTCGGTGGCTCGAATCTCCACTCCTATCTGGGAATTAAGAACACAAATGTGGGCATTGGCAACCTGCTCTCCGACGGCAGGCTGAAATTTGCCGATCTGATCATCGACACACCCTACGAGCACCTCGGATTTGTTCCTGGCGATGTGCTGGTGTCCGGTGTATCGAACCTTCAGCTTGCGCAACGAAAGAGCATAGCAACTGCGATAACGAAGGTTCCTGCCGAATACGTCATTGTCGATCTTGGGTCCGGTACAGGTTCAAGTGTTGTTGATTTCTTTCTCATCTCAAACTCCGGTCTCATCGTTACCGTGCCTCAGGCTCCCGCGGTTCTGAACGCGTACAGTCTGCTGAAAAGCATGACTTTCCGACTTTTGCAGCAGACCTTTGCCGAAAACAAGAAGGTCACGACCTACCTCAATCGGATTCTGAAGGAGAAACGACCGGGAGCCGGAATCAGCATCCACGAAATAGTAACCGAGATTGCTGCAAAGGAGACCCGATCGGGGAAAAAGGCGCGTGAGGTACTCTCGGCGCTTCAGCCGAAAATCATCATCAACATGTCCCGTGACTCGGAAGACCTCAGAATAATCGAAAGTCTTCACGAGCTTGTCGCGAAGAACCTCGAAATAAACCTGGAGTGTCTGGGATTGATATCCTTCGATGCGCGGGTCAGCGAAGCTGTCGCGAGTCTTGGACCATTCACCGAGGCGCACCCTGAGTCTGTAGTTACGAGGCAGATTGAACGAATTGCGCAGAAGATCCTTCAATCGGAAAAGTATCCCTATATGCCCCTCGATCTTGAGTCGTATCACGATACCTACGAGCTTGCGCGAATCGAAGCTGAAGGTGACTTCGAGGACATACAACAGGAAACGCAGGAAGTCTCGAATCAGGCCGGGATTGAGACGGCCGAACTGATCGAAATGATCAGCGAGCAGAAGAAACAGATCAGGGAGCTACGCGGTGCATTGCGTATGCTCACGATGAAGCAGCAGTAGACTATCTGCCGCCTGAACCATGGCGGCGGCTCGCAGAGCGTTTGCCCCAGTTCTCCGAAAACACTCGTTTCAGAAGCGACTCCTTTCGCAACAACCGGGTGGACTCAAGATCTTCCCCGGCAAAGCGACTTACCGCGGCGCGAGAACCGGTGACGAGGACGATGTCGCTTGATGTGAAGCGATAATCTGCGCTTACGTACGCGTAATCTGAATCTGAGGCGGTCCGCACGGCAATGACGTTCACCTGGTGGCTTACGCGAACAGCTCCCGTGATGATCGATTCGCCGACGAGAAGGGGCGGCACAATTACTTCAGCCAGCACGAGCTTTTCGCTGATTGGAAGAAAATTCTTGAGCGAAGAGAGCAGGAGCTGTGGCGCGATACGACGCGCAGCATCCCATCCCGGCAATATGACCTGATTCACGCCCACCGACTTCAGAACACGTGCAAACCTGTCGGTCTCAGCCTTTGCTACGATCCACTCCACTCCAATCTTCTTGAGATTATTCACGACGAGGACCGCCGCGCCAGACTGCTCACCCAGGTCGACTACCGCTGCCTCAACCTTCTCCGTTACCAGCTTTTGCAGGGTATGCTCGTCGGAGATATCAGCAATGTATGAGTAGGCTACCTTGTCTTTGTAAAGCTCGACCAGTTCATCGTCCTGATCGACGATGATAATCTCAGTCCGTCGCAGGGCAAAGAGCTCTGTCAGAAGTGCGCGATTAAACTGGCCCAAGCCGAGAAGCGCTATTCTCTTCATCCAATCATGACCTCACCTTCCGGATAATTGACAAAACGCTCTCGATAACGATCGGCCGCCGGCATTGCGAGCGAGACAAGCCCGACTCGACCGGCAAACATGGTGAGTATGATCACGATCTTGCCAAGCCAGGTGAGTGTGGGTGTGAGACCAAGAGACAGACCTACCGTGCCGAATGCGGAGAACGTTTCAAATACGATCTCCATAAAGTTGTCGTGATGACCCGCGATAAGGGTCTCGCTCACCGTCAGCAGGCCGATTGCGGTTCCCAGAAGCAGCATGGCTTTGATGATGAAGTTGGTCGCACGGGCTGTGAGCCGCGAGGGAAGAGTCCGGCGACCAATCCTGACAGACATCTGATCATCGCCGGTGCGAAGCGCAATCAGTATCATCAGAAAAAACGTGGTCACCTTCACTCCACCTGCAATTGAACCGGGTCCACCGCCGATAAACATCAGCAGCAGCGTTAGTGCTTTCGAAGGCATGGTCATCTGATTCTCCTCGATTGCATTGAATCCGGCAGTTCTGCTGGTGACTGATTGAAAGATGGCAGACAGTACATGATGTGCGGGAGTCATATTCTGGAATGCAGCCCGCCGATCGAACAGATAGTAGAGCGTTGCGCCTCCGAAGATCAGCGCTGCTGAGCCGATGAGCATTATCCTGGAATGCAGACTCAGATGATGATCAGGACCGCGTCGGATCTTGCGGATCACGTCCTGAATGACGACAAATCCCAGACCGCCGAGGATTATCAGAATCATTATGGTAACGAGAATAATCACGTTGCCATTGAATCCCTCCAGACTGTCATCGTAGAGAGAGAAACCGGCATTGCAGAACGCGGAGACGGCGTGAAACAGAGAGGTGAAGAAGAGTTCATGCTCTCCCGATTCAGCGAACCCCCTCATGAGGAGTATCGTCCCGATCGCCTCGATTCCGAGCGTCAGCAACACGATGTTGCGAAGAATGCGCCGCGGATTATATTCAATCGCCTCAATGTAATACTCGTTTATGATCTTTCTGCTGGAGAATGAAATACGGGCATTCGGACCCGTCAGGTAGATCGTCGAGAAAGTAACGATTCCCAGACCGCCCACCTGGATCAGAAGCAGGATGACAATCTGCCCAAATAACGTAAACCCGCTCGTATCGACTGTCACAAGTCCAGTTACACACACCGCGGAGACTGAGGTAAACAGAGCATCGATGTAGTGCAGAGGATGAGGCCCCCTCCACATCCCCGGGAGAGAGAGCAAAATTGAACCGGTGAGAATAACGATTATGAAGAAAGAAAAAAGTACTACCTTGTTCGAGGAAGCGATGCGCGCCATGGGGTTCGTCCTGTTGCGGCAGTATACACGAAATGAAATTGGCGGGGAAGAGATGGCAGAATTTGCCAGGAAAAGCTGAACACCGACGTGAAAGAGCTGGGAGCAAAAAAAAAGCCTGGCGATGACCTACTCTCCCACCCCATCATAGGGCAGTACCATCGGCGCAGGAGGGCTTAACTTCCGTGTTCGAAATGGGAACGGGTGTGACCCCTCCGCTATGGTCACCAGGCTATTAATTACTCGTTTACAAAGAGGGCCGTCGCCCGCCTCAGTGGTGCAGGCAGGAGCGGGGACTCTTCGGTCACCGGATGCAACACGCAGTGTAGTGCAGCCGGTGCACATAGATACAGGAAGATGGAGGTGAGCCATCAGATGGCTCACACTTTTAAAGGAAGGGGTGAACAGTGAATATGGTCAAGCCTCACGGAGTATTAGTACTGGTCAGCTAAATACGTTACCGTACGTACACTTCCAGCCTATCAACCAGCTATTCTCGCTGGCTCCTTCAGGGCACTTATGTGCCAGGGATGGCTCATCTTGAGGGGGGCTTCCCACTTAGATGCCTTCAGCGGTTATCCCGTCCGAACTTGGCTACCCAGCACTTACCGTTGGCACGATAACTGGTACACCAGAGGTTCGTCCGCTCCGGTCCTCTCGTACTAAGAGCAGCTCCTCTCAAACATCCAACGCCTGTGGCAGATAGGGACCGAACTGTCTCGCGACGTTCTGAACCCAGCTCACGTACCGCTTTAATTGGCGAACAGCCAAACCCTTGGGACCTGCTCCAGCCCCAGGATGCGATGAGCCGACATCGAGGTGCCAAAC
>DATKUC010000246.1:0-12917 GCA_035530835.1 Spirochaetia bacterium
CTCCAGGAGAGTTCGCTCCACGCAGCAATCAAGAAACATATCGCCCGGCCGGGGGACCGACTCGAGGAACGAGTCGGAACCCATGTGATCGATATAGTCCGGGGCAGATCACTCATCGAAGTGCAGACCGGCAGTTTTGCGAAGCTGCGTCCGAAACTCACCGCGCTTCTGGCAGAGCATCCTGTCACCGTCATCTATCCGGTGGCGGCCGAGAAATGGCTCGTCTACGTGGACGAAAGACGCGCAGAGCTCAGTCGGCGCCGGTCGCCGCGGCGCGGACGTCTGACCGATGTGGTGCGTGAGCTCTCGTCCATTGCCTCATTTGCGCGCGACCGAAACTTCAGATTGACGGTGCTGCTGACAAAAGTCGAGGAGCTCAGGCACGACGATGGGCAGGGCAGCTGGCGCCGCCGCGGCGTGAGTATAGTTGATCGGCGCCTTGTCGAGGTACTTCGAAGTGTGACATTCTCCTGTAGCCAAGACTATCTTTCGCTTCTTCCCCCGGCGCTTCCCATGCCGTTTACCAACAGCGAGCTATCTGCGGCGGGTAAAATTCCGCGCAACCACGCGCAGGGTATTACCTACTGTCTCCGGAAGATGGAGTTGCTTGCGATCACCGGGAAGAAGGGGAGAGAGCTCCAGTTTGAACTGGTCTCGTAGACCCGGAGAGCGTATGGATGAGTTTGAGGTGCTGAAAAGCCTTCCACAGGAGGAACAGCTTGCGGTGTTCACCCGGCTGATGGTCTTTCTGCGAAGCACTGAGATTGAAGCGGTCATGGAACGCATTGCCGGTGGAGACGCGATGTACGAGGCCCATCGACAGCTTGGTCTGCTCGAAAAGTATCGCTGGGATCTGCGAAAACTCCTGTTCAGCGGTGATTAATCGAAAACATTAAAAAAGGTTAAAAATGTGATCACCTGCTGCTCTGAATCTTCCCCAAATCAGCTGTTTGGAGTAGAATCGGTACCTTAATGAGGGCCCAGCACGTTAGCTCAGCGCCACGGAAGTTAGATCCTGCAAAGATCCTCGAGGTCGGCGGATTTGTTGCCGCAATTCTGCTGGTTGCGCTGCTGAATCAGCTGAACAGTCAGGTTGTGCGACAGTTCATTTCGCTGAACGAAGATCTGACGGTGGCTTTTTCAGATCATTCTCAACTCGAATCCATATCAACGCGCTTTTACAAATCGGTCATGGAAGAGCGACTTTTCCTCATCAATGGAGATCCGGAGGAGTTGCGCCAGTATCGCGTGGATACCTCGGAGACCAGGCGTTCTCTCACCAACTTTTCGACGCACATAACCGATTCGAAACGGAAGTCGATCATCGATATTGCTACCCTCGGGAAGTTCACCGAACTTGTGGAGCGCAGATACCGCTACATGGACTCGCTGGTCCAGGAGCGGATGCGCGGGCATGGAATACCTGCCGAGGTGCTTGCGCGCGGTACCGATGATCTGCTTCCCGCAATTCAGACGCTCCTCGATAACTGGAACAACGCGGTTCAGCAGCAGGTGGCTCACCGCACCGAGCTTACGCAGCGCGGCGCGGAGCGCGCACAGGCAGCAACACTTCTGGGCACGCTGGTGATTTTCGGTCTCATGGGCGGAGTCTTCATCCTGTTCACATTGCAGTTGAACCAGAGTCTCCGACTTGCCCGCGCGCTGGAAAAAGAGAAAGTCCGGGCACAGGAGGCCGACCGGGCGAAGAGCGATTTTCTTGCCAACATGAGCCACGAGATACGTACGCCTATGAACGCAATTCTCGGCTTCAGCGAGCTCATGCGAGAACAGGTCAGGGGTGATAAGCGCCACACATCCTACATCGACGGCATAGAAACAAGCGGTCGCGCACTGCTTGCTCTGATAAACGATATACTCGACCTTTCGAAGATCGAGGCGGGCAGGCTCGAGATCCGTCCGCAGCCGGTAAATCCGCATTCGATCATAGAAGAGGTCCGAGCGGTGTTCGAGCCGCAGATTACCCGCAAGAACCTGAAGTTTGAGGTTACCGTCGACCGTTCTCTTCCGGTAAGTCTCATTATGGACGGTCCGCGGCTGCGGCAGATACTGTTCAATCTCATCGGCAACGCGGTGAAGTTCACCAATGAAGGCTGGATCCGAGTTTCGGTTCACAGCACGCCGGTCGATCGAACGTCGAGCCACGTTGCGCTTCGCATGGATGTTGCGGATACCGGCATCGGTATACCCTCAGAGAGTATCGACGCAATCTTCAAACCGTTCAGGCAGCTCGAGAGTCCCAACAGCCGCGTTTACACCGGTTCCGGATTGGGGCTTTCCATTTCGCGCAGACTAGCTGAGGCGATGGGCGGGAAACTATCGGCGGAGAGCGTTCCCGGCAAAGGTTCGACCTTCACGCTGAGCCTCGCAAGCATCTCCGTCTCTCCTGTTTCGCTGAACGTATCCGCGCGCGAGGATCAGTTGCCGCTTTTGAGCGCGGCGCTTGCCGGCGCGACAATCCTGCTCGTCGAAGACGAGCCGCTTAACCGTCAGGTGCTGCGGGAGTTCCTCGGAGCTCACCACATGACGATCCTCGAGGCCGAGGACGGAAAGGATGCCTTGCGCGTTCTGGAGCGGCAGCGACCGGACCTGATCATCATGGACATGCAGATGCCGATCATGTCCGGAGAAGAGGCTGTCGAGGCAATCAGAGCGGACGAAAGGTGGAACCGTATCCCGATACTCGCACTTTCCGGCTCCGCTTCGTCGGTCGAAGAGTCACTCAAAGTCGGGAGCTTCGACGGGAGGCTGCAGAAGCCGGTCGAGCGGGAGGATCTGCTGCGCGAGCTTTCGAAGTTTCTTGCCGGAAAGGGGCGCCGGCGACCGGCTCCCCCGGTTCAGGAGGCTTCTGCGGCACCGACGCTGCAGCAGGTCAGGAGCGCGCCAGGAAACGGGAACGCGAAGCAGACGGATCGGAAAGAGTGGGCCAGTCTGCTTGATGCGTTCCTCACAGCACGCGGTGCGCAGTCGACCGAGCTTGTCGAGTCGCTGCGCGCCGAGCTATCGAGTGCTGCTGAAAGCGCTCGACGATCAATCAGTGTCAATCGAACAATGGAAGTCGGAAAGCGGTTCGACGAAATCGGCCGCAGGTTCTCATGTGCCGTGGTCAGTGATTTTGGTCTGGCCCTGCACGATGCCGCCGATATTGTTGACATACAGGAGATGACACGACTGCTTGCCGCCCTGCCGGATCTGCTTCATGTCGTGGAATCTCGATTCTCTGCCCAAGGAAAGGCGTGATCGGATGAAAAGAAAGCCGAATCAGAGCGTCAAGAATCCCCCCTCGGTTCTGGTCGTTGACGATGTGCCTGAAAATCTTCAAGTGGTGGGAAACCTGCTGAAGAATCACAACTACGAGGTTCGACTTGCCATCGGCGGCGAGCAGGCGATCGAAAGCGTCCGGCTCGATCCGCCTGACCTCCTCCTGCTCGACATCTCGATGCCGGGAATCGATGGCTTCGAGGTATGCCGGCGGCTCAAGTCGGATCGGAGCACGCACGAAATTCCGGTGATCTTTCTGACAGCGGCGCATGTCTCCGAAGAACAGATGCGGAAGGGTTTCGAAGCGGGAGCCGTCGACTACGTCACGAAGCCGGTCGACGATCGCGTACTGCTCGCACGCGTCCAGACTCACATCGCCCTCAAGCGTTCGAAGGAGCTGCTCGAGGCGCAGAACCATGATCTGAAAGAGGCGAACGACGCCAAGAACAAGCTGTTCTCTATCATGGGACACGATCTGAAGAACGTCTTCTCAGGACTCTACACTCTTGTCGACCTGATGCTGAAGGATTTTGACGGCATTGAGCGGGAGGAGAAGCTCCACTACCTGACCGAGATGCGAAAAGCGTCTCAGCACACACTGACCGTGCTCGACGATATTCTGCAGTGGTCGCGTCTCGAGCGGGGGCTTATTACGCCGAATATCCGTGAAATCAATCTCGGCCCGATCATGGAGGATGCTCTGGACGTGGTCAGGCCGCAGGCAGAACACAAGGGAATAACACTCGAGACATCCTGGCTCGAACTGCCGGCCGTCTTTGCCGATGCGGAGATGCTCCACGCGGTGCTGAGGAATCTGCTTACGAACGCGGTGAAGTTCACGCATCGCGATGGAACCGTGCGTCTGTCCGCGCTGCTCGAGGACGATGGTCTGGAGATAACGGTTGCGGATACCGGTGTCGGTATTCCGGCGAGCAAGATCGCCCATCTCTTCCGGTCTGCAAGCGGAGCCGAAATGGGAACCGACGGTGAGGTGGGAACGGGACTCGGTCTCATGATCTGCCGCGAGCTGGTAGAGAAGAACGGGGGAAAGATCTGGGTCGAAAGCCAGGCGGGTCGCGGCAGCATCTTCCATGTCGCATTTCCGTTGCGCACCGGAAACAGTGCCCAGCGGTCCACAGTGAAATAGCAGAACCGGTGAGCACCCCGTCGGTCGTCCTCGAAGAGCCATTGTTTCTAGTTGTCAGCAAACCTGCGGGCATGCACACCGCCCCGCTTGAGCGCGGCGAAGCGGGAACGCTGGTGGCCTGGGTGCTGGAGCGTTATCCCGAAATCTCGGATCTGCCCGGCCGCAAAAGCATCGAACCCGGATTGTTGCACAGGCTCGACCGCGACACCTCCGGCCTTGTGCTGTTCGCGCGAACCGACGCAGCGTTCCGCGCTATCATGGCCGCAGCAGAAGCGGGAACGTTCCACAAGTACTACGCGGCGCTCTGCGAACGTTCTCTGATCCTGCCGCCCGGTTTGCGGGAACTTCTGCCCGAGCCTTCGCCACCGTGCAGCATCAGCTCGGGATTCAGAGCCTACGGGCCGGGCCGCCGCTATGTAACAGTAAGCGAACCAGTGCGTCCGGAGGGTCGCTACGAAACAGAGATCCTGTCGAAAGCGCCGCACGGCCCGGAGACGGGGACGCTCGAGGTGAAGGTTTCGCTTGCCCGCGGCTTTCGCCACCAGGTCCGTGTGCATCTTGCGGCAAGCGGCCTCCCGATTCTAGGTGACCGGCTCTACGGCACAGGAACCGGTGCCGAGGAGCTTCAACTCGCCGCATGGAAATTGACCTTCCCCCATCCGAGCGGAACCGGAACTGTGGAAGTTGCCGGCGATATTCCCTGGGATCGCGCCTGAATCCAGATCCGTACATGGCGCCTCTTGCGCGTCGATTGTACTCATATACGACAAACAGATGCCCTTTCCCGAAATAGGTCCACCGGAGCGCTTGACGGTTGCGGTCGAGCTTCGTATCATCAATTTGTCGGTCGCCGACCGACAAATTGAAAAGAGAGTCTCGGAGCGGAATTCTATGAAACGTGTTGTAGTAACTGGCATGGGTGCGGTGTCCCCGCTTGCATCCGGTGTGGCTGAGAATTGGGAAAAACTGATGGCGGGAGTGTCCGGTGTTCGAACTATCGACACGTTCAATACCGACGGACTCTGTTCGAAGATAGCCGGAATTGTGCCGGAAGGAACCGGGAAAGGTGAGTTCGATCTTGACGGCCTGTTCTCGAAGCGCGATCAGGGCAGGAATGACAAGTTCATCCTCTATACGCTCGAAGCGAGTCGTCAGGCGCTGACAGACGCGGGCTGGGAGCCGACCGAAGAGAGGCAGCGCGAACGCACGGCGACAGTTGTCGGTTCCGGCGTAGGCGGCTTCGTCACGCTTGAAAATGGAACCAGATCATTTGATCGCGACGGTCAGAAAGCGGTCTCGCCGTTTTTCATTGCCGCACAGGTCATCAATCTCGCGAGCGGTCAGGTCTCAATCAGATATGGATTCAAAGGTCCGGATTTCGGCGTCGTGAGTGCCTGCGCGACCGGTTCCGAATCGATTGCCACAGCGGCACGCCTGATTCTGCTCGACGAGGCGGACGTGGTGATAGCAGGCGGGGCGGATGCGCCTATCGATCCTCTGGCCATGGCGGGGTTCTGCCAGACCCGCGCACTTTCAACCGGCTACAATGCCACACCGCAGGTTGGTTCCCGCCCCTTCGATCGCGGGCGTGACGGCTTTGTCATGGCCGAGGGCGCTGGAGTGCTCGTGCTCGAGGAATATGAACACGCACGCGCGCGCGGCGCTCGTATCTACGCTGAATTGTGCGGCTACGCATCGGCAAGCGATGCGTACCATATCACAGCGACGAAACCGGACGGCGAGGGTGAACGACGGGCGATTGGCGAGTGCCTCAGGCGGGCGCGGATCGATCCGTCGGAGGTGCACTACGTAAACGCCCACGCGACGAGCACGCCGGTTGGCGATCGCGGTGAGCTTGCAGCTATGCGTGCAGTCTTCGGGGTCCGTCAGAGCCTGGCGATCTCCTCGACCAAGTCGGCGACCGGACACACACTTGGCGCAGCCGGTGCAATTGCCGCGGTCTATTCGATACTGGCGATCAACCACAACGCGGTGCCGCCGACTCTGAATCTGGAGGAACCGGAGGAGGGGTTCGAGGACATGAACCTCGTGCCGAAGGTCGCGCAGGAGCGAACTGTGGATGTCGCGCTGACCAACGCATTCGGATTCGGTGCAACCAAAGTTTCGCTTGTTTTCCGTCGCGTGTAGCTGACATGCGGCTTTATTTCATCCGTCATGGTCAGTCGACAAACAATGAGCTGACCGACCGGACAGGGAGCGAACGCGGCAGATCCGAGGATGCCGGACTCACCGAGAAGGGGCATCGTCAGGCGGCACTTCTCGGCCGGTACCTCGCTTCAACCGTCGGTCTTGCGGATCCTCCGGGGATGGACAGCAAGGACCTGCAGGGCTTTTCGGTCACACACCTGTACTGCAGCCTCATGGATCGGGCAATTCGCACCGGAACCTACCTGTCCGAAGCACTCGATATGCCGCTCGTCGGCCTGACCGACGCTCACGAATCGGGGGGCATCTACCTCGACGACAACGCGGAGGAGAAACCGATCGGCAGACCGGGTCGAAATCGCAGGGAGCTCCTTGCAGCCTATCCGCATCTCATTATTCCCGACGAGGTGGGAGATGAAGGCTGGTGGAACCGGCCGTTCGAAGAGAAACAGCAGCGACCGGCGCGCGCGCAACGGGTGCTCGACAAGCTGATGCTGATGCATCGCGGAACCGAGGATCGGGTAGCTCTGGTCAGCCACGGCGGCTTCTTCAACTGGCTCATGATGCGGATAATCGGATTTTCGGATCCCGACAGAGTCTGGCTGCATACCAACAACGCTTCAGTTACGCGTATCGATTTCCACTCCGACATCGCGGTGGTTCAGTATGTGAACCGTACCGAGCATCTGCCGCCTGACCTTATCACCTGAAGGCGTTTCAGTATCCGAGCCTGACCAGAAGATGGTACCGGTCGTAGAGGCCAGGGCTGCGAAAGAAATTATGAACGGTGAAGTGGAGCGGACTCGGGAGAATTGCGGCAAGGCGCCGTATCTGATCATCGGTGAGGCTCGTGTAGGGCTTTCCGTATTCATAGCGTGAGGCCTGTCCGATGCCGAAGACGCCCGGACCCCATTCTATGCTGTTCAGGTAGAGCGACAGGATCCGATTCTTCGGCAGGAGTGCGTCAAGCTCGACCGCAATGAACGCTTCGACGTACTTGCGGTAGAGGTTCTTGTCGGTTGTCAGGAAGAGTGTCCGCGCGAGCTGCATGTCGATGGTGCTTGCTCCCCGCACGTAACTGCCTGCAGCTTTGTCTGCCCGGTAGGCGGCCCGGATGGCGCCGAAATCAATTCCGTGGTGGGTATAGAAGTGGTAGTCCTCGAGCCGGATGAACATTTCGCGCACGTTCTGTTTGATTGCCGAAATCGGCACGGGAATTATCGGCTTTACCCGAACCCCGTCGTGGACAATACGATACATCATGAGCGATCCGATCGGAGGCTGCATGAATGCAAAGACCGCAGCGAATCCCGCGATATAGAGCGCAAGGCCCACGTGCGCTACAAAGAACATCTCAAGCGGGAAGAAGATGATGCGTCTGCGTGTCGGCCGCGTTATCCTCATGCTCGAATAGCGCCGCCGGGTGAAACGGGGTACGCTCGTGGATTCTGTTTCGGGTTTCGATGTCGTCGGTGAATGTGTCATAGTGCGGTTCCGGATACGCTCTGTTCAATAGCTACGTCGAAAGGCTCGCAGCGGATGGAATCATCGTCCATCTGCCGCCACCGGTTTCGATACGCTCAGGTATTGCCATGCCGATCTCCTCAAGCACGGTCCTCCAGAGGTCGGGAAGCACCGCCCGGACATTGAGCTGCGAACCATTGTGCGGATGCACGAACTGGATCCCCATTGCTCGCAGAAAGAGCAACTCCCGTCCGAATCTGTCCGCGTAGTAGCGATTGTGATCGCGATCTCCGTGCTGTTTATCTCCGATCACCGGGTGGTTTATCCGATGAAGGTGCCGGCGCGCCTGATGCGAGCGGCCGGTCGCGAGCTCGAGCGACAGCAGTGTGTACCGTGCGCTCGGATGGGGGCCGATGGGAACAGGCAGCTCGACCTGCGCGAGCGGTTCGTACAGCGTAAGCGCTGGCGCCTCCGGCTTTCCGGGACGCCGGCTGATCGGGCTGTCTATCCTGCCTGACTCACCGATGAAACCACGCACCAGCGCGAGGTATTCCTTGTGAATGCGCCGTTCACGAAATGCGATCGAAAGAGCGGTTGCCGTGACCGGATCGAGGGCGAGGATGACGAGGCCGGAAGTGCCACGGTCCAGACGGTGCACCGTGTATACCCGCCTGCCGGTGATTCGCTCTACAATGCTGATGCAGGTCGGCGACCGCCAGTCGAATGAGTGCGGGTGTACCAGAAGGCCGGCAGGCTTGTCGATGACAACCAGGTACTCATCGCTGTAGATGAACGGAACAGTCGGAAGCTGCGCCTGCTGCATACGTTCAGGCTCACCCGGCAATGTGGAACGCCTCCTTGATTCCCGAGATCAGGAAGTGCACTCCGATTGCGGCTATGAAAATCCACAGGATTCGTGAAACGACGAGTTTTCCGACAGTGCCGAGGAAGCGGTTGATCGCCGGTGATGCGAGGAGGAGCAACCAGACGACGATAAAGACCGCGACAATCGCTGAAAATGCGATGAGCGCGCCGTCCCGGTCGAGGATGAGGATCGAAGTGACGATTGAGCCGGGGCCCACGAGCAGGGGGACTGCCATGGGAACAACGCCAAGCTGCAGAATGCTCTCTCCCCGTTCGGGCAGGTGTTCGTGTGATGGAAAGATGATGTACTTCATCGCAAGGATAGTAAGGAGCAATCCGCCCGCAATTCTAAATTCAACAATATTAATTTGAAAGACAACACTCATTACCCACTTGCCGGTCAGCGTAAGTATGGTCAGCGTGACGAATCCGGTAACTGTTGCAATGTTGAACAGTTTTCCCCGTGTCGACCGGTCAAGACCATCGGTGAACTCGGCAAAAATCGGGATGTTGCCAATGGGATTGAGCACGGCGAAGAGTGCAAGAAATGCGTTGATCCAGGTTTCAAAGTTCAGCATGTGTAGCCTGAGTATAGCGCGCTTTCGATCAGACTGTCACCGATCGGTCTCCGTTCTTCATCGAGAGCCCGATCCGTCTGCGCTCTTTCTCGACACGAACCACAGTCACCATGACCTGCTGCCCGACGTGCACGATCTCCGCCGGATTCTGTACGAATCGGTCCGCGAGTTCACTGATATGCACCAGGCCGTCCTGGTGCACTCCGATGTCGACGAACGCGCCGAATGCCGCGACGTTTGTAATCACACCCGGAAGCCGCATCCCCTCTTTCAGATCGTCGATGCTCCTGATGTCATCAGCAAACGCTACGGTTGAGAACTCGCTTCGCGGGTCCCGACCCGGTTTTTCGAGCTCCGCAAGGATATCCTGCAGTGTCGGAAGTCCGACAGTCTCGGACACGTATCGTTCGATCCTGACGGCAGCGCGCAGATCCGGTTTTTGGAGCAACTCTGCGGGCGTGCATCCGGCATCCTTCGCTATCGCTTCGACCACCGGGTAGGATTCCGGGTGCACTGCGCTCGCATCAAGCGGATTACGACCGTCCCTGATGCGAAGAAAGCCTGCACACTGTTCGAACACCCGGGGGCCGATGCCTGAAACTTCGGAGAGTTCCTCCCTGCTCGCAAAGCCGTTATGGCCCGTGCGGTATTCCACTACGCGCTGGGCGAGCCGTTCGTTCAATCCGGACACGGCGGATAGAAGCTGCACGCTTGCCGTATTGAGCTCGACACCGACAGAGTTCACACAGCTTGAAACGACGTCGTCGAGCGCCGCCTTGAGCAGCTTCTGGTCCACATCGTGCTGGTACTGTCCCACACCGATCGATTTGGGGTCGATTTTGACAAGTTCCGCGAGCGGGTCCATGAGTCGTCGACCGATGGATACCGCGCCGCGAACCGTGACGTCCTGATCGGGAAACTCCGCGCGGGCAACATCCGAGGCTGAGTATACCGAGGCACCGCTCTCATTTACCATCGTTATGACGACTGCAGTTTCCTCTCCGCCCTCGGTGCGCGTAAGGCCAAGTTCCTTGCAGAACGCGAACATCTCCCGGCCTCCGGTTCCGTTTCCTATGGCAACAGCGTAGGGAGCGTATTTCTTCACCAGTGCCCGAATAGTGCGCGTGGCCTCCTCAGTTTTCCGGTGCGGCTCCAGGGCGTAGACCGGCTCGGAGTGAAGGAGATTGCCACGGGCGTCGAGGCATGCGAGTTTACACCCGGTGCGAAACCCCGGATCTACGGCGAGGACCGCGCGGCCGCCGAGTGGGGAGGCCATCAGCAGTTCCCGCAGGTTTGCCGCGAAAACTCTGACAGCTTCGTGATCGGCTCTCTTCTTGAGCTCACTCATGAGCTCGTTTTCGAGCGCCGGTTCTATCAACCTCTTGTAGGAATCTTCACACGCCTGAGTGAGAAGCTGCGCTGCAGGACCGCGGCGTACGATCTTTCGCACTACCATGTCGACCGCGGGCTCGGCCGACGGAGTCGCGTGGCAGGAGAGTACCTTTTCGTTCTGTCCCCGAAAGACCGCAAGGATCCGGTGAGAAGGTGCCCGGGCAGCTGGTTCGGACCAGTCGAAATAGTCACGGTACTTTGCCGCCGCGGCCTCGGTGTCCGCACCCTTCGCCGCTGCCCTTACCGGCGCCCGCTTCGATCGCAGCTGCGCATCCGTTGCAAAGTATCGCCTGAGGCTCATGCGCAGCTCGCCGTTTTCGGATATGCGCTCGGCAACGATATCGAGCGCGCCGGCGATGGCCTCGGACGGTGTGGAGACGCCGAGTTCGGGTTTCACGAACTGTGCGGCAAGCAGCTGCGGGTCATCGCCTCCCTGGGCGAGCAGGAGGTCGGCGAGCGGCCCAAGCCCCTTCTCCTGCGCCATGGTCGAGCGCGTTCGCTTCTTCGGCCGGTAGGGCAGGTAGAGATCCTCGACTGCCGCAAGCGTCGGCGCCGTCTGCACAGCCTTTTCGAGTGCTATACTGAGCACGCCCTGTTCGCGAAGAGATGAGAGTACCGCTTCCCGCCTCTTGTCGAGCTCCTGCAGACGTTCGTATGTGTCGCGGATCGCAATTATTGCGACTTCGTCGAGGCCGCCGGTCCGCTCCTTGCGGTACCGCGCGATAAATGGAACGGTTGCCCGTTCGTCGAGCAGGCCGATTGTTGCAGTAACCGCCTGACGTCCGATATCAGTCTCTTTTGCGATTCGATCGACCATTGTCTGTTTCATGCCTGCCGCCTCCGGAGAAAGTCGCCGAGGATCTGCTGGGCGCGAATGCGGACCGCGGGCGCGGCGATCATATCGTCATGTGCAACCCGTTCCGAGGCGGTAAAGATCGAAAGCTCGGCACCAATTGCGCCGGCGAGCGCCTTCGATTGTGCAACCGGCACAACCTTGTCCGCCTCGCTCGCCATGACCAGGGAGGGCTGCGATAACCGATGAGTCAGCACCGTCGTGTGGAACTGCGTTTCGGCAAGCACCGCATCGAGCAGCGCCGGCGTCTCCGCCACGACTTCGCTGAACATCCGTTTCTGGATCTCCTTCGGTGTCTGCTTCGAATAGAACCGCGACCGGATGGCGAACTCCGGTATCAGGTGATGACGGATCAGGAGCCGGATGACCCCCGTGAGCCGTGAACGGTTCGTACCGAATGGCGACGAAATGCAGACGAGCCGACGCACCAGATCGTCGCCGAGTCGGGATGCGACAACCGCGGCTACGGCTCCACCGAGGCTGTGACCGACGAGGCAGACTCCGCCGTTGCGCTCCGCCTCAGACTGAACCAGCTCAGTCGTCGTTTCGACGAGGGTGTTGATATCGGTCGTCTGCAGGTCTGGCGCAACAATCCGTGTGAACGATCCTCCCGCAGGCGTTGCAAAGTAATCGGTGAAACCATTCCAGAACCGCCCCCGCACACCGAATCCGTGCAGGAATATAAGTGTCTTGTCCATTGTGCTCTTGACTCCAGGTGTGTGATTACATACTCAGCAGAAACTCGGAGAGCGGCCAGATCACCTCGTTGGGGATCCAGTGGCCTCCGGGGAAGTGGTGGAACTCGCCGATAAACCCGGCGCCGGTCAATATTTCGTTCAGATTTCGCGCACTCTGATAGCTCAGCAGTGGATCGCTCGTGCCATGACTCTGAAAGTAGCGCACGGATCGCCCTTCGTGCCTTTTCTGGTAGGAACCGGCGAGCTCTTTCCATCTCACAAACGCTACCGGATTGCCGGAGAGTACAACCAGTCCATCAGGTGTTCCGGTGCCGCGAAGCACCGCCTCGGTCGCAACCATTGCTCCCTGACTGAAACCTCCGAGTACTACCCCCGCAAGCGAATTGTCTCCGCCGGTTGCTTCGCTCGTTGCGGCAAGCAGTTCCTCAGCGGCAACTGCCAGTGTCGGAGGATCCTGTGCCGCAATATCGCCGAAG
>DATKUC010000247.1:0-27152 GCA_035530835.1 Spirochaetia bacterium
CCTCTTTTACTTGAATCGCTTCAGCATGACATCCATGTTCTTGCTCATGTTGGCGATAAAGTTGTTCAGATCCTGCGCCGTGGTCGTTGAAGGAATATTCGGTCCGGGGAAGTAGGTTATGGCGGTTGCGAGATTCGCCTCATTTATGAAGTCCGGTATCGGTGTGACCGCCTTGTACTCAGATATGGGACCGAGTATGACGTATCCGTTGAACATGCCGGCAAGCGTCAGATTCGGTTCGCCTGTTGCGTAGAGCGGATTCTTCACCGGCAGGTTTCCAAACGCAGTCCCGGCGAGTGTGAACCCCGCACTCTGCGAGCCTGCGAGTAACGTCTTGATGAGCGCGTCGATTGCACCTCCAACCGGATAACCAAGGCCGTTCGGTTCGGACCACGGTGAATGCAGGCAAACCGAAAACGCCTTCGTACCGATCCTGTCATAGACGATGTTGCCGGTTCGCTCGGTATTCGTGATGCCCGCGGTCTTTCCCCGATCCGTGTATTGCTTGTTTCGGTAGGTAGTGAACACGTGATCGAAGCTCATATAGACCAGTGCCTTTTCGCCGCGGTCGATAAACTCCTTCTGGATCACCTGCGCCATGAAGACGTCAGGAATTCCATTCGCCATCACCTTTTTTACGACTTCAGGATCTGTTGCATCCTTCTGACTCTTCAGGTACTGATACTCCTGCGTTACCGAAAGGCCGACAATTCTGAACGGTTTTTCTCCCTTCGGGAGCGTCTGGTTGAACTGCCACGCGGCGTGGAAAAGGTCTGCGTACTCCTTGAAGCCCCAGATCACCATACGATCGAACAGGATCTGATCTACCGCCTTCGCATCGTAGGTTGAAGCTGTCAGCACGCGGTCGATCTGCTTCTGATCGGACGCAAGAGCGTACTCAGTGCCGAGGTTGCTTACTCCCGCTTTGTACAGGTCGGGAATGAGCGAAGCGACGAAATCCACCTGCTGGCTGATCCGTCCGAGCTCTCCAACCATAACGATCTCGTGTGACTTGAACAGTCCGACAACATACTGCGATGCGGGATGAGCATCCTGTGCGTATGCGCTCTTCAGCGAAGTGAGTTCGCTGACTGTTGCCTTGGGCGCTGCGACTGTCTGCTTCGGCTTGAACAGACCAAACGGGTCAATCACGAACACGAAGAGGAGCACTATCGCCACGCCGATCATTACATTGGTATTTCGTCGTTCCATCTGGAGTGCAATGATAGCCCGTCCCGGGCCGAACCACAAGCCGACAACGGTGACAGTCAAGGCGCTCGATTCGGTGCAGTTGGTTGCCAATTGTTGCTTTTTTTGTCGGCAATCGCGTTGCAGTGTTGATCCTCGTCGGGGTTCTGAATATACTTTCACTACAACGTCGGTCGCCGACCGACGTTGCGTCAGACATAGCAGACAGCACATTCAGCTTCGACTGGTCGAACACGACAGCGCAGCATGAATAGTATGAAGGAGTAACGGATGCTTCTGAAAGGGAAGAAAGCGCTTGTAACCGGCGGTTCCCGCGGTATCGGGCGCGAAATCGTGCTTGCATTTTTGCACAACGGTGCGTCGATCTACTACATCGATCTTGCCGAAGGCGAATCTCTCGCGGAGTACCAGGAAATTGCGAAATCTACCGGTGCAACGGTGGCGTTTCGCGAGGGAAACGTTGCCGATGAGGCACAGATCACTTCCACGGTGGAAGGCATTCTGAAGGAGAGTGGCGGCCTGGATATCCTGGTCAACAATGCCGGAATTACGCGGGACGGTCTCATTTTCCGGATGTCCGCAAAGGACTGGGCCGACGTTCTGACAGTCAACCTTACCAGTGCGTTCTACATCTCCAAGGTTGTGTCCCGAGAAATGATCAGACAGCGGTCCGGTGCGATCATTAACGTCGCGTCGATAGTCGGGATCATCGGAAATGGCGGACAGACAAACTACTCGGCATCCAAGGCGGGCCTCATCGGCTTCACAAAGAGCCTTGCTCGCGAGGTTGCGGGTCGCGGCGTTCGCGTAAACGCGGTAGCGCCCGGCTTCATCAACACGAAAATGACACAGGCGCTCAATGACGAACAGCGTTCGCAATTGACCGCTCAGATCCCGCTCGGCCGGATTGGTGAGCCGTCGGAAGTTGCGAATGCGATTGTTTTTCTCGCATCGGAACTTTCCTCATATATGACCGGCCAGGTGCTGCAGATCACCGGCGGAATGGGGATGTAGGAAGGTTCGAACATGGCACATCGGGTCGTAGTTACCGGCATGGGGATAGTGAGCCCTATTGGAAACAATGTTGCGGAGTTCTGGTCCGGTATAGAACAGGGCCGCAGCGGGGGTGGGCCAATTACTCACTTCGATGCTACCGACTATCCAACGCGTATCGCGGCGGAGGTCAAGGACTTCGACCCGCGATCGGTTATGGACGGGAAAGAGGCGCGCAAGATGGACGTCTTCTCGCAGTTCGCGGTCGCGGCTGCGATAGAGGCGATGAACGACGCAAAGCTTGTTCCGGGTGATGTAGATCCGGAGCGGCTGGGTGTAATTACCGGTTGCGGAATCGGAGGCTTTGACAGCCTTGAAACATCATACGAGAAGCTCTTTCTCGTCGGCCCACATCGCGTTCCGCCAATGACGATCCCGAAAATGATCCCGAACATTGGTCCGGGCAACATCGCCATCCAGTTGAATGCACAGGGCGTGTGTCTGAACATCACAACTGCCTGTTCATCGGGAACCGATGCAATCGGCAGCGCGCTCATGTGGCTGCGAAACGGCTCACACGACGTCATAATCGCAGGCGGCGTCGAATCTGCGATTGTAAAAATGGGCGTTATGGGATTCTGCGTGCTGCAGGCACTCACCACCCGCAACGACGATCCGCAGAGGGCGAGTCGTCCGTTCGACCGCGACCGCGACGGGTTCCTTCTCGGTGAAGGCGCAGGCATGCTGGTGCTTGAAACGCTCGAGCACGCAAATGCGCGCGGCGCCCACATCTACGCCGAGGTTGCAGGCTACGGTGCAACATGCGACGCAATTCATCTGACCGCACCGCACCCGGAGGGTCGTGGCGCCGCCCGCGCAATGCAGATGGCGCTCGCGGATGCCGATCTGAAACCGGAAGCAGTAGACTACGTGAACGCCCACGGTACATCGACCCCGATGAACGATCCGATTGAAACGGCGGCCATCAAACGGACGTTTGGTGATCACGCGTATCGGCTGAAAGTCTCATCCACCAAATCGATGACCGGCCACTGCATCGGTGCGGCCGGCGGCATTGAAGCAATAGTGTGCGTCAAGGCAATCGAGCAGCAGTTCTTTCCGCCGACTATCAATTTCGAAAATCCGGATCCAAAATGTGATCTTGACTACGTCCCGAATACTGGGGTGAAAGGAAAGATCGACGTGACAATGTCGAACTCGCTGGGATTTGGCGGTCACAACGGCGTGGTCGTACTGAAGCGATTTGTTCCCTGAAATAAAAGGGCCCATGCCAACGGCACAGGCCCTTTCTTGCATTAATCACGAACCGCGTTTGAGCCACGCAATTCCAAAGTCACGCCAATAATACGTTCCATCGTTTCTGCTGTCAACCATCTCCGCTCTGGCGACCGGACCCATCAAACTCGGCGCGCCCGAGAACTCGATACACCGAACCCGATTTTGTGAGCGTGCTGTGGACGAGCACTACGTCTCGGGCGACAAACGCGGAGCTGTCCTCCGTCGGCATCTCGAGTACCTGCGTAACCGCATGCTTCACCTGTTCACGTACCGCATTGTTGCGCACGTACGCAAGTGTCACGTGCGGATGAAAGTGCTGACTGGTGCGAAGCGGCACGTTCCACACTTTGCAGCAGTCGGCCAGCTCTTCGGAGAGCGTTCTGTAGAGCCGGCCGAATAGACCGGAAGCATCCGTGACGCCGGACCAGAGAACTCGCGGCCGACGGTTGTCCGGGAAGAACCCTAACCCGGACGTCGTGAGCTGAAACGGCTGTGTTTGCGAACAGGTGCGCGAAATAGCGTCCGTTATCTGCGGAACCGCTGCCCCGGCGGTATTTCCCAGGAAATGAAGGGTAATGTGGAAGTTTTCTTCACCGATCCACCGGAACACGTTCGAATGCTCGAGTCGTCCAATCGAATGCTGAAGCATCACCAGCCTGTTCCGTATCTGCGGTGGTGTTTCCACTGCAAGAAAGAGTCTGAACAGCCGATCCGGTTCAACCATATCAAGCAAGCATAGGGAGCGCATCAAACCTTGTCAAAGGTCGTCTGAATATCGATAATGAAGTTATCGGGCAGTCTTGCAGAAAACGCGGTATCCGGGACTCGGGAAAGTGAGTATGCTTTGCCTGTACATGAATGACGTAGATCATACCGGACACAGCATTCGCATCGGTCTTGCACTCGGAGGGGGCGCCGCGCGTGGCTTTGCTCATATCGGGGTGCTGAAGGTTCTCGAAGAGGAGAACATACCGGTGCACATGGTTGCCGGAACCAGCGTCGGCAGCCTGGTCGGATCGCTCTACTGCGCGGGCTTCCGCTGGCAGGAGATAGCATCGTTCACAAAGGACGTGAACTGGGGACAGCTGGCAAAGCCGATCTGGCCGACAAACGGTCTGGTCAGCAGCGAAAAGCTCGAGCAGACGCTGAACAGCGTTCTGAAGAGCAGCACATTCGCCGACCTGAAGCTGCCGTTCAGCGCGGTCGCGGTAGATATTTCGCAGGGTGAGGTCGTGGTGCTCGAACATGGTGCTGTTGCACCGGCGGTCCGGGCGAGCTGCAGCATTCCCGGCATCTTCACGCCGACCGAAATTGACGGCAGGATGCTCGTCGACGGCGGGGTGCTCAACAGCGTTCCCGCGGATGTAGTCCGGGCTATGGGTGCGGATGTCGTGATTGCGGTGAATCTGAACAGTGATCGAAAGAAGAATGGGAAACCAGAGAATGTTATTGATATGCTTTTCTACAGCTTTAATCTGATGGTTTCAAAGAACACCGAAACCACACTGAGGGCGGCGGACGTCGTTATCGAGCCGGATCTGCGCGACCTTGGCTATTACAGTCTGAAAAAGCATGATGTGGCGATTGCCCGCGGAGAAGAGGCTGCCCGCAGGCTGATCGAACGTATTCGAGCTCGGATCTCATAGGGAAGGAGGAGAGTATGTGCGAGACGGCGAGCGACCCGTCAATTTGTCTTTTGGGGGTTTCGTTACTATTTTGTAGAGGTCATGAAAGATAAGATGGACTTCAACCCGTTCAACGACCAGAACGACAAGAACAACAACGACTCCCCCCAGCGAATGAACATGAATGGACGGGGTTTCTGGAAGATCCTCATCGTCATTGTAATTGCCGCATTCCTCATCCCCGCATTGTGGAGCATGTTTGCCGGTTCAAACACACGGCCGACCGTCAGCTACACGCAATTCCGTCACGAGCTGACGCGAGGCAATATCAGCCAGGTGTTGTTTTCCGGCCAGGAAGTTCAGGGCACCTTCAAGGCGCAAACCAAGGTACCGCTGCCGAACGGCAACGATATTTCCACTACGACATTTATGACCTACCTTCCGCCAATCGGTGACTCGGCGTTGTTGCCGCTTCTCGAAAAGCAGGGCGTGGAAATAAGTACAAAACCACCGCAGGATTTTTCAATTCTGAGCGTCATTCTCAATGTCGTACCGTTCATCATCTTCATCTGGATTGGTTATATCATCTTCCAGAATATGAAGGCTCAGCGCCAGAACATCTTCTCAGTCGGCCAGAGCAAGGCGAAGCTTTACAAGCGGGATGACAAGCGTATTACCTTTGACGATGTTGCCGGACTTCGGGGCGCCAAGGAAGAGGTCACCGAGATCGTGGACTATCTGAAGGATGCGACGAAGTATCACAAGCTCGGCGCGACGACTCCTCGCGGTATACTGCTGGTGGGACCTCCGGGCACCGGAAAGACCTTGCTGGCCCGCGCAATCGCCGGGGAAGCGGATGTGCCGTTCTACAGCATCAGCGGATCAGACTTCATGGAGATGTTCGTCGGAGTCGGCGCAGCTCGGGTGCGCAGCCTCTTCCAGGAAGCAAAGAAGCATGCCCCGGCCCTCATCTTTATCGATGAGCTGGACAGCGTGGGGCGTCACCGCGGTGCGGGTCTCGGCGGCGGACACGACGAACGTGAGCAGACGCTGAACCAGATGCTCTCGGAGATGGACGGTTTCGAGCAGTTCGATACGACTATCGTCATTGCCGCTACAAACCGGCCTGACATCCTCGACCCTGCGCTCCTGCGGCCCGGCCGGTTCGACAGGCGCATCACCGTCGGGCTTCCTACGCTCGAGGATCGGCTCGCGATTCTGCAGGTTCACGCCCGCAAGAAGCCACTTGATGCGGCGTTCGATATGCGTGATCTGGCAAGGAACACGGCCGGTTTCAGCGGAGCGGATCTGCGCAACTTATTGAACGAAGGCGCCCTGCTTGCTGCCCGAAAGAACAAGTCCACCATCGACAACAACGATGTGAATATGGCGCGCGATAAGATTCTGATGGGACTCGAGCGGCGGAATCTCGATCTGACCGACGAGGAGAAACGACTGGTCTCCTATCACGAGTCCGGCCACGCCGTCACCGCCTGTCTGCTTCTCACGTCAGACCCGGTGCACAAGGTTTCGATAATACCCAGAGACTTTTCGATGGGCGTGACGCAGCAGATGGCCGAACGCGACCGCTATCTCTACAGCCAGCAGTACATTGAAGAGCGGATCGCGGTAATGATGGGTGGCCGTGCCGCGGAGAGTCTCCTGCTCGGAAGCGTAACCAGCGGCTCGGAAAACGATCTGAAAGAGGCCACAAAGCTTGCTCGCAAGATGGTGCTCGACTGGGGAATGAGCGAAAAGCTCGGGCACATTGCCCTCGGCGCAGAGCAGCACGACATCTTCCTCGGCGAACAACTGGGGCGGTCACGGGAGTATTCGGATCAGACTGCAAAGGATATCGACAACGAAATCCGCGCGATCCTCGACAAGGCGTACGCGACAGCGTTCAGTCTGTTGAAAGAGAATCGCGACGGGTTGCTTGCCGTCGCAGAAAAGCTTCTTGAAAAAGAGGAACTTGGCGGCCAGGAAGTCAGACAGATCCTGAACATGCCCGCAGCTGTAGTTCCAGCGATAGAGTAGATTGGGGCGGCCGACCGGCCGCCCTTTTTTTGTCAGTGCCGGTGTTCGGTAAGTTGCCGGCTGAGTCCGTCCAATCTCTCATTCAGAATTGCTATATCACGTTTCAATGATGCCACCTCCTGAACAAGGAGGTTCAGCCGCTCATCGTCGCTGTGCTTCAGGAGTACCGCGTGATTCCCTTCGTGTTCAGAGTGGCGAACCTCCGTTGCGGACTCGATTCCAGGGTCACTGCTTTCGGCGCTCTTCAGAAGATCCGGACTGAATAGATGCATGTAGCGGTTATCCTTCTGTCCCGACCGACGTTCGAGCCGCCGGATCATCTCGCCTGAGGCGGTGTGGGCAAGCTCATCGAGCGTACCGGCCACCTCTTCGAGTGAATTGAACTGGACGAGTCGTCGCACACGGGTGTGCAGTTCGCCGACGGTCTGCGGACCGCGGAGGAAAAGCTCACACAGCAAAGCAAGCTGCTTCTGCGTGATCGCGTACGAATCGCTGAATCGGTGCCGGTATTTCTCAACTCTGCCGTCGTGAACAACCGCAGCGAGTTGTTTGCGTGCAAGCGTCATGAGCGCATCCGAGATTGTCTGTTCGTCGTAGTCGCTCACCGGTGCTCTGTTGTTTTTCTGATTGCATCCATTGCGCAGTGCGTTCAGCGAAAGCGGGTAGTACTCCGGCGTGCTCATCGCCTTTTCGATCAGGGTGCCGAGCACGCGAACTTCGGATGGGCGGAGTGCAGGTTCCATGGCATCTCCTCCTTCATTTTGTACTGTCAATCGGCGTGGATGGCCCGGATCTCTTCCTCGCGGAACGCATACACGCTGTTGCAGTTATGACAGGTAATGTGAAGCGGAAACGGCCCATTGTGCACAATGTCGTCGAGCTCGGCTGCGGGCAGTGAACCGATGAAACGTCTGAAACGATCCCTGGTACAGTTGCAGGCAAACTCGAGCGGACGTGTACCTATGACGTCCGGATCGAACTGCGCAAAGTGCGAATGAATAACCTCACTTGGGGAGCGGCCCTCGGCAAACAGGCTGCCGATCGACGGGAGTGTCTGCACCGTCTTCTCCATGCGCGCTACTGTCTCATCGTACGCTTCGAGGCGAATCTGATCCTCTTTCGCATCGTCAGCTCCATACAGGAGCGTACGGGCGGGAAGACCCTGCACAAGCAGCCCGCCCGCACCGGTTACGAGGCCCTGACTGTCGAAATGAATACTCAGTGTAATGGATGTTGGAGTCTGCTCGGACACTGCGTAGTAACGCGTAAGGTCCTGGGCAATATTACCGTACTTCAGTTCGATCTGCCCGGTGAACGGCTGGGTCGAGTTCTCCATGTACCGGGTGACGCTCAGAATCCCGTTTCCGATGAACGGAGCGGTATCGAACGAATCAAGGGGCCGCTCAAGCGGAATTGCCGAATTGTCCAGATAGCCGCGCACCTGACCGCGTGCGGTACTTTCGACGTGGACGCCTGCGACCGGGCCATCGCAGCGCAGGTGAATGCCGATGCGGTCGCCGCCTTTCAGTGTGGTCGCCATCAGCGCGGAGGCCATGTACGCATGACCGAGGATGAGCGTCTCGAGTATGCCGAGCTCGTGGTTTGCACGCATCTGGTTTACCAGTCGCGTGCCGTGGAGAATCGCTGCGCGGAAGGTTCCGCGGGAAAAAAGGAAGAGATCGGTCCCGTCGGTCAGGATCCGCTCGAAATGATCGACGAGCTCCGGGTTTTCAATTCTGCGCAAGATCATGTGCCGAAGTTCTCACCTTTGCGGCACATTGTCAAGTTTGCAGCCCTTCGCCTTTCGCCGGCCATACCTCATGGAAGGCAGTGATATCTTCGCCATCTTCAATGTCGGCTACCCGCAGGAACTCCGCACCGATCTCCTGCAGCGTCTTTACCCGAAAACCGTGAACGAGGTTGCCGTGCTTGAGGAGTGCCCCCTTCTCCACGCTGCGGCTGACAAACTGCTCGTGATCAGCGAGCCGGGCAGCCGTCAGCCGATTCGATTCATCCCTGCAGCCAAGAAGGCGGGAGCGTGCTTCAGACACGAGCTCCGGCTCCGAATCGACACCGATGGAGTTGCGTGCCGAACCGAGCGCCGCACGCTGCGTAGTTCCGGTGCCGCAGAACGGATCGATCACCACATCCCCCTGCAGCGAATACATGAGGATGAGCCGCTGTGCAAGTAGGAGCGGAAATGCTGCGCTGCGCCGCCGGGATGCGCCGGACGGAGCATCGCCGGAATCGCCGTCTGCCCGGCGCGAACGGTCCTGTCGCGCGCCTCCCATCTCCCAGAGATCGGAAAACCAGGAATTGCGCTCCTCCCAGAAGTATGCGCTGCGCATCCTCCGTTCCCGTTCGGAGCCGGATGCGAACTCCCGCTTGTCTCCCTTGCGAAACACCAGCACGTACTCATGTTCCAGCGTGACGTAGGCACCTGCGGGAAGCATTCCTGAACCCATGAACTTGTTCGGGGCATTCGTCGTCTTTCGCCATACGATTGCCGGAAGACTGCGGTAACCGAGACGTTCACACGACCCGGTGATGCGGCTGTGATTCGTGAACAACTGAAACTCGTCGCCGATCGAGCGGGTTGCATCACCAATGTTGATGCAGGCGAAACCGCCGGGCACAAGCACTCTGAAGCACTCAGCCCACACAGCATCGAGAATGGCGTGCATGCCTTCGAACGCGGCACGCGCATCACCGTCAGAGAGTGCGCGACCGATTTGGGCATCCATCGCCGAGAACTGGGAGTCCCACATTGCGATCATCGGGTAGGGAGGCGAGGTGACTACGAGGTGGACGCTCTCATCCTGCACCATCGAGAGGTCGCGAGCGTCGCTGCAGTGGCAACGGTGACGTGTCTGTATCACCCGGTCACTGTAGCAGGCGGCAGTCACCACAGCAACCGGCGGGCGGCTATCCAGCCTGGCGCACGGACCACGCTCAGTCGGGAGTGGTCTTCAGGTTGCTGCGCTCTTCAAACTCACTGATTGCAAGCTGGATCAATTCGTCGACAAGCTCGGTATAGCTTGTGCCGCCTGCCTCCCAGAGCTTCGGATACATGCTGATCCGTGTAAATCCGGGGATCGTGTTGAGCTCATTGACGAGCACCGTTCCGTCGGTTTTCAGAAACATGTCGACTCGACTCATTCCCGTGCAACAGAGAACCGAGTACGCGCGCAGCGCAGTCCGCTGCACCCGCTCGGTCTGCTCAGCGTCAAGATGGGCCGGAATCGAGAGCACAGCCCCATGTTCGTCGATGTACTTTGCGCGATAGGAGTAGAATCCGCCCTCTGCAACGACTTCTCCTGGAACTGAGGCGCGCGGATTGTGATTTCCTATGACTGAAACTTCAATTTCCCGGCCCGTGATTGCCTCTTCTACCACAACTTTCGTGTCATACTCAAACGCGAGTCGCAATGCTTCGTCAAACTCCTGCCTGTTCGAAGCGCGGGAGATGCCGACCGAAGATCCGAGGTTTGCAGGCTTTACGAACAGTGGAAGCCCGAGCCGGGCTTCACTCGAACTGAATGCGTCTGCGGGGACGGCGTTCTTTTTGAAGACGAGGAAATCGGCGATCGGTATTTCTGCATCCCGCAGCAGCCTCTTCATTACGTCCTTGTCCATCGATACTGCCGAACCGAGTACGCCCGGGCCAACGCAGGGCAGATTCGCCAGTTTTGCGAGCCCCTGCACCGTCCCATCTTCTCCATATGGGCCATGGAGAACCGGGAAGATTACATCGATTTCCGGCAATTGCGCCTGGTTGTTCAGTGCGACAAGTCTGCGGCTATCCCCTGAAGCGGCAAGCGCAATCTCGGTCCCGTCCCGGTTCAACTGAATCAGTCTCGGATCCGCGTCGTTCAGCAGGCCCATTGAGTGCTGATTCAGATACCACCGTCCCTGCCGATCGATTCCGATGAGCACCGGTTCGTATTTTTCGCTGTCGAGTGATGCAAGCACGTTCTTTGCCGACTGGAGTGACACTTCGTGTTCGGCAGAACGGCCGCCGAAAATGATTGCTACACGAATCTTTCTGCCTGGGTGTTCCATGTTCGCTTCCCGTTTACCTGGACTTACCGGGAGACTATACCAGTTCTGCGGCGAGCGTGCCAACGATTGACCGGCGCGAGGCGGCAGATTCCATCTTGAGCGCAGAAGCGTGTAGCCGTACAATGAGGAAGGATCCGCCGAAGATGTATGCAGAAGAGTATCTGACGCACTACTACACGCTCGGATGCGAGCCGTTTCGAAGCCTGTCGGCACTGCCGGACGAGGTGGCACTGCCGTTAATGGCAGATCTCTACGAACGGTTCCGGGGTTCGATTCTGTATGAACGTTTCAGGGATCCCGTCGGCTATCTTGCAGATAGGCGACGGACCGAAGGATGGGTACGCGATGCATTCATCGCGAAGGGTGGTGAGCCGCTTGAGCCCTATCCTGTCACGATGGTGTTCCGCGAATCACCATGGATCGTCCACCACAGTCCGGATCGTTCGCTTCACGCGGAAGTCCGCATCCCGCTCTCCCGGTTCGCCGAAGGGGATGTCAGCTTCACGTTTCCCGACAGCATGGTTTCACACTGGCTGGGCACCGAGAAACCGGCTCCCTACTATATCGAGGAGTTGCACGGTATCGTATTCACCAGAACCGAGGTAGTGTCGCTCGTTCGCGAACGGGGACTTCCGGAGCTTGAGTGGAACGTGCTACTACCGGAGAATGTCGGTGCATACATTGAAGCCCAGGTGTGGAATCAGGGACCGCTTCGACTGGTTGCGGCGGAAATCGCCCGCTCAGCGGGTGCATGAAGAAGGATGTTACGATGAAGTAAGTTCTCTCTCTGTTTGCCTCGTACAATGCACATGTCAACAGGGAACTCTTTCGCCTGGAGTTGCGGCTGACCGAGGCGGACCGGAACAGTGAAAACGGATCCTACCACGGCTCGCTGTTTGGTACGCTGAATCACATGTATAACTCGGATGTGGGTGGGCTCCGCCGACTCACGGAGCACGTGAAGGACTATCCGTCGCTCGTGGTGCGGTTTCTGAGCAGCTTGATCGGATGAAGATCGCAAGTGATTTCAGTGGCCTGGTCGAGATGATAAACGCCGCAGGCCGGTAGCCAGACTGTGGCCGTGCGCCTCGCACATCCGCCAAAAAAAAGGGTATAATCTCTCACACCAGTGCGTCGCTCCATGCGGGAAGTACCGGTAATACTTGTAGAAGCGGGAGGGCCAATGGGAAAAAACTCGTACAAACCCGACAAGAGACGCCGGGAGCTCGATAGAAAGGCAAAGCAGGAAGCGAAACGCCAGAAGAGACAGAACAAGGGTGACGACGATAAGCCTGCCGAGGATAACCTCTATCTCGAATACCTGAATCCGGCCGGAATGGTAGATGATGCGGAAGTTGAGTCGGGAGAAGAGGATGAAGACTCCGAGAAAGCGAACGACGAATAACGCGTTCGCTTAGAATTCTCACACTTCAATAGCCAAGGCTCCGCAGCCAGCTCAGGCACGACGAGGTCCAGCTTCCCACATGCGTATCCTTCTCAGCCAGACCGAGCCCATGGGTTCCGTGGGGGTAGATGTGCATCTCAAATGGCACACCATGCTCCTGGAGAGCCTTTGCATATGCAAGACTGTTTTGCACCGGGACCGCGGCGTCGTCTGCGGTGTGCCAGAGAAACGTCGGCGGCGTGGCAGCTGTTATCTGCTTTTCGTTCGAGAGCCTGCGGCGCAGCGCGGGGGTATCCGCATCACCCAGAAGGTTGGTGCGCGAGCCTTCGTGTGCGTAGGGCGGAAGCAGCGAAATGACCGGGTAACAGAGGATCGCCGCATCCGGTCGGGCGGACTCAGCGTCGATAGCATCAGCCGGGCTATAGAACTTCCTGCCGAACTGCGTTGAAACTGTCGAAACCAGATGGCCGCCCGCTGAAAATCCGAGCATGGCGATGCGTTCAGGATCGATGCGCCACTGCTTTGCGTGGGCACGTACGTAACGGATGGCTCGTATTCCATCGGTAAGCGGCACCGGATAGGGGTGCGGCGCGCGGCGATATCGCAGGATGCAGGCGTGAAGTCCTGCAGCATTGAAGAGCTTTGCCACCGGTTCCGCCTCATGCGGCGCAAGGTTCTGATACCCGCCGCCCGGGCAGACGACAACACAACCTTTGGGCGTACGCGTATCTACCAGATAGGGTTCAATGGTCGCGGTCTGATCATCCGGACCACCAGTCACAGCCTGCTCGTTCCACAAGTTCTGAAGTCCAGCGATCATTGAGTGCTCCTTGAGATGACCGGGCGCCCGTGGCCACTGATTGGACACGGGCACCCGGTTGAGAGAGGATCCTACCAGGCGTAGGCCTTCGGTGCTTCGCCACCGGGGCCCGGGAAGATTTCATCAAGTCGCGCGAGAACTTCAGCGCTCAACTTGATTTGAGTCGCACGCACTGCGTCTTCGAGCTGTTCCATAGTTCGCGGTCCGATGATCGGCGCGGTCACGATGGGATTGTGCAGCAGCCACGCGAGCCCGACGGCCGCCGGCTTCTCGCCAAGTTCCCTGCAGAGTGCCTCGTATTTTTCGAGCTTGCTCCGGTTCTTGTCGATCTCTTTCTGCATTCCTTCGCTGCTTCGGCGTCCCGCACTCGCTTTCTCGAGCGCTCCACCGAGCAGTCCGCCGCCCAGCGGGCTCCAGGGAATGAGTCCGAGGCCGTAGTGACGGCAGGCCGGAATTACTTCGAGCTCGACCATGCGATTATTCAGGTGATAGATGCTCTGCTCGCTGACGAGACCCATCATGCCGCGTTTTGACGCTTCCTGACACGCGGTTGCTATATCCCAGCCGGCGAAGTTACTCGATCCGACGTAGACAACCTTCCCCTGGTCTACGAGCGTATCCATTCCCTGCCAGATCTCATCCCACGGACACTCCCGGTCGACGTGATGCATCTGGTAGATGTCGATGGTGTCGGTCTTCAGACGTTTCAGGCTCCCTTCGCAGTGACGCTTGATCTTCATTGCGGAGAGGTTTCGTGAATTGTGGTTCGGCTCCGGCCGATCGTTGCCGCTGTCCGCCGGGTTGTACACCTTTGTCGCAAGTACAACCGCTTCCCGTCGACCGCCGCCCTGTGCAAACCATCGCCCGACAATCTCCTCGGTGAGTCCGCGATGTCCCTCTCCCCCGTACACGTCGGCCGTGTCGAAGAAGTTGATTCCGTGCTCGAGTGCACGGTCCATGATCGCGAAGCTGTCCTTTTCGCTCGTTTGCGGTCCGAAGTTCATGGTGCCAAGACAGATATTGCTGACCATGACCCCGTGTCCGCCGAGTCGCCGATGTTCGATAGCCATATAAAGACTCCTTCAGGTTTTTGGTTAATATACCAAACTAACGTCGTCGCCGGGTACTCCTGCCTGAAAAAACTCGACCAGTCGCGCAGTGTCGCGTATGATTGATACACAGGAGAGCGACAGATGGAGACGCAACAGCTTGAGAGCACGCTTGAGACAATCGAAATTGAAACCGGAGTCCGTTCGACAATCTACAAAGCGCGAATGCACTTCGAGGCGCCGAACTGGAGCCGCGATGGAAAGAAGTTTTATCTCAACATGAGCGGGAAGATATACGCAATTGCCGCCGAAGGTGGCGAACTTCAGCTTGTGGATACAGACTTTGCGGTGCGATGCAACAACGACCACGGGCTCTCACCCGACGGAACGCTTCTCGCCGTGAGTGATCAGAGCAGGGACGGAGGATCACGCATCTATGTACTTCCGAGCAGCGGGGGAAGTCCGCGGCCTGTCACCGAGCTTGCTCCATCCTACTGGCACGGCTGGAGTCCCGACGGAGCAACACTTGCCTACTGTGCGGAGCGCAATGGCAACTATGATATCTACACCATTCCGGTGACCGGTGGCAGCGAGACGCCTCTCACCACGGCGCCCGGACTCGATGACGGGCCCGACTATTCGCCGGATGGGCGGTACATCTACTTCAATTCAGAACGCACCGGTCAGATGAAGATCTGGCGAATGAAGAGTGACGGCTCCGATCAGACACAGATGACGCCGGACGACCAGTACAACGACTGGTTCGCCCATCCCTCACCTGACGGAAGGTGGCTGATCTTTGTCTCCTACGACCAGAGCGTTATCGGACACCCGCCGAACAAGGATGTCTGTCTCAGGCTCATGCCTGCGGCAGGTGGTCCGCCGAAAATCATTGCGAAGCTCTTCGGTGGACAGGGAACGATCAACGTCCCCTCCTGGTCGCCCGACAGCAGGCGCGCGGCGTTCGTCAGCTACCGACTGCTGTAGATGCCGCCCGGCGGGAACCGATGCTTCGCGCCCACCGTATCGCCGGCACTTCCACCGCATAGTGCGCAAGAGCGGATACCAGAAGCGCGGTGACGATTACCATCGCGCTGATGATCCAGGTCGGAATCACGCCATAGAGCAGGTTGAACAGCGTCATGATGCAGATCGCGTGGTAGAGGTAGAGAGTGTAGGACATTCTTCCCACGAAATGTATCGGTCGCCACAGGAGGACTCTCGACATACGACTCGAAGCGAGTGCCATGATGAGGAACGTGGCTGCACCAATGGTGATAATCCAGTCCTCGAAGATCCACAGATGCATGATGGGCCATCCGCGCGGGAACCAGTAACCATAGGTGTAGAGAAGTACCGCTGCAAGAAGTACGGCGATTTTCATCCAGCCGCTCAGCTTCCTCAGCGTTTCAACCAGGAAGTGACGATGTTTCGCAAGCAGCGCGCCAGCAATGAACATCAGCACATAGTGAAGTGAATCGGTGTAGGCGCTGCCGTAATCCGCGTAGAACGGGATGCGCTGGAGAACGAGTGCCTTGTACGCCATTGCGAAGATCGAGAGTGCGATGCCGGTGAGCAGATTCACTGACCAGTGTGCTCGCTTCACGAGAAGCATCAGCAGCGGAAATATGAGAGAGATGCGCATCTCGTGGATGAGCGACCAGATCACCGGATCGTAGGCATAGTTCTTGTAGTCTCCGATCATGAACAGGTGATCGAGAAAGAGGTTCAGATTCAGCCTGTCCACCCAGATCATGTTGAACCAACCACCGAGGAATGGAATACCGTGTCGGGAGAACAGAGTTTCCAGGATAATTGCGACAGTGATGGCGACAGCGTACGGCACATAGATTCTGATCACGCGCCGGCGAACGAAGGTCCAGTAGGATGCCTCGTTCCTGCTGTAGTACGGGAGAGAGAGGACAAATCCGCTCAGCACGAAGAAGAAGATCACCGCGGGATGGCCTGCCCAGAACAGGTGCACCGGAGTGCCCGCAAGTATGTCGATCACACCGAGGGAGGCGAATACGAGCGTCAGGTGGTGCAACATTACGCTGAACGCGGCAAGACCGCGCAGGGAATCAAGCTCATTATATCGCTTACTCACGCGCCCATGCTCGACCGAAACGGGGGTGGTGTCAAGCGAAGTTCACTGCAAAGTGGAGCGATTCATTTGGTCTGCCGACTGACGTATAATGAATGCGAGCGTGAAGGCTGACACTTGGGAGGGACTATGAAACGAAGACTCATGCTGTCCGGAGTGACCATTTTCTTCGCTGCGATCATCTTCGTGCCGACTGACCTTTTTGCTCAGGTTACGAAGACCTACACATCGGCAAGCTACGGAGTGCAGGTGTCATATCCTGCCGACTGGATCGACAAGGGCACCGCCGCTACCGATATTCTGAATCCTGATTACGCGGGACCATACAATGCATTCGGGTTCGGTCCGGCGATGGACGGTGAAGTGCTGGTGGCCGTGAATCCGTCTCTGCCAATGACGCGTACGGAGCTCACGAAGAGACTGTCGGACATCTTCGCTTTCATGGATCCTGCCCTGAACGGCCCGCAATAGTAGCTTTGGTCTGAGCCGTGATAGAACTTGAGTATGAATCGTAACGCTGCCATCGTCATCCTGAGCTACGTAACCGTCTACCTCGCCTGGGGAGGAACATATTTCTTCATCCGTGCATCGGTGGCAACCGTCCCGCCGTTCTACGTGGTCGGCGTCCGCTGGATGGTCGGCGGAGTGATCCTTCTTGCGATTGCGGGGTTTTCGGGACGGCTCAGGAAGCTGCCAACCGGGAGGGATCTGCTTTCCGCGCTGTTTCTCGGCATGCTGCTGCTGGTCGGCGGGAACGGGCTCATCACGTTTGCCGAACAGAAGATCGACAGTTATATTGCCGCACTGCTCGCCTCCTCGACTCCGATCCTCGTCGGCGTATTTGACCGCCTGTTCCTGGGAAAGAGATTTACCCTCATGCGCGGGATAGGGATCCTTTGCGGTTTTGCAGGTGTCGCGATGCTGCTGTACAACGGACACTCTGTTGTATCGAGCCTCAATTTCTGGGTGATCATCGTGCTTGTCGGGGTCTGCCTCTGGAGTCTCGCCACCAGCCTCGGCCACCGCGTACTCGGGACAACCGACAACCTGGTGAGCAGCGCCCTGCAGATGACCTTCGTCGGCATCATCTGTCTTGCCGGAAGTCTCATATTCTCGCCGTCGCCCGCGGAAGTTGTGCGCGGAATGTCGGTCAGCTCATTTATCGGGCTCGCATATCTTGCGATTGTCGGTTCGGTCGCGTTTGTGGCCTATACGTACCTGATAGGTCACGAACCGACTGAGCGGGTTGTTACCTACGCATTCGTGAACCCGCTGATTGCGGTGATGCTCGGTCTGTTCTTTGGAGGCGAGACGGCGACCCCGCTGCTGTGGCTTGGGCTTCCATTCATCCTGCTCGGTCTTGCATTCATGTTCTATGGCGAGAAGTTCATACGCAGGCGGGTCGGGAACGGCTAATCGGGTAACGGATTCTCCACTGGGCGAGTCTCGGCGTCAGTTTGACCGCTCGAGTTTCCGCCCGCGTGCGTCCCACTGCCGGAAGAACTTCTTCACGCCCACATTTCCACCGGTAAGGAATGCGTGCTCCCACTCCTCTCTGAACTCGGTTGCCAGTCTGCGGGCATCCTCCTCAGAGCGCTCTCCAATGTAGAATCGTCGTGACCGGTTCGTCTTCTGTCCGTCCGGCCCGATCGTGTAGGATGCGGCCCAGTAGCGTACTTCCTGGTCGCCGCGAGCGCGACGGGCCACGAACTCACTTCGATAGACACCGTTGCGGCCGGAGAGATTGTGGCGCTGCACCCGCTGGGGATTCTCCGGGTACTTCAGCCCGACCCTCCGCCCTGTCGAAATGAGTGTCGCACCCGCTTGCGAGAGGACGTCGGCGAGGTACTCCTCGGCAGCTTTCCGGGCTTTTCTCTTCCCGCCGCACCGGGAATCATAGAATGCCTTTGATTGGTATTCACGCGTCGCCACCTCGGCGAGATTGTAGCGTACCTGCCAGGCACGCGTATTGCCGGTTTCGATTCGGACGATGTGGGCTTGCATCTAGTGGCTCCTTATTTCACGTAATACTCTAAGATCTTGTGCGATCTGTGAAAACCCCGCGATACGGATCGATCGAGTTGCCGATAATAGGGAGTCGAGTAGTTCATGCAAAAAATATCCGCAGTGAGACTTCTGTGCATCAGTTTGACCGCATTCTCCGTCGCTTCCTGTGCAACAGTGCAGGTAAGGCACAGCGTGACACCGAGTGTTCCCCCCACTTTCGCCGGGGCTGTAGCGCGCTACTACGACGGTTCGTTCAGCGGCAGCATCTCCGAGTTTCAGGCTCTTGTACGCGAAAACCCGGCGGATCTTCCGCCACGAGAGGAGCTGGTGGCGCTCTACCAGGAAGCGGGTGAGTATTCGAAGGCTGTTGATGTGCTCGAAACGCTCTATGCCGGCGCTCCCGGCAACGCGCGGATTCTGCGGGAGCTCTTTTCGACTCTAGTGCTCGCCGGACAGAATGATCAGGCAATGGCCCTGCTGCCACTCCCGGTGGCTACAGCGGACACTCGGTTTTACGAAGCGCTGCTGTTTCTTGATTCGAACGAGCGGGTGAAGGCGGAGGGACTGTTCCGCGCCGTAATCGATGCGAAAAGCGATCAGCCGATGGCGTGGTACTTCCTCGGCACTATCGAGTACGATGCGGGCAAATACACACAGGCTCAAGCCGATTTTCGCAAGGTGCTCGATCTGAACCCGAATCTGACGATTGCGCTCCTCCCGCTTGCGAGGTCGACGCTTGCGGCGGGTGAGTACCCGGAAGCGTACGCGCAGTTCCTTCACGCACATCGAGTCATGCCCGGAGATGAAGCGATCAACGCCGAGCTATCGACGCTGAGGAAGTCGCATCCGCAGGTCGAAGCAGCACGAACCGAGGCGAGGACGACGCGGGAGAAGGTTGCACGGCCGCCGGTCGTAACCACCTTTCCGGCGGGAGTCCGCACGCTGCCGACGATCCGTGTCGGTCTTGCCGAAAAGCTCAGCTCAATCACCATAAAGACCGGCGGAAACTGCGTCATTCGCGGTGCAAACGACGCGAAGGCAGTGGACGCTGCAGCCGACACGCTTATCGTCGTGAGCGACGAAAAGGGAGAGGTCAAGCTTGCGTATCCGGGAGAGCCGCCTTTTGCGAGCCTGCCTTCGCCGGTCACGCTCAACTACGCGAATCGGGGTGATACGACTATCCTGTTCGACCTCGTAACCGGTTCCGGTGACTTCTATGCCGCCTCCGCGGATCATGCCTACCGCGGAGAGCTGGAGTTTCGATCCGGGGACGGCGGAATGATCGTCATCAACCGCCTGTCGCTCGAAGAGTATCTGTACTCGGTGCTGCCGTCGGAAATGCCTGCATACTGGCCGATGGAGGCGCTGAAGGCGCAGGCTGTCGCTGCACGATCCTACACAATCGCTTCGCTTGGGCGATTCGAGAAGCGGGGGTACGACGTGCAGGGGTCGGTCATCTCCGCTGCATACGGCGGGGTGACGAACGAAAACCGGGCGACGACCGAAGCGGTAAATGCCACCGAAGGATTGATTCTGCTGCACAGCGACAGGCCGCTCATGGCGTTCTACGGAGCAAACACCGGCGGCTACACTGAGGACAGCCGTTCAGTCTGGGGCGAGTCTGCCGGGATGAAGGCGGTACCCGATCTGCTCATTCCGGAACGGCGCAGCTTCCTCTCGCCGTCGGCCCTGGGGAGCTGGCTCACAAGCTATCCAAAGGCGTACGACGCAACCGCACCCTACTACTCGCGTAACGCGTACCGGTGGCAGAAGTGGGTTCCAGCGGCCGAAATTGCGAGGCGCGTGGCTGAAACGAAGGATGTCGGACCGGTGCATGCAATCCTCACCCGCGGCAGAGGCATCTCCGGCCGGGTGAATGACATCGAGATTATCGGCGCACGGGGAAGCGTCAGGGTTCGCGGCGACATTATTCGCTGGACGCTCGGCGGGTTGAGGAGCAACCTCTTCACGCTGCGACCCAAGCTCGGTGCAGACGGCCTGCCGCAATACTTCATCTTTGACGGTGCAGGCTGGGGGCACGGGGTCGGAATGGATCAGAGCGGAGCAGCCGGTATGGCGGCCGCAGGCTTCACCTTCAGACAGATACTGATGCACTACTATCCGCTTGCCCGCATCGGTACCTACAAGCCGGACCTGTAGCGGCGCTTGTTGAGCAGGCGTGAATAGCGCTAAGATTCTGCATGCTTGAATCCATGGATCTGAAACGCTCACTCAAAAAAAGTGATTTCAACACCCTTGTTGAAACCATGAGCATCCGACTTGGAGAACTCCAGCGTGAGGTGCGCGCTCGAAAGACTCCCGTCATCATTGTGTTCGACGGATGGGAAGCTGCCGGGAAGGGCACGGTGATGAACAATCTGATCGGATGCTTCGATTCCCGCGGGTTTCGCGTTCATGCGCTTTCTGCGGCAACGCCTGACGAAGAGCTCCGCCCCTATCTGTGGCGGTTCTGGCAGAAGCTCCCTGCCGCAGGCAGAATCGCGGTATTTGAGCGCGGCTGGTATGAGCAGGTTTCCGCCGGGACCGCCGACAGGAAGCGGCGTGAGGAGCTGTACGAGGATGCGACATCCTTCGAACGACAACTGACCGACGACGGCTGTCTCATCATCAAGTTCTTTCTCCACATCACCGCTCATGAACAGTCCCGCAGGTTTGAGAAGCTCGCGTCCAACGACGCTACGTCCTGGCGCGTCACAAAAGGCGATCGCAAGCAGAATACTCACTATGACAGATTCCTGCGTCACTACGATGAAATGATTGCCCGAACCGATACTGAGTTTGCACCATGGACTCTGGTAGAGGCGATGGATGAACGGTACGCGACAATCAAAGTCTTTGAGACAGTCATCGCCCGGTTCGAGGAGACAGAGGATGCCGGGACTGTCGACGCGCCGGCATCAGTTCACGACAGCTCCATTGAGAGCAGTTCGGTACTCGATGGCGTGGACCTTTCGAAGAGCATTGATCGCGAAATCTACCAGAGGCGGCTGCTGCGCGCGCAGAAGCGGCTCAGATTGCTCGAGCATGAGATCTATGAACGGCGAATTCCGGTCGTGATCTGCTACGAGGGCTGGGATGCCGCCGGCAAGGGCGGTAACATCCGCCGGCTGACTCAGGCGCTGGACCCGCGCGGCTACGAGGTGATTCCAGTAGCAGCGCCGACTGCCGAGGAGCGGGATCATCACTATCTGTGGCGCTTCTGGACCCGCTTCCCGAAGGCGGGACACATAGCGATCTTCGATCGCACCTGGTACGGGCGCGTGCTCGTCGAACGGGTCGAGGGTTTCTGCGCAGAGAGTGAGTGGCGTCGTGCGTTCCGCGAGATCAATGAGATGGAGAGCGAGTTCGAGCGGTTCGGTGCAGTGCTCGTGAAGTTCTGGCTCGAGATTGATTCGGAAGAGCAGCTGCGCCGCTTTACCGAACGGCAGAATACGCCGGCCAAGCAGTGGAAGATCACCGACGAGGATTGGCGAAACCGCGAGAAGCGGGACGCCTATCGGGTGGCGGTGGACGAAATGCTTCTGCGCACGAGTACGCGCGGCGCGCCGTGGACAATTGTTGAGTCAAACTGCAAGTGGCACGCGCGGGTTAAGTCGCTCGAGACTGTCATTGCGGCTATTGAGCGCACACTGGCGCATAAGTGAGGTCGGTGACCGACGCGGACTGATCCGGGTCAGTCTGCAGTCGACCGCCACTCCTGCATCGCATGGTCGAAGTTGTCGGTGTATCCACTGTGCATGGTACACAGATGGTCCACGTGCGGTATGCGGCCGAGCTTCAGGATCGATTCACGGCGTTGCTCATTGTCTGTCGCGATCATGGCACGATCAAGCACCGCCTCTCCGTCCTTCAGGTTGAACTCGTCGCCGACGATCAGCACACTGTCGTTCACGAGAAATGACATGGAACCCGCGGTGTGGCCGGGAGTCGAAATGCACTTGATAGCGGTGTCGCCGAGCGAGATCACTTCACCGTCAGCTATCGCTCGATAGGGCCTGCCGAAATCCCTGCTGTAGATGAAGCCGAAGAACCGTGGGACCTTGCGTGTTATCATTGCGACTTCCTCTTCAGGAAAGTAGACAGCCGCAGCCGGAAAGGCAGGCAGTCCGCCGACGTGATCGGTGTCCGAATGCGTGAGAAACAGATGCCTGACCGATGCCGGATCGATGCCGAGCTTGTGCAACTCGGTGCGAACCGATCCGGGGCGCATTCCAGCGTCGAATGCGATGTACCCGTCGTCGCTTCGTACCAGGTAGATGCTCACGAACCCGAAGCTTGCTATTGCAAGTCTATCGGTGATGGTGCGCGTTGACTGGATCCTGTCGGCCATCGGTCTCTCCTCAAGATAAGGTATGCAGAATCTACTGCTTTACGAATTTATGTCGAAGCCCGGCCCCGGCAACAGTCAATGCCGCACCCTCCGACTCACGTCCGGTCGAGGAGTTCCCGCGTCCGTTGTGCGAGCGTTTCGATCGCATATGGCTTTTCGATGAACTCGACCCCCTCCTCGAGTACCCCGTGCCGGGCAATGACATCTGCCGTATAGCCGGAAACGAAGAGGGTCTTCATCTCAGGACGACTCTTCTGGAGCTCGACCGAAAGATCCTTCCCGTTCATATGGGGCATGATGACGTCGGTAATGAGAATCGGGATATTGCCCTCGTGTTCCGCGCTCAGCTGCAAAGCCTCATCGGGTCCCGAGGCCGCGAGCACGTGGTAACCGAGCCGTTCGAGCATCCGTCGGGTAATGATCAGGATGTCAGGCTCATCCTCAACAAGCAGAATCGTCTCACCTCGTCCCCGTTCCGGCGCTGGGCCAGTAGTCGCGATATCGGTCTCCGACTCTGCAGAGTGACGGGGAATGTAGATGCGGAAGGTGGTTCCCTGTCCCGGTTCGCTTTCGACGTTGATGAAGCCGTTGTTCTGTTTCACGATGCCGTAGACGGTCGCAGTTCCGAGTCCGGTCCCTGCTCCCGGCTCCTTCGTGGTGAAGAACGGTTCGAACATGTGATTCAGGGTCTCTTTGTCCATTCCTGAGCCGTTGTCGCTCACCGTCAGCGCGACATATGCTCCAGGAATCGGACCGTCCACGACGCCGCCGACGGGTTCGAATGTGGTCACATTCCGCGTTTCTATCAGTATTCTGCCATTCCGCTCGATCGCGTCGCGGGCATTGACGCAGAGGTTTGTCAGGATCTGATCGATCTGCACCGGATCGAAACTGATCGGCCAGAGCGCGCTGCCGGGCTGCCAGAAGAGTTCGATATCTTCGCCAATGAGCCGGCCAATCATGGTCAGCATTCCCGCGATTACCTGATTCAGATCCAGGACGCGTGGCGCAATTGTCTGCCTGCGCGCAAATGCGAGCAGACGCCGAGTAAGGTCGGTGGAACGGCGAGCAGCAATTCGTATCTGCTCAATCTCGTCGTACAGCGGTTCTCCCGGTGCCTTATCCATGAGAATGACCTCAGCGTGGCCGAGGATCACGGTAAGTATGTTGTTGAAATCGTGGGCTACGCCTCCCGCGAGCCGACCGATGGATTCCATCTTTTGCGCCTGCAGCAACTCATTCTGGAGCTGTTCGCGTTCAAGCTCCGACTTTCTTCTGGCCGTAAGATCGCGGACGATCATGCTTGTGCGGATGTTTCCCTCACCCACTTCGAACAGTGCCGATGACACCTCGGCCGGGAACGATGAACCGTCGGCACGAAGGAATGTGACCTCGCCGATCGCCTTCCCATGCAGTTTCCGTTCCTCAAGCAGTACCCCAAGCCCCGGATCGGTCAGCGAAACAAGTCCTGCCCGGCCCCGCGCAACGATCTCCGCTTCGGTTCTCCCGAACAGGTGACAGGCAGCCGAGTTCGCCTCAAGGATCGAGCCGTCCGGCGAGGTGAGCAGGATAGCATCCATGCTGTTCTCAAAGAGCGCCCGATACTGGCGCTCGGAAAAATCCGCCTTCTCTTCGGCACGCGTTCGGTCGGTTATGTCATGAGCTGTGCCGACGAGGTGAGTACAGTGGCCGCTGGCGTCGAAGATTGGATGTACCGAGACGACCCCGTATCGTTTACCCGAAGGGTACTCCGATATCTCCTCCCAGCTCGCAGTCTGGTGTCCCTCTATCGCCGTGCGGTAACCGTCTCGAACAATTCCGTGTGCCTCCGCCGGAATCACCTCCCATACTTCCCTGCCGACAATTCTTTCCCGGGGAAGTCCGGTTGCCCGCAGGAATGCGTCATTGATGTCGGCGAATCGAAAGTGATCATTCTCTCCGACAGTCACGGTGAAGACCGGCGAAGCGACTGTCCGATAGAGCCACGACAGTTCGCGTTCGTTGCGCTCCAGGGATTCGGCGGCGCTCCTCTCCCTGGCTATCGACCAGAACTCATTCGCGAGGGCGGTGACGTCCGCGGTGTCCGCTTCTGAATAGGGTTTCTTCCGTCCGCACACGCCGAAAACCGCCACGACCGTGAGCCCGTCAAACAGTGGCACAAGGAGCCGGCCGTCCGACTCACCCAGCGGTTCTCCCTCGTTCTGCCACGGTAATCGGATGCGACCCGAATGCGTGATCGCCTTCCCGTGCTCCTCGCACTCCCGCAGCATCGGATCGGCATCGATCCGAACGGGAAGTTTTGCAGCGGTCAGTGGGAACGTCGATTGCGCATCTGCGGAAAGCTGTTGAAGAACCAGAGAAGAGTCAGTCTGATCGACGCGCACGAGGAATCCGAAATGGCTCCCGCTCAGCGTGCAAAGTTCGTCTGTGACCTGCGCCAGAATCGCGTCCGACGAACTTGTTGCAGAACGGGCGCGCAGCGAATCACGTGCTTCCATCAATCGACCAGCCCTGAGATTCCGGTTCCGCGCAAAGCCGTCAGTTTCATCCGAATGGTCATGATCACGTTTCCCAAAGAGCATGTACTGATCATACCACGGCCTTTGACCGTTACGATCCCCCTTGACCGCAGCGGGGCATCCAGCTATTCTCGCCCGCATGGGACGTAAGTCGCGCGCCAAGCGTGAACGGCAGAGTGCTGATATTGCGGATCCGGTTCAGGTACCAAAGCCTGATGTGCGCAAGAGGATCGCGATAGCGACAGTTGCGGTAGTGATCGCCGGAGTTGCCGTAGCAATCATCGCGGCGGTCGCCTCCATTGGCGGCCCGGCACCAGCTTCAGCAACCGGTACAACCGACAACACCTCAATGACTCCGCTCGAGGCAGCTGCGGCAGCCATCGATTTCCATCCGACCCGCCAGCCCGGTGTCGGTGTGATCGAAAGCATGCCTGCAAGCGCCGCGATGCCGCAGAAGGGTACCTACCTGCTTCCTGCAGGATCCGATGCACCGCTGTTCACCCTTACCACACCAACCGGCTCAACCGTCAGTCTCGCTGATTTTCGCGGAAAAACCGTGCTGCTCGAGTTTTTTGCGACCTGGTGTCCTCACTGCCAGGCGGAGGAGCCGCATCTGCTCGAACTGCAGAAGAAACTGCCGGCGTCGCGCTTCGCGTTTGTGGCGGTGAACGCGGACAGCGAGACCGCGCCGAGCGTTTACGCGTTCGATCAGTACTTCGACATCCCGTATCCGACCCTGGTCGATGTCGGTAGCAGTCCCGGCACCTTCTACCATGAGGGCGGACCCGGTGGTGTCAGCGAAGAGTACCACGTGCAGATCTTTCCGACCTTCTACATCATCGACCCGAAGGGACGCATCAGCTGGCGGGCAGACGAAGAGCAGCCGGACGCGCTGATTCTGAGCGAACTGCAGCATGCCTCTGGCGGCTGACGCGCGGCCCTGGTTTGGTCTGGCGGTCCGTCTTGGTGCCGCGACCGTCTGGATCGTCGCAGGTGCTTCGAAGCTTCCGGACATAGAGGGTTTTCGGGTCCAGGTCGAACGATACCTGATCCTGCCGCACGTGCTTGCAGTTCCCTTTGCATACCTGCTTCCGTTTCTTGAAGTTGGACTCGGCCTCTACCTTGCCGCAGGCCTCTTTGTACGCGGTTCCGCGCTCCTCGGATCTGCAGTCATGGTGCTCTTCATCGCCGCGCAGTTGCAAGCCTGGGCCCGCGGTTTGTCGATCGACTGCGGTTGCTTCGGGACGATAGCGGAATCGCGGGTGGGGTTCATGAGCGTTCTCAGGGATGCGGCGCTTGGTCTGCCAACCTTCATCATGGCTGCATTTCCGGCGCGGCTCCTCTCGATCGACTGGCTTCTTGCTCGCCGTGCATCAAAATAGCGCACTCTGCCGCTGTCAGGAATTGAACCAGACGATATAAACCTCGCCGGTTCGCCGGTGTCCGAGTGTAGACCCGCCACCTATGTTCCACTATCATTGGCAGGATGTCGGATGACGTGCACGAGTCGGCCAGCCCGCTCATAGGCGTGCTCCAGGAGAGTTCGCTCCACGCAGCAATCAAGAAACATATCGCCCGGCCGGGGGACCGACTCGAGGAACGAGTCGGAACCCATGTGATCGATATAGTCCGGGGCAGATCACTCATCGAAGTGCAGACCGGCAGTTTTGCG
>DATKUC010000248.1:0-13644 GCA_035530835.1 Spirochaetia bacterium
TCCGCATCGTCGCTATCACCTCCCCGTTGCGCCCAAGGAAGTGGCGGGCCGTCAATCACCGAGATGGAATATCGCGATCACACTAATACCTGCCGCTATGAGTGGAAGCTCCCAGGCGAGACTTCGCAACCCACCCGCGGCGCGCCTTCCCGGCACCAGATCGGCGAGCGCGATATAGATGAAGCTGGCAGCCGAGACTGAGAGAAAGTAGGGAACTGCCAACTGCACGAAGGGGAAAAGGAAGTAGGCCATCAACGCACCCGGAAGGGCAGCAAGGCTGGAGAGTGTATTGAACAAAAGAGCACGGGAGTGCGAATAGGAACTCTCGATCAGTATTGCGAAATCTCCCACCTCCTGTGGAACTTCATGGGTAATTACCGCAACAGAAGCGGCGATGCCCAGGGGCACTGACTCAGTGAAAGCCGCGGCAATTGCGACCCCGTCGACGAAATTGTGTACCGAATCTCCAATGAGGATCATGCTTCCCGCACGCGTGTGAACATCGCACAATTGTTCATGGCAATGACGCCACAGGGCGAACTTCTCGAGTATATAGAAGAGGGTGATACCGAAAACAACCGTGGCTGAAACCTGTATGGTCTGAAGCTGGCGCAGCGCGTTCGGAATCATGCCAAAAAAAGCGGCGCCAAGGAGCGTCCCTATGGCGAAGAGGACCAGGATTGCGGTGATCCGGCGCAGACGCTCCCTGTCAACCAGAAGCAGAAGGGCCGCAATACCCACCGAACAGATCGATCCAAGCAGAGTGAATAGTACAATCAAATGCAGTATCATTCGGGAAACGTCCCAGAAGCAGCGGCAAGTGTCATGACTCTCCTCCATGCCCCCGTCGACCACGCCGCCTGGCAGTCTCCTCGTCAACCTCATCCTGCCATCCGTTCCGCTCGGTCTGGTAACAGTCGAACTTCGCCGTGTATGGCTTGATATCGAGAAGCGGCGTCCCGTCGAGAATGTCAACGCCGTCAAGGAAAAGGATGTTGCCTTCACGCCGTTCGAGCCTGACAATGCTCAGCCCGATGGCATTGGGGCGACCGGGGGCGCGCGTCGCAAAAACACCGTGCTCGATATCCTGCAGAAACGGCTTGACCAACAGGCCCACAGCCCCTACTCGGTGGAAATGGTAAATCAGGTAGAGATGAGAGAAGCCCTCGATGTCACGCAGACCTTCAGCGTACTCCGGCAGAATCTCTGCACGACCCTTGCAGCCAACAGCATAGGCAGGTTGGATTGGGGTCTGCGTCGGTTCAGTATGTTCGCTCCTGATTACTCCGATCGCCCGATATGTCATTCGGAGCCCCCTTGATTCACCGCGGCACCGATTCGAGCAGCGACTCGAGATCCTCCAGCTGGGCCTGGAGGTCCTCCTCGTGTTCCACCTCATCGCCGAGAATCTGCAGGAGCAGATTGTAGCTTACAGGGTCCTTGCCCGCCGTGAGATCGACCAGTCCTTTGTAGGTGGCGATTGCGCATTGCTCCGACTTGATATTCTGTTCGAGGACTTCCTTCACCATCGCCGTATCGGGCGCATGGTAACCGCAGTTGCTGAGATCGCTCCACGTCTGGGGTTTCGTGATCGGCATCCCGCCGAGCTGGATGATACGCAAAGCAAGCATATCTGCATGGCGTAACTCATCGGCCGCGTGTTGCGTCAGCTCCGCAATGACGGCCTCTTTCATTGGTCCCTTTACCACCTTTGCCCCAATCCAATACTGGTAGTAGGCAAGCCATTCGTCGGCGAAAGCGCGGTTCAGAAATGCTATGAGCTGCTCAACATCCAATTCGACGATTTCCCTTCCTTTCGTTCCCATGGTGAACTCCTTCTACTTTTCCCAGCCACGCTCCAAAGTGGCTTCCACCAACGTGTCTGGCGCGTCCGCAGATTCCCTGCCCGAAACCGGCATGAAATCTGCCACCGAACTCCCGATGTGCATACCCTGATATTTCAGAGCCCGTGCAGTTTCCGGCCGCGCGGCCAGTCATGGCTCCCATTCCCGTGGGGCCCGTTCCATCTCCTCTGGGCATCACTTTTCCTCCTCACTTGATTTCCTGATCATTCCAGGTGGTTCCGTTTCGATTTCCCGATCGTGACGGACGCCGCATCCCGGCATTGCGAAATCGCATCCGGTGAGTGTGTTGTTGACCCATGCCGAAAGAACATCGTGAAGGTTGCCTGCACGGAATGCGATTACCCGTATCCCATATCCGGCAACAAGTGTCTGCATCTGCCGCGAGATAGCGCCGCATACCAGAATTCCGATATCAAGTTCTGCCAACCGGAGTACCTTTTGAATCGATGCGGCCTCAGGAAGCGCCTCCTCCGTTTGCGCTCCGATTCGACCCGATTGGGCTTCGACCACCAGGACTCGGGTTGCAGTATCGAAGACTGGAGCTATCCTGCCTTCCCAGTATGCGAATGCCGCTCTTACCGTTCCGGACATATGCTCATCATACAGATCAGTTGCAACGACCATACCAGGAATGGAGTCTGCTGTTCATGATTCCTAATTATTGATTTGAAAATAAGTTAGCCGTAGAATAGCTATTCCGGGGGCGATCGAAGAGTAGCAAAGGAGCAACCTTCTCGCCGACAGGCGGGTGCAGCGACGCTACGTTCAGTGAGGATTGGCTCTGCCGATATCCCGTTCGGAGCGGGTAATACCGAGCCGTTTCATCCTGCGAAACAGAGTGGTTTTGTGGATGCCAAGCTCTCGCGCTGCGGCAAGTTGATTGAAGCCACTTCGTTCAAGAGCCGCGCGAATTGCCTGCGCGTCGTGCATGTCCCGTGTCATCCTGAGGTTGGTCCCAACTGTCGCTGCTGCGGCGTAGCCGGTGAGCTCCGCAGGCAGGTGCCGGATGTCGATTCGCCCCTCGCTACAGAGAACGAATGCGCGCTCGACGACGTTCTCAAGCTCGCGGATATTTCCAGGCCAGTCGTGCGCCATGAGCAGCGAGAGGGCCTCAACGTCGATGCCCTGGACTGACTTGTTCTGAATTCTGTCGAATCGGGAAATGAAGTCGTCAATCAAAAGCGGGATATCTTCCTTCCTGTTGCGAAGCGCCGGTAACTCGATTCGTATGACATTGACCCGATAGTAAAGGTCCTCTCTGAAGGTGCCCTGCCGAACCGCCTGCGATAGGTCCCGATTGGTTGCCGCGATGATCCGCACATCAGCCTCTTCGGAGCGCGTTGCACCAAGCGGCTCGTAGCTCCGTTCCTGCAAGACTCGAAGCAGTTTCACCTGGAGCGCAGGGCTCACCTCACTTATCTCATCCAGAAAGAGCGTCCCACCGCGAGCGAGCGCGAATCTTCCCGGTTTGTCATGCTGGGCTCCGGTGAAAGCACCCGCCTTGTATCCGAAGAGCTCCGACTCGACAAGGGTGTCCGGCAAAGCACCACAGTTGACGGCTATGAATGGGCGGCGGCTCCTGGGGCTCAAGCGGTGGATAGCGTTGGCTACGAGCTCCTTGCCGGTTCCTGTCTCGCCGGACAGAAGCACGGTACTGGGACTTGCTCCAATCGCAGGTAGCACTTCGAAGATGCGCTGCATCAGGGGGCTCCTGCTCGTCAGCTCGCCGAGACGGAAGCCGGTGGCGAGCTCCGTGCGCAGCGCCTCCACCTCCGAAAGATCGCGAAAGGTCTCGGCGCCTCCAATCGCTTTGCCGTCCCCGTCGCGAAGCAGGGCAGTGGAGGTACTTATGGGGATGCGTCGCCCCTGTGCGTCGATGATGTAGGCAGACTCCCCGATCACGGGCCGGCCGGTCCGAACCGTCACGCGCAGGGCGCAGCCGTCCCCGCACATACTGGAGCGAAACACATCGGCACATCGGCTGCCGATCGCCTCATCCCGCGACACACCGGTGATTTCCTCCGCGGCACGGTTGAAGGACGTAATCCGCCACTCCAGGTCCACGGTGAATACTCCGTCGGAAATACTTTCGAGAATTGCTTCACTGGATTTGTCGATCGGCGTGACTTGATCCATGGGGTGGTTCTCGTTACCATATTATTCGAAGTGTCGAATAAGGTCCATGGCCGTGGAGAAGATCGAGTGAACGTCGAGTCAACCGCAAGTGTTGCGCAGGCGCTTGCGCATCCGATCAGGTTGCGTATCCTGGAACTACTTCGTGATGAAGGCGCCTACGTCATGCACCTGACCAGCATGATTGGCCGGCCGCAGGCGAACATTTCACAGCACCTTTCGGTCCTCAAGGATGCGAGGCTGGTGATCGACCAGCGGGTCGGAATGTCCGTCATCTATCGGGTGCGGGACTCGCGTGTTTTCGAGATCGTAGAACAGCTTGCCATGCTCGTGCCGGATCCGGTGGAAAGAAGTGATCGCTACTGGAGAAGAGACGTTCACGGACACGGACGCGCGGGTGACAGGAGCCAGCACTGCCGCTGCCCTCGATGCGGCGGGCAATAACAGCGCTTCTCATTCCCGCAAATGTCGTTCGAACTGGAGGTAAGGTATGGATGCACTAAACTCGTCTCCAGGAGGTCAGAAGATTTCGATTCGAAAGCTTCCGGCTCGCCTTCTGTTCGCCATCATCTATCCGGGCGTGCTATGTGCGGTACTGATTCTCGTCTCGGGAAAACCAGATTGGACCGCAGCGTGGCTGTTCTGCGGACTCTATGCCGCCTACATGATCGGTTACGTGATATGGGGTTCGTTTCGGGCTCCGGAGCTCATGGAGGAGCGGGCTCGGCCAGGCCCCAACGCGAAGAGTTGGGACAAAGTCCTTATGCGGGCTGTCTATGTTCCGCTCCTCATCGCGCTCCTTGTAGTCTGTGCACTGGATATTCGTGCGGAATTTTCCTCGGTACCGCTCGCCATGCAGATTGTTGGGGGCCTGCTTTCGGCCGCCTCAGGTTTGTGGATCATGTGGGTCCTCGCCACGAATCGTTTCGCCTCGGGCGTCGTTCGTATTCAGTCGGACCGGGGTCACTGTGTGATCTCAAGCGGGCCATACCGCCTGGTGCGCCACCCCATGTATCTGGGCAACGTGGTATTTCTCCTTGCGCTGCCCCTGATTCTCGGATCGTGGCTCGGCCTGGCCGTAAGCGTTCTCTTGTTTGCACTGTTTGTCGCGCGTGCCGGGCTTGAGGACCGCGTCCTTCAGGCTGAACTTTCCGGCTATGCGGAATACGCGAAGCGGGTAAGGAAACGGTTGATACCGGGCATTTGGTGAGCGAGGGTATCCCCGACCGAGAAAGAGGTACTCGAGAAGCTTCTCCCGGCGCTGAAAGATACACCGTGGGAGCAGTCGGTGAAGGATCGAGTAGTGTGCCGAAGATTGTGGGGACTGTGAAGCCGCTCTGAAAAGAGGGCGGTACTAGAGGGTATGCGGCAAGAAAAGGAAGCGCTACAGCTCATTTTCGGCGCCCTCCGGCATCGATTTGCGGCGATCTTGACTGAAGGCAGGGACCCCGCGCCGGGCGCTTCCAAAATCTACATCCTGTGGCGCTAATACATTCCCTCCTATGTACATATGCAGGTTCCATCCACAAGCTTCCGCACACTACAAAAGAAATTTATCGGCCGAGTGCCACCTTGGTTCGCTTTACGATCTGCGCAAAGAACAGGAACACAACTATGATCTCCAGACGGCCCAGGAACATTCCGCACGTTTCAACCCAGAGAACTGGCGCCGGTGTGGTGGTGGAGGTCACTCCCACCGAGAGGCCGACGGTGCCGAGGGCGGATGCAAACTCGAACAGCGAATCCTGCAGGCTGTACCCGTAGGCGACCATCACGAACGTGCCGATGAAATAGAGCATGAGGTAGAGAAACACGAAAGTGCCAACCTCACGTATCGTGTCCGGCCGCACGAATATCCGCTCCTCGCCCTGCCAGAGGCTGTTTTCAATCACCGCACCTCGGGGGCGAAGGAGACGCTTGAGCTCCCAGATTACCGACTTGAACATCACGTAGACCCGGAACTGTTTGATGCCGCCGGCGGTGGAGCAGGTTCCTCCGCCGATCAGCATCAGTACGATGAATACCAGATAGCCCGCGGGTGGCCAGTTGTTGTAGCTCTCGGTCGAAAAGCCGGTCGTCGTGATTGCAGAAATTGTATCAAAGAGTGCAACGCGCACGCTTTTCGATAGCGGCGTATAGAGTCCCTTCGTGACGAAAACGAAGACGAGCACCACGCCAACGAGGATCGCGAGGCTGAGCACTTTCATCTCTGCGTTCCGAAAGAAGGCGCCGAACTTTCCACGAAAGAGCACGTAAACGGTCAGAAAGTTCATGTTGCCGAGGATCATCAAGGGAATCGTCACCGCCTCAATTGCGGGCGAGTTCCAGTAGCCGATGCTGTCGGCTTTTGTTGAGAAGCCTCCGGTTGAGACCGCGGCAAAGGAGTGATTGACCGCATCGAAGGGGTCCATGCCGGCAAGAATGTAGGAAACGATGCCTACAGCTGCATAGATCGAATAGAGCAGGACAACAAGTTTCGTCGAGCGGATGACGTTTGGCACCAGTTGATCGCTCCGCCCTTCGGCCCGGTAGATGCCCGCGCCGATCGGGAGCGAGAAGGCGGCGAGCATGATGATGGCAAGCCCTGCGCCGCCTGCAAGCTGCATGATACTGCGCCAGATGAGTAACACTTTCGGGGCCTTCTCGACGTCCACCACAGAGAGGCCGGTCGTTGTCCATCCGCTCACCGACTCGAATACGGCTTGTGTGAACGTGAGATGGGCGAGCTTCGCTATCGGAAAGGCGGAGACCGTGCACACCACGATCCACGAGAGGACCACGACGACCGCACCGTCGACAATTGAGAAATGCGTTTGCCCGCGCGGGAAAATCACCCACAAAGCCAATCCGACGGCAACGAGCGCGAGCGCCGGGAGGAGAAAGTCAGGCCAATACCGGAGCTCAGCGGGGTAGGCGATAAACACCAGCATCGGTGTGAGGTAAACGGCGCCTGCGAGCGCGAGTATCGGTCCGCAGGATCCGGCGATGATTCTCGATCTGCCCGCACCGAAGACGGCGGGGTTCGTGTTCTCCGGGCGCACGATCTACCTCTTTCCCGTAAGCCGCTTCAGCACCAGGGAGTAGCCTGAAGGGTCAGCCACAAAGGTGATTCGATCGCCCTCCGCGAGCGCGGTTGAACCATCGGGCACGATCACCTGCTCGTTCCGTAGAACACTGACGATGAGACATCCTGCAGGAAGCTTCAGCTCCTTGAGCGCATGATCGATTGCCGGTGAATCAGCTTCGATACGCAGCTCCGCGAGCGTGAGGCGTCCATCGACTATCGGCTCGAGATTGGTAATGCCGTCCACCTGTGTCTGCTGTTCGATCAGAGAGGCGATCTTCGAAGTGGTGGAGAACGTGGAACCAATTCCTAAATCGTGAAATACCTTTTCGTTTTCCGGGTCATTGACCACCGCAAACACCGATCGGACCCGAAACTTGCGCTGGGCGATCTGACAGGCGATGAGGTTGTCCTCATCGTTTGGTGTGAGCGCGAGGAGCAGGTCCGCGTCCGCGAGCTCGGCGTTCTCCAGATCGCTCGGAACCGTCCCGTCGCCGAGCACTACAATTGCGTTGAGTCTTCGTGCGAAGTGCCGGCACTCTTCAGGATCTTTGTCGATGACAGTGACCGTATGGCCCTTTGACAGAATGGACCGGGTAACAAAATACGAGCGCTTGCCGCCCCCGATGATGAACACACGCATGCTCGCCCCTATGCCGTCAAAAAGAGTCCGGCCATTATGGTGGTAGGTGATATCACTTCGATTCCGATGTCCACGAACGCATCAACTCGGCTTGGCTCATCGACCCGCGCCAACGCACGCTTTGCGCCCAGAAGACGTCCTGCGATCTGCGCCGCCATCAGGTTCAGATTATCGCTGCCGGTGACTGCAACAAACAGGTCCGCGCGACCGGCCTTCGCCTGCAGCAGCACCCCCATCTCGGAGGCATCCCCCTCGACGGTGAACCCGGAGAACTCTGAAGGAAGAGCCAGAAAAGCGTCCGGATTCGTGTCGACGACGACAACGCTGCTTCCGCGGCCGCTCACCAGCTCCGCCAGATGCGCACCCAACCTCCCGCAACCAACTATCACCACGTAGTTTTCCCGCGCAACTCCGCTCTCTTTCATGTGAGTCGATTACTCCCTTGTCTTTTTCCGACTATCGGCCTCATGTCGAAAGACGGGTCTTGCGCTCTTCGAACGATGTTTCTTTTCCGGGCGCCCGCCGATATCAAGGGATTGGTCGGTCAACCCCTCGGTAGTGCGCGTGAGGTTGCGGAAGGCCGGTTCGTAGGTCGGATCCAGAGAGAGGGCGGCACGATAGTACTTCTGTGCTTCGAGTGTGTTCCGCTTTATCTCCAGCAGCACGCCGAGTAAGTTGTAGCCTTCCGGGCGCGATGGGTCGACCGAAATCGCTTTCCGTGCCCACGGTATCGCGTTATCGAACTCCCTTCCTTCGACTGCCGCTTTCGCCTGTTCGATGCAGTCATCGAAACTTTCGGCATCCGCTTCAGGCGCCAACCGGGATGACGGCACTGTTGCCATCTCAGGAGTGACTTCCCGCTCAAAAGCGATCCGTTTGAAGAAGCCCATCTTCCGCTTGAGCGCCTTCGCGGTGACTGTCCTGATTTCGTCCGGGGTAAATGGTTTCTGGATAAAATCAACAGCTCCGAGCTTCATTGCCTCGACCGCATTGTCAACTGTTCCATGCGCCGTGATGACGACGACCTTTACGTCGTTTCCCTTCTCACGCAGGGTGCGAAGGACCTCCATCCCATCAATCCCCGGCATCTTCAAATCAAGGAGAACCAGTGAGACCTCCTCCTTTCGGAGCGTCTCAAGTGCCTCCTCTCCGGTGACAGCCTGCAGCACCTCGGCATCGAGCCGTTCCAGCGCTTGCCCGACCGTGAGTCGAATGTTGCGTTCATCGTCGACTATCAATACTCTGTCACTGCTCATGATCCATGCTCCTCTCTCCGGCGATCATGTTCCACAGCCACGGTGAAGGTAAAGGTGCTCCCTTTTCCCGGCTCGGAATCGACCCATATTGTTCCCCCGCCGGCCCTGACTATCTCTTTGCAGATCGCCAGGCCCAGGCCGGTACCCCCTTGCTCGCCCTTCGCCTGGACGAACTTTTCGAAGATTCGCGACTGGTCTTCCGGGGCTATACCCGTGCCGTTGTCGGACACGGCAAAATGCATCCATTCACCCCGGCGGACGGCCGAGCATTTCACCCATCCGCCCTTCGGGGTATGCCGTAGCGCATTCGCGATCAGGTTCGTGACAACCCAGGTTGTCTTCGTCACATCGGCGTGAACCGCAGTCTGATCATCCACCGATTCGAGCTTGATGTCTATCTGCTTCTCTTCCGCCTGCCCGCGAAGGCTGTCACGAGCCTTCTCAAGAATAGCGAGCGGCGGCACGCTCTGAAACTCGAGCGCGATTCGACCTGCCTCGATGCGGGACAACTCGAGCAGGTCATTGACAAGTGATTTCAGCCGGGCAGTCTCGTCCCGAGCCGCGTCAAACAGCTCTCTGTTCTTGGGCGAAAGCGCAGGTTCGAGGTTTTCCCTGAGCAGAGCAATGCTCATGCCGATTCCGGTCAACGGTGTCTTCAGCTCATGAGAGGCCATCATGACGAACTCCGACTTCATCCGTTCGAGCTCTTTGAGTCGGGTCACATCGCGAAACAGCAGCACGATCCCGGAGGTCAACGCCCCAGGGCCGCGAATGGGGTTGATGCCGATCTGATAGTAGTGGACCTTCCCGTCTTGCTCGATCTCGAGAATCTCGTCTTCTTCGGAACCGGTCGGAGTTACTGTGCCACTCATCGACTCCTTGACCACCTCGTACAGGTCAGGATCGTTGATGATCTCAAGAAAGTGCTGCCCGTCCCGGTAACCCGCACCGATTCCCAGGTACTGTCGGGCTGCGGGGTTCGCGAGCACCACCCTGAGCTCCTCATCGAGGACGACGACACCGTCTTCGATTGAGCCGACAATTGCTTCGCTCTTTTGCTTCTCCGCAACCACATCCGCGATCTTGAGCTCAGAGGATGACTTGATGCGGCGAACCATCGAGTTGAAACTTCGCGTAAGCGTACCGAGTTCATCGGAGGAGGTCGGCTCGAGCTGTAACTCGTAACTGCCGTCCGCCACGTTTGTGGTCGCCTCCGTGAGGCGGATGATGGGGCGTACAATAATACGTGATAGAACGATGCTGAATGTCGTTCCCAGGATAAGGAGGACCATCCCGACAAAACTCACCGAGAAGATCGCCCCCGAGGCTACCTGCTCGGCGTGTCTGCTCGCGGCGTACATCGTCGTCTGGTTCAGCGCCTTGAGTCCCGCAATCCCTTCCGCGACACGGTTGCGAAGAGCGAGCAGGGTGCCGCGGTAGTAGACTCCCGCGGAAACAGGATCCTCGCGCTCCATCGCGACTAAGCGGCTGAATCCCGCGTGGTAAGCGCTGTACGCGCCACCCAGTCGGTCCGCCTGCTCGCCCTCCCCCGGGATGGTGATGTTATCCTTCTCACGCCCATACCATTGATAGAAGATTCCGGTCTGCTGCGAGAACTCCGATTGAGCCTCCTCGACCCGACCGAGCAGCGCCAGCAGGGACGCGCGGTCCTGAAGACCCAGCGCCGCCGACATCTCATCCATCGCCAGGATGCTTCGGTAATTCTCGCGCAGAATCGCACTCGCGGCGCTTCCCAGCCGCTGGAGGTTTGCCACCGACCAGAGAACCGTTGTGACGATGAGCAGAAGCAGTAACCCGTAGCTCGCAAGAACCTTCTGTCTGAGGGACCATGTCATTGAAGCCTTCCGTCACTGTGCACGCTGCCTGCAACGCCAATAGAACGCGACATCACAGGCGGTCACCTGAAATCATAACACTCAAACGACCCGGCCGGAACCCCAGGCAATCTGACAGTAGTGTGCCGAAGATTGTTGGGACTGTGAAGCCGCTCTGAAAAGAGGGCGATAATAGAGGGTATGTGGCAAGAAAAGGAAGCGCTACAGCTCACTTTCGGCGTCCGCGGCGATCGATTTGCGGTGATACTGACTGAAGGCCGGGGCGCTGCGCCCGGCGCTTCCAAAATCTACATCCAGCGGCGCTAATACAATCCCTCATATGCGTTTATCCAGGTTCCATCCACAAGCTTCAGTCCACTACTCATTGAGCCAGCCATCATCCCCTGCGGTATCCGTCTACACAAGTCGCGTCGGAATGACAGCTTGATGAGAACGATAGGTAAGGCGCCCCTTTGCAGCTGCGCCGTGCTTCGTGGCCGGCCGGTGCAATACTAGTCGGTCGGCATCGTCGAAAGCAACGCCCGTGTTTCGGCGACGACCCGCGCGGTGAACTTCGGGTCCTACACCTGGGCCGAGCCCTGCATCGGTAGTCCCTTCTCATTGTAGTAAATACCGGTCTGACCCGATGGATTGATGAGGACTTTTGCCGCCACGTGGCCGGCTTGTTTTGCGGTGCTCCGGTACTTCAGGAACGGCGCAAACAGCGGTAGGATGTAGTTCGCCAGGAATCGCACGAAGACGCTGTAGTCGCGCGCAGGGCCGCTGTTCGGAGTCAAGCCGGGTTCGAGCGCGCTGAATCGGAGCCGCGCGGTTTCCCGAGCGAGCTCCATTGCGGCAGCGAGGGTGCATTGCTTCGACGTGGCGTATGCGTCGCCTGTGGGCGATGTGGAGCCGTCTGGCTCCCACTCCCGACGCAGGTTCGCATCTGCCCGAGACATAACGACCGCCGCGGAAGCCTGCTGCTACAGCGATCCTGCGCCGCGGGTCTTCGACAGCCGAGACGACGTTCGCACCGTCGGGAAGGTGCGGCACCAGCGTATCGGTTAGCGCGAACGGTCCGGGATGGTTCGTTAGGAAGGTGAGATCCCAGCCCAGCGCGTTCTTCACAGGACGCTTCGGTGATATTCCCTCCTCAAATGTCTGCCCAGTCAGTCATTTATTAGTCTAAAAAGATCTGGTTATCATTCTCCAAAGTGCCATGAATGGTGCTGCGCAATGTTTGTCGGCGTTGACCGGGTCCTGGATCATGAAGTCGATGGTCGTCTCGGCAAGCGCGCTCATCAGAGCCGGAGGTCGCCCCCGGTCGGAACACTCTCCATGGCAATGGCAGCCATCTCCGCCTTGCGCTCTCCCGTGAAGTAGCCGGGGAAAATGGCGGTAGTAGGAGGTATCCCTTGCGTATCGAGAGTGCCTGTGATCATTCCGACCTCTGTTCGAATCCGGAGGACGCGCCGAACCGAGAGGAATCTCTGCCTGTTGATGACCGCGGAGCGACACGGCGGCTATATGCCATTGCCAATCTTCCAGCTTCGCGCCCTTGAACACTCCTCGCTCTTTTGTAAGTATTGACCGTGCGCGAAGGAGGCCACGGGAAGCGGTGAGCTGCGAACTGGTTCTATCACCTGCCGGCCGCCTGCACTTTGATGCAGGCGACGGAGCGGGCGCTGAGGCAAGTGATCGATGGTTGAACAAGGTCTCCGCTGAGTTCCGGGTCTCCGGGGCGGCGGGTCTTTTTGCGCTCGCCGCTTCGCGACCGGAGCAGCCGCTCTCGGCGCCACTCTCCTTCTGGCGCGGTTTTGCCTCCACTTACCTGACAGAGCTCTGCCGCACGCCTGAGTCCGCGGCGATCCAGATCGATGAGATTGCCGCTCCGCAGGAGTCCGACCTTGCGAACATGCTTCTGTCGGCTCCGCCAATGGGCGGCGGGGAGTACCTTTGCCTTGATGTTCTTCGCGCGCTCTGGCGGGAGCTTGACCGGTGGACCCGCGCCGGGATCGCCGGGTCTGAGAGCGGCCTTTCCGAATGGCTCAAAAAGCACGCGCCGCTCTGGCACCAGGTCGGGCGGGTCTGCTTTCACCTCGCCGAAAACCGGGGAGACCCCGAGTTCCCGTTCGCCTTCCTTGCCACCTACGCGCAGGGCCTTTCGGACGCGGGCCGGGTGCAGTACCGGCCGCTTGGAAGGGCGCTTCAGGAGTATTCCGGAGAACGGAACAGGAAGGCGCTCATAAATCTGCTCTCGCCCGTGAACCGCGCCCGGGAGCGGGTCGACTTCGTGCGCGAGCTTCTGGACTCCGGCGAACTTTTCGAGCCACTGGCCTGGACCTCGGCGGAGGCGTACCGGTTTCTGACGGATGTGGCTGCGCTCGAGGAGAGTGGCATCCTTGTTCGCCTGCCTGACTGGTGGCGTAAGCGGCCGCGGCCCCGCGTATCGGTAACGATAGGCGAACGGAGGCCGGGCAATCTGGGCGCCGAGGCAATGCTCAGCTTCAAAGTCGGTGTCGCTCTGGACGACAGGACGCTGACTGAAGAGGAGTGGCAGGCACTTCTGGCTTCCGGGGACGGCCTGGTGCAGATTCGGGGAAAGTGGGTGGAGGTCGATGCGGAGAGGCTTTCGCTCCTGCTCGACCGCTGGAAGCAGGCCGAGCAGGCGGGTGAGGGAGCAATCTCCTTCATCGAAGGAATGAGGCTCTTGGCCGGGGCGTCCGCGAAGCTCGATGCGGACGGCATCTCGTCGAGCGAGGATCGGCAGTGGGCGTTCATCGACGCGGGAAGCTGGCTTTCGGAAGTTCTTGAAGGTTTACGCAATCCGGAACGGCTTGATTCCGGC
>DATKUC010000249.1:0-49068 GCA_035530835.1 Spirochaetia bacterium
CGCCCTGCCATGAGACCGCAGATCGCCGACTACAGCGCCTTCGCTTTCAATCTCTCGAGAGCCCATTGCGTGTACTTGCGGACCCGCCGATCAGGGTCCTGTCGGAGCGCCTGCAGTATGCTTGATCCTTCTTCGGTCTCAAGTCGTTCGAGCGCGCGTACAACCTGCACCCGTACTTCCTGATCGGGATCGCGCGCTGCCTGGACTATGCCACGGAACGCGGCGCTTGTGCCGATCAGTGACAACCGGGCAGCTGACTCCCGCCGGATGTCCGGGTCGCGATGGCTGAGCTTGCGAATGGTGGCCTCAACGAATCCTACCTCTTCGAGTATGCCTGCGACGTGCGGCCGGAGCGAGCCGATCTCCTCGTTGAGAAGTTTCAGCATTGCCTCCTCTCCTGCCTCATCCATGCGTCGGAAGACGCGAGTAAGGCGTTCGCGGAGAGCCGGGTCTGCATCCTTGAACTTCTCGATCAGATAGGAGAGCGGATGCGCACCTTTTTTCCGGGCAAGTGCGTCGATGATGGTGTCGGCAAGCTCTTCGTGGGCGGATAGCGCATCGACAAGCAGATCAGTTGCGCTGTCCCGTTCCGATGCTCCCATGCCGGTCAATGCTGCTGACTTCACGACATCGACCTCATTCTCATCGTCGATTGTCCTCTTCAATTCCTTGATGAGCTCGTCGGTTCCCGCCATTCCAATAGCCTCGGCGGCGGCGATCCTCACCTCTTCCACCGGGTCGCGCAATCGGTCGATGGCCTGGCGCAACGAACGCGTATCACCAAAAAGCACCAGCGCGGAGATGGCTGCGGAGCGTACCGTTGGATCCGCGTCGTCCACCGCGGGGCGGATGAGCTTGAGAAACTCTTTGTTCCCGGTGGCGGGAAGAGAAATAATAATCGCCGCACGCACGGAGGCGTCGTGTCCATCAACGAGTCGATTTACTGCACTGTCGAAGTCCTTCCCGTGAGCTGTCGCCAGATTCGTCGCCAGATCGCGCGCGGGGGTTGGAGAGAGCAGGTAGAAGTGTTCCAGAACGAAGTCAAGCAAATAGGGCCGCCGCATTGCCGCGAGCGCCCGGAGCCCCTCCACCCGTATCGTGCGATCGATCTTCCCTGCAGTATCCTCGACCACATCGATCAACCGCGGAACAACGAGGCGGTCAGAAAGCCGCGCAAGCAGCTCGACCAGCCCCTCCCGCGCCGCAAATGCAACATCCTGCAGAAGACTGAGCGCGATATCGGCAAAAAGCTCCTCACCGCGTGCCGGTACATGCTGCAGCATCTCGCTGACCTCGTCGTAATCGGTCTTGCGCGCGAGGATCTCCCGGAACAGGAGCCGCAGCGCCTCATCGTCACCACGTTTCTCGATACAGATGTACGCTTCCCGGCGCAATTCCTGGATGTGTTCGGAGCTCGCCATCTGGTGCAGCGCCCGTTCAGCCACATCGCGGATGAGAGATCGCGGGCCGTGACTTGTCAGAAGACGCATTGCGGCAAGCAACGTTCCTGCATTGTTGCTGGTACGCGCATCATTGAGGAATGACGAAACATCCACTTCAACGGCATTCTGCAGTAGCCCGATTGTTCGGTCGAATGCCGGTCGGTCGCCCAGATTTGCATTGACCAGCATCGAAGAAAGAACTCCCTCCCGCAGAAGATAGCGTGCCGCCGCCGCCCGAAGCTCGATCTTGTCACCGGCAAGTGCGCTGAGTGCCATGTCGCGGTCGGTTTCGGACCCGGGAGTAAGGAGGTCGAGCACGTGTAGTGCCTCGAAGCTTGCAAGCGATCCGGGGTCGGGTTTGTACCGGTCGGCGAACTCAGCCTGAATGCGCTGCCGCGCGGCGCGGCGTACGGCAAAAACCGTGTCATGGAGGACCAGATCGTAAAGCTCTTCGTACAGCCTGTTTGCATTATTGGTCTTGAAGGATGGAACAACAAGTCGGCGAATTTGAAAACTCCCGTCGTGCAGTGCGTCCCATAGAGCGTTTGCCGATAGCTCACTCGAATCGTTGAGGATGATGTTGATGGCAAAATGCCGGACTCTCCAGTCAGGGTCACCGGTCATTTCGCGAATGCGATCTATAGTTTCATTCAGGAGAAGTCGGGCACGCCTGCCGTCAAAGGCGCCGCCGTCGCCGGCTCGCGCCATCTCACGCAGCGAGAAGAATGCATCCTTACCTTCAAACCACTTCAGGAAGCGTTCCCCCTGGCGCGGGTGACCGAGGGCGAGCAGGAAGCATGGCCAGAGATCCTCACCGCCGCCGAAACTCAATATTCGACGGAAGTCGCCTGCACGTGATCGGTGCGCCAGACGCTGCACCCACAGGTGGGTAATGCCGACACGGTGAGGAAGTACGCGGAACTCTTCATCCCCGTCGGCAATCCGCCCGACAAGGCGGGAACGGCGCAGGAGAACGCTATCCGGATAGCGGTCGTGAAAGACTGCCAGGGACTCCTTACCGCCATGAGCAGTCGCCTTCAACCGGGCAATGAATCGCCGCCGAAACACTGACCACAGCACGAAAGCTGCAATCACGGCAAGCAGGAGAACTCCCGCTGCGACCATGAGCCACCACGGCTGCGATAATACGGTTACCAGTTTTCCGGACACGTTGCCCCCCTTCTCGAAAGCTACTGCACGACTTTCAATACACTGAAAATTGTTATCGGCTCGGCCTTTCCTTTGACTTTTACTGCCGCAAGCTGTTTGACCTTGAAACGGTCCCCAATCAGATCACGGGTATCCTGTGTGATGATTACCTCACCGCCTTTCGCGACACCCTCAAGACGCGCCGCCACATTCACGGTGTCTCCAATGACTGAATAGTTCAACCGCCGAATGCTGCCGAGATTTCCCGCAACCAGAGGTCCGGTGTGCAATCCAATGCCCACCTGCAACTTCGATGCCTCACCCTTGAAGAAAGTCCGATCACTCGACCGGATCAAATCCTGAATTTCCAGCGCCGAGGTCACAGCGCCAACGGCATCCATCTCCTCGGACTGCATTGGGACACCCCAGACGGCCATAATCGCATCCCCGATAAACTTGTCGATAAAACCCTTATTGCGGATGACGATCTCCACCGCTTCGCTGAAATATGCGTTCAGTACACCAATGATGTACTCGGGTGGTTTGTCCTCGGAGAAGGAAGTGTATCCGCGAATATCACCGAAAAACACTGTCGCATTTTTCTTGTCGCCTCCCGGCTTGACGAGTTCCGGGTTCTTCATGAGGCTGTCGACAACCTCGGTGGAGAGATATCGGGCAAACATGTCCTTGATGACCCGTCTTTCCTCGACGACCACATTCATCTTTTCCTTCAATTCCCGCTCCGCGCTCTGATCCGTGAACAGAAGCGTCAGCCCTTCGAGCTTCCCGCGGTGCGTCCGGAGCGGCGAAACATTCAGGGAGAAATCGAGTGATCCTCCGTCCTGCGAGAATATTCCTTCAATGCCGAGAATTGCCCGGTTCTCCGTTCCCGCCTGACGGACAGCTTTGAAAACCGAGCGGGCGATTTCCTTTGCGAATATCTTCTCTATTGGCTTATCTATTGCGTCATCAGTCAGCCCAAGACGGTTACGAGCCTCCGTATTGAAGTACCGTATATTGCCGGCTTCATCTGTGGTGACAAGGAGATTCGTCATGGAGGAAAAAACTCCCTCCTGGTAACGTTGCAGGAGCGCAATTTCATTCAGCCGCGCGCGCAGCTCATCATTCAGGCGCGCGTTGTGAAACATATTGCCTGCCATCTTGCCAAACGAGTCGAGAAAGAAAAACTTGTCGCGATTGTAGAAGTCAGGATGCACGGAGTTGAGCACCAGAAAGCCGAGGTTCGAGCGCGGAGTAACCAGAGGGAGTACGATGGCGCTCTGCATTCGATCCGCCAGAAGTGCGCCGGTAAAAAACGGATCATCCGATGAATGAACAACGAGGGTCTCCCCGCATTCATCCACGAATGAGACAAAATCTGTATTTTCCGATAGTGATTCAGGAACCGGCGCGGATCCGCGCCGGTAGAAGAGAGTAGCCGAACGGCTTTCGTCGGATTCCTCGCGATACATGTAGAGGGCCGCGAGATCCGACCGCGTTACATCTATCGCCTGCTCAACAAGAACCGAAACCAGTCCGTTCAGTCTGCGTTCGCGTGAAAGTTGAGAGCTTGCCCGCACCAGTTCATCGAGAGCGCCGGTTGATTCCAAGCCCATGGATCCCCCTCCGGTGAAGCGTCACTTCAAGTATAGAAGATTTTCGGAAAAATGTTGATACGGAACTTTCCGGGGTAGACGGAACTTCGAACTCAGGATAATATGCCTATATGACTACATAAGTGATTATAGTCATATAGTCACACCGGGGGCAAATGGATGCCAAGAGGTTTTTCGGAAAAGGAACTGGCGATTGTCCGTGAACGGATTCTTGCGGAGGGTAAACGCCTTTTTGAGCGGCATGGCCTTGCCCGCACCACAGTCGAGGAGATCACAAAGGCTGTCGGAATCGCCAAAGGTTCCTACTATCGATTCTTTGACTCAAAAGAGCTGCTCTACATGGAGCTGCTTGAACGGGAGGAAGTGGCATTGAAATCTGCAATTCTTGACCGTGCCCGGGTCGAACCGGACGCGCGCTCAGCCTTCGTTGCAGTTATGCAACAGATGATCGACTACGTTCATACCGATTCCCTGATCGGCAGACTGCGCCAGTCGGGTGACTATGCAATTCTTACCCGGGCAGTCGACGCGGAACGCCTCTCATCGCACTTCAACGAAGACCTGGTAACCGCGGAGACGTTTCTCTCGGTACTTCGGGAAAAGGGAGCCGCATGCAAAATCGAAGTTCGGGTGTTTGCGGCTCTATTGCGCGGAATAGCCCTGAATGCGATGCAGGAAGAGCAGATAGGTCCTGATGTAGCAGGCAGTGCGATGGACCTTCTGATCTCCTACGTAGCCGACGGCCTTATCGGCAAAGGAGCGAAGAAGTGACGACTGAACTGAGTGACCGGTCGCAGGAGGCGTTGCTGACCGAAGGGCTCACACGCCGTTTTGGCGATGTTCGAGCGGTGGAGCAGCTTGAGCTATCGGTCCGGCCCGGTGAAATCTACGGATTTCTCGGCCGAAACGGTGCGGGGAAAACCACCACTATCCGCATGATGCTCGGGCTCATCCGACCTACTGCCGGGCGGATCCGTGTCTTCGGCGTTGATGTCGCGAACGATCGTGAACGGGCACTTCAGCCAATTGGCTGCCTCGTGGAGACTGCGACTGCATATTCTTCGCTCACGGTGGGTGAAAACCTCGAAATCCAGCGGCGGCTTACCGGGTCACCTCGTGAATCGCTTGAACGGGTTATTACGATGTTCGGTCTGTCGGAGTTTGTCAAACGGCGCGCAGGTAAGCTTTCACTCGGGAATAAACAGCGACTGGCGCTTGCACGGGCGCTGATCAACCGGCCCCGTCTGCTCATCCTTGACGAACCGGCCAACGCCCTCGACCCAGCCGGCATCGTCGAGATTCGCACTATCCTTCGCCGGTTCCGCGATGAAGAGGGAATATCGGTTTTCGTCTCGAGTCACAACCTGAACGAAGTAGCCATGCTTGCTGACAGAATCGGGATCATTCACCGCGGCCGGCTTGTTGAGGAGCTCGAAATGGGCGGCGATGAGGATACCGCAGTCGAAATCGGCGTATCCGACCCACGAACGGCGGTGCGGATCATCGAAGAAAAGCTCGGACTCCGCGCAGTCGAAACGACAGCGACCGGCACGCTTGTGGTCCGCGGGGGCGCAGCAGCAGCCATCGCGAAGGCTGTCGTCGGCGAAGGGGTTTCCCTGCATCTGCTTCGCCCAATGGTCAACGATCTTGAATCCCGCTTTCTGCGGATTACCGGGGGAGAGTAAGTATGTTCCTATCCAATTTGTATGCCGAGCTTCTCAAACTCAGGCGCAGCCCGATTTCCTGGGTCCTCCCGCTTGCCTTCGGGTTCGGACCGGTGGTGGCCGCGCTGTTCATGCTGATCCTGATGCATCCTGAAACCGGACAACGGCTCGGCCTGATCGCTGCCAAGGCTCACCTTGCCGCGGCGAACGCTGACTGGCCGACCTACCTGTCGATGATCGGACAGATGATGGGAATAGGCGGTGTCGTCATTATCGGCTTTGTCGGCACCTACATCTTCGGGAGAGAATACACGGAGGGAACCGCAAAGAACCTGCTCACGCTCCCGATACGCCGAGGGAGAATTGTCGCGGCAAAGTTCACAGTCTGTGCGATATGGTACGCAGCCATCGGTATCTGGATCTACGCCGAAGCGTTCCTTCTGGGATCGCTCCTGGGTATGCCGGGCTACTCTTCCGCTCTTGCCCGTGCAGCGCTCCTGCAAGGTATCAGGCTCGTCCCCGAAACAATACTCCTTGTGACTGCGCCAGCCTGGATCGCCGTCGCATCGAAAGGGTTTCTTGGACCGTTCGGTTTCATCATCGCGACCATAATGCTTGGCTCGGCGCTTGGCGCAACCGGATGGGGGCCATGGTTCCCGTGGGCGATTGTGCCGCTCGACAGTGGAATGGCGGGACCGGAGGCAGCACTTCCCGGCCTGGGTGCAAAAATCGTTCTCGTGTGCACCTGCGGCGCCGGCTGGTACCTCACCTGGCGAACGTTCGATCGCTCCGACAATCTGCAATGAGTACGATGATAATTGCGCGACCTCCGTTGACCGACTTCGGGCTGACTGAAAACTCGTAATCCGGTAAATTGAGTTCGTATGTCTCGCACAGAACGCCTCTTCGACCTCCTGCAGTTGCTGAGAACCTACCGCTACCCGGTCGCCGCGGCAAAACTCGCGATTGAGCTCGATGTAACCGTGAGGACAGTCTACCGCGACATTGCGACACTCCAGGCACTCGGAGCGCCGATCGAGGGCGAAGCGGGGATCGGCTATCTTCTACGTCCCGGTTTCCTCCTTCCTCCTCTCATGTTCGCCAGGGAAGAGGTGGAAGCCCTCGCGCTCGGGGCGCGCTGGGTTTCACAGCGGGCAGACAGTCGGCTTGCCCGTGCGGCGAGAAGCGCACTCGCACGCATCGAAGCGGTCCTGCCGGCGAAGCTGCGTGAACACCTCGAGGATGCGCCGCTCCTTGTCGGCCCGGGCACTGCGGCATCGACGCAGGATGCGCGTCTCATCACGCTACGCCTCGCTATTGAACAGGAGCACAAGTTACGCCTCAGCTACGAAAGCATTGCAGGCGAAACGACTGAACGGATCGTCTGGCCGATCGCTCTTTCATTCTTCGACACCGTCTATGTCGTCGTGACCTGGTGCGAACTTCGCGAAGACTACCGGACTTTCCGTACCGACAGGATCACCTCTGTTGACGTGCTGGCGGAGAGGTATCCGCGCAATCGAGTGACACTGATGAACGAATGGCGTGACAGAGAGGGAATCCCGCAGGAGAAATAGTGCGACTGCTGACAGAAACTGTCACACACCTCAGGTAAATTGATGTCACTGGAGGAATATATTGAAACCCAATATCGTAATCTTCTACGTGAATGATCCGACCGCGAGTGCACGTTTCTACGGCCGTCTGTTCGAGATCAATCCGATCGAACAATCGCCAGGTTTCGTAATGTTTGCATTATCACCGGGAATGATGTTCGCGCTCTGGAAACGGCAGGAGGTGGCGCCGGCTGTCAGCGCAATGCCTGGCGCAGCTGAACTGACTGTTACCGTTGACAGCCGCGATGCGGTAGACATTACATTCGAGAAGTGGCAAAGCGACGGAATCACCATCACCCTTGCACCTACCCGCCTCGATTTCGGCTATGGCTTCGCGGCAAGAGACCTGGACGGCCACGTGGTCCGGGTATTCACTCCGGGTTCGGCGGACTCATGATGAATAATTACTGGATAATCGTCGCCGCGAAGGACCACGCGCGCGCGGGATCCGAAAATGGATTCATCCAGGCAAACCACGGCAAACGAACCGCACTGGACAGAATGCAGCCCGGCGATGGGATCGTCATCTATTCACCGAAAGCAGAATATGGAAAGCCCGGTCGCCTTCAGGCGTTCACCGCACTCGGGACGGTAGCTGACAAGCCGGTCTGGCAGTTTGACGCAGGCGGAGGGTTTCTGCCCTACCGCCGCGCGGTGAACTTCGAGTCAGTCGCCGAAGCTCCGCTTTTGCCGATGCTCGAATCGCTCAGCTTTATCAGGAACAAAACGGCGTACGGCGCGGTCTTCAGATTTGGCGTTGTCCGAATTCCCGAATTGGATTTTCGCGTTATTGAAAGTGCCATGCTCGCTGACTGATGGTAAATGGCAGCCGAGACTGAGAGCTCCGGACGGCTCGAATATCCGACGCGGTTCTCCCTCAGCATGAGCTGAACGGATTCATGTTTGCGCCTACGGAAGGACTTCTGCGGCGGCCGGAATTCCGCTATAGTTAGGCCATATTCGATCCGGAGGTGCTCATGAGTGACTCACCTGACAGCTTGCCGCCCGCGCTCCGAGCAGCGGACGCCGACCGCGAGGCGGCGACGCGGCTGCTGCGCGATGCTTCTGCAAATGGCCAGCTCGACCTCTCTGAGCTTGAGGAACGACTGGGCGCCGTGTACTCGGCAAAGACTCTGGCGGAACTTGAATCGATCACCGCCGACCTGCCGGTGGCCGTCGCGACCGAGATTCCTCCGCTCAACCTGAAGACACGCAGCGGCTCTCTGAAGAAGAACGGCTACTGGCGGGTTCCCGAACATATAACCGCCGAGTGTACTTCGGGCTCAATCAAGATGGACTTCACCGAAGCTGATTGCCCGCACCGCGAAGTGACCATAGAAGTCATGGCACGATCCGGATCGGTCGTCCTCATTGTTCCCAAAGGGTGGGCGGTTGATCTTGCCCGGGCATCTGCCACAAGCGGCTCCGTCGTCAACAAGGTCCGGGGACGTCCCGCGCCTGACGCCCCCGTGCTCCGCGTAAGCGGCGAAGTGCTTTCCGGCACCATCTCGGCGCGGTATCCCCGTCGCAGTTTCCTGGCCTGGTTGACGAGACAACCGGTCTGATCGATATCGCGCATCGCGCGATGGGTCTGAACTCGGTGCCTCCACCGAATACCCGGCCGCGGTCCGCTCATCGATGCTCCTTCTACTTGCCTCTCCTTGAAGGTGTATTTACACGTCCGTTTCCGGATCTGTTGCCGGTCGTTCCCGGACGATTTGACGGGGCTGGCTTGGGTGACGGTCGTGGTAAGGGCTTGCTGCCCCCTGGTGAACTGGATGTTGCCATATACTACTCCTGTGGTCGATATTCGTCAGAATTCGTCCCACTCATGAAAGTATAGCACCTTTTGTAGTGTCACATAAGTTGGTGCAGGTTCCTCGCTAAATGCTTACAGAGAAATGCATACGCGCGTTTACCGAAATGGTTTGGGGTTTTCCGCCCGGTCAAGCGACTGCTTGCACCGGGACTGGTACGGAGGTTCATTCCCGGGCAGGCGCCAGTTTCATTTCCCGATCTGACAGACTGTCTTCAGTATCTCGGATAAACCAGCCCGGCCGCTTCAATAACTGCAGCGGAGCTCCGGGCGTCGTATTGTCCACGTTCCGTTATCCTCTGCGTTAATATCGGTCGCCGACCACCTTGATCTGCCTCATTGCGTGGTCGATTTCACGTAAGTCACCCGCCGTCAATGCAATTTCGGCGGCTCCATTATTCTCTTCCAGTCTGTCGAGTCTGCGCGAGCCAGGTATTGGAACGATCCAGGGCTTTTGCGCAAGCAGCCATGCAAGCGCGATCTGCGCCGGAGTGGCTCCCTTCTCCGATCCGATCCGGTTCAGCAGATCAACGACTGCCTGATTCGCCTTGATGGCCTCCGGAGTGAACCGAGGATTGTGACTGCGGATATCGGAATCTGCGTACCGGGTATTCTCATCGATCTTGCCCGTCAGAAATCCGCGCCCGAGAGGACTGTAGGGAACAAGACCAATTCCGAGCTCCTCGCAGGTCGGCAGTATTGAATCCTCGATTTCCCTCCACCAGATCGAATACTCGCTCTGTAGCGCGGTAACCGGCTGTACGGCATTTGCGCGGCGAATGGTTTCCGCATTCGCCTCCGAGAGCCCAAAATGCTTTACCTTGCCTTCCTGTATGAGCTCTTTGACCGCACCGGCAACATCTTCGATCGGCACATCCGGGTCAACCCGATGTTGATAGAACAGATCAATGGCTTCCACTCTGAGCCTTTTGAGCGATTGTTCGGCGACCCACTTTATCTGCTCGGGTCGACTGTCCAGTCCGGTCCGCGGACTCGGACCATTTTTTCCATCATGCCTGAAACCGAACTTGGTAGCGATTACTACCTTTCCGCGAAAAGGCTCGAGTGCCTCACCTACGAGTTCTTCATTGGTAAATGGTCCATATACTTCGGCAGTATCAAAGAAGGTGACACCCCGCTCAACTGCATTACGAATCATTGCAATCATCTCTTCCCCCGTTCCGACCGGACTATCGCCAAAGCTCATTCTCATGCAGCCCAATCCGAGGGCGGATACTTCCAGGCCGCTTTTGCCAAGTTTTCGCTTCTGCATTCATTCGCCTCCTGTCCCGGTAAATATACCGAAAGTGACAGACTGCAGTTTGCCTGAAACTCCGAAGTTTTTGCCAATATTGCGGAGAGAGATCAGTCGGGCATATCCATTGCGGGAACCGTGACGACGAAGATGGTACTGACTCCGGAATCGGTCCTGGCCTCGATCTGACCACCGATCTGCCGGACAATGCCATAGGCGGCGGCAAGGGCAATGTCTTCGGTGTGCATTTCCGCGTCCCCCGATAACGGCTCGGGTATCCGGCTTTTCAGGGGCTCCTGTGCTTCCGGGCCGCTGTTGCTGATAGTAATGGCGCAGTAGTTCCCGGCAGGAAGATAGCTGTCGTCGTTTTGAGGAAGCGCTTCCAACTTCCACCCAATCGTGATGGTTCCGTGTACCGGACCGTTTTCTTCGGCCTTTCTCACCAGGGTCCGAAGCGCCTCATAGAAGAGGTCGGGGTCGATGAGAAGGACGATCGATTCGGCTGAGCTACTAAGAATAAGTTGCGTTCCTGGCCCGAGGAACGAAACCAGGTCCCGTTCACGACTATGCAACAGTTCCGCTACGTCTACGGCCCTCGGCCTCAGGAACTGCTGTTGACTCAACGAGAGGATCTTTTCAGTCACCTGATTCCCCCGCCTGCTCGCCTCAAGAATACCCCTCGCATCGTCAATTGCGTTGCCCTGCGCTCTGCGCTCAATGATTTCTGCATAGGCGCTGATAGCCATCAGGATGTTATTGAACTCGTGAGCAACACCGGTAGCCATTCGGGCCACAGTCTCCATGTTTCTTGTTTCTTCGCCCCGTTTCGCGTCCTTCGCCATTTGTGCAGCCTGATTCTCGAGCTGTTTGAGATTCCGCCTGTGAAATAGAGTCGCGAGAAAACTCACCGCCCCAATGAAGAAAGTGACGATGAGAATGTTGACCATCTGCAACAAGGTGCCGGTGTGAATCAAGGATGGCAATAGCAGATAGAAAGCAACCGTGAGTGCGAAAGTCCCTCCCATATCCGCGGGCGTCAGCAAGAGACTGCAGAGGACGATTGCGTTTATCGGATAATCGACTACTCGGATGTCACCGGTAATCAGTATTTGAACAAATGCCAGCGCAAGAGCTACGGAGACAAGAATGCGTGAGGCAGCCATAGGGTGACCCCTGCGAGCCAGGAGGTAGGAGAAGAACGTTGCAGCGCCTCCGCACAGATACATGAGGGAGGAAGTCGTCGACAATTCAGCCCCGGCGGTCTCGATCCCGTGAATCCCTGCCCTCACGATAATCGATGCAATGGCCACGATCCAGACCGCCGACAGTGCAGCCAGGATCGAAAGAAGGAGATGTACCTGCCGACGCAGCTCCGGTCTTTCGATAATGGCCGGGGGCTCGGTCAACCAGGGCCAAACCCGGGATAGTCCGAACATCCTGTTCCTCACGATCAGGACCCTGCCACCTGTAACGGGATCAAAACTACGAATACGGAACCGAGCACCGGATCGACCCGAACCTCCACAGAGCCACCGCTCTGGCGGACGATGCCGTAGGCCGAAGCGAGGTTCATGTCACCGGTACCGAACTCTCCGAACGTGAAGAAAGGTTCGAACACTCGGTTTCGCTCGTGCTCTATCGGCGCCGGCCCGCTATTGCCAATCATGAATTCGCAGTACGTTCCCGGCGACAGAAGATGGTACACATCGCCCTCCCGGACATTCGCCGTACGTGTCTGAATCGTCACTGTTCCCGCGTCGAAAATATTCTCTTCTGCCTTTCGAACAAGCGATTCGATCGCATCGCAGAAATGCTCGATGTCGATATGGAGGATCTTCGGCTCGGGCGAGTTCCGAATGACAAGCGTTATCCCCGGCCGCAAAGTTGATCTGAGCCTATTTTCGTGCTGCTTCAAAACCGTGCCTATTTCCACCGGGGCCGGATGCAGCAATTGCTGCTCACTGAAGGAGAGAAGCTGTTCGGTAGTTCGGCCCGCCCGCCTGGTCGCCCGGAGCACCCTCTTTGCAATCTCAACTGCGGGACCATCGGGACCTCCGCGTTCGATACGCTCCGCATGGTAGTCGATTTGTCTCAGTATATTCATGAACTCATGGCCGACACCGGCGGAAATCCGGGCAACTGCCTCCATCTTCCTCTGATCGGCAACGAGACTGCGGTTCCTCTCCAGTATTGCGGCCTGTTCTGTGATTTGCCTGAGGCTGCTCATACGGGAAGATGCTGCAGCAAAACTCGCTGCACCGACAACCGAGGTTATTACGAGTATGTTGACCATATCCGTGAGCATGACGTTCCTGACCAGGGTCGGCACGAGCAAATAGCCGACGAAGGTAATTGCATACATTACGACCGTGTCGACTCGAGAGAGAAGGACTCCGCACAGAACCACCGGTATCAAGGCGAAGTCAACAACCCGCAAGTCCTGGATGACCACCAGCTCGGCGAAGGACAGGATTGAAGTGGCGAGAACGATTGTGCGCGCGGCGAGTGTGTAGTGCCCCCTTCGGGCGGATAAGGTAGCGGTCAGCGCGAATGCCGTCATACAAACGAGATAGAGGGGATAGATCTCCGACAGTGCGTGTTTGCGAGCCAGATCGACGGTCTGACTTATCTGCAGGGGTATCAAGGAAAGGATCATGAGCCAGAGCAGCCAGAAACCGGCAAGAATCCAACTGAGAAGCCGACTGCGGCGCAGCTCAGCTGTATCGAGCGAGCTACCGCGTGCGGCCAACCAGTGCGCCGCGCGGGCGTGCCTCGGGGTCACGATGAATTCCCTACCGGATTTTCATAGGTCGCACGCCGCAACCGAAGTCGAAGGTTCGTCACCTGAACATTATACCGCCTGTAGCGACCTGACTCCAGTCGTCTCGCGGCTGCTCAGCCCTTAACAGACCCCTGGAGAAGCGCTGCGATAATCTGGCGTTGAAACAGTATGAATATGACGAGAGTGGGAACCAGAATCAGCACCGTACCCGCGCACAGAAGCGGGACATTGGTAGCGTAGTGACCCTGAAATGCTCCGAGCGCTCCGGCCATCGTTCGCTGCGTCGGGTCCTCGACGAGCACCAGCGCAAGAAGGAACTGGTTCCACGTCCAGACCGCCATCAGAATTCCGAGCGACGAGATTGGTGCCCGCGCAAGCGGGAGGTGAATGCGCCAGAAGAGCTCCCAGGTGGTTGCGCCGTCAAGACGTGCAGCCTCGGAGATGTCGATCGGCATGTTTACGAAGTGGGCTCGCATCCAGTACACGGCGAAGGGCATGTACAGACCGATCAGCGGAAGCACGATCGCGAGCCGGGTATTGTAGATGCCGATGTACCGTTCGAGGTAGTAGAGCGGGACGATGATTCCTCCGAACGGAAGCGTCAGACCGAATACGAAGAGAAAGAGAAGAGCGCGCGAGCCGGGGATCTTCAGCAGTCCGATGGCGAACGCGGCCATGGTGGAAATGAACAGAGAGACCGGCACAACCGCAACCACGATAAATGTGCTTGAGGCGAGCAGTGCGGTCATATTCGCAACTTTGAATGCCTGAATAAAGTTTCCCCACTGGGGATGCGCCGGCCATCCGAGTCCGCTCGGTACGGAGCCGGAGGGATAGAGCGCAGTCGTGAAAATACTGATGAACGGAAGGATGGTCAACGCCATAAGCCCGATCAGGAGTGTCCGTCCGGTAATGAGTTCGCCGCGGCCGACCTTCATCACGTGTTCTCCCGGCTCAGGCGCTGGATCGGGAGAATGACGAGAAGTACCAGGATCATGAGCATGACAGCAAGGGCAGACGCCAGTCCAATCCGCTGTTCGGTAAAGGCCAGAATGTATATCTGGATTCCCGGAACCGAGGTCGAGTTTCCGGGACCTCCAGCCGTCGTTACATAGACGATGTCAAACGCCGCGAGTGCAGCGATTACGGTAACAGTGAGGCACACGCCAATCTCCTGTCGCAGTAGAGGGACCGTGATGCTGACGAACTCTCTGAGCCAGCCGGTACCGTCTATCCGTGCGGACTCATAGAGAGAAGGATCTATTTTCGTTATCCCGGTCAATAGAAGGACTGTGCAGAACCCCAGCACTACCCAGATCCCGATAAGGCCGACTGAAGGGAGAGCCCAGTTGAAGTCACCGAGCCATGCACGGGCCACTGAGTCAAGTCCGACCGCCCTGAGTATCTGGTTGATGAGGCCCGGAAGTGCCAGCAGCCAGCCCCAGATAATCCCGGCCGCAACGAGGGGGATGACCTGGGGCAGGAACAGGATTGTTCGCGCCACCGACCCAAGCCGGCCGGGCGCAACGCGGTACAATACGCTCGCAATGATGAGTCCGAGTGCCACCGGGATAAAACTGAAGAATATAACCAGTTCAAATGCGTTGAATATTGTGCCGAGGAGATCGGGAACCTCAAGGACGGTACGGTAATTGGTGAGTCCTACCCAGGTCATTCGACCAATTCCGTTCCAGCGCACAAACGAGTACTGAATACTCAACAGGAGAGGCAGCAGCACAAACACTGCATACATCAGCAACGCGGGTGTGGTAAACAACCAGCCGATAGTCGACTCCTGACGGCGGACCCTCCTGCCTGGAGAGATCCGCCCTGGGAGTGTGGGACGATTTTCTGAACTCATCATGTATTTCACCGTCGATCAGGAATACGCAGGAATCGTCCCACGGTAGTAACTGCTCTACTTCGTAAGTTCCCTCACGTATTCAGCCTGAACGGCTTTGAGAAGTCCGGCCGCATCTTCCCGTCCGCCGACCATCTTCTGAAGCTCCGGTGTCCAACCCTGCGCGAAGATAGAACTTGTCGCATTTGCAATGAAGTCCATCGCATTACCGGCTTCGCCGACCACCCGTCCAGCCGCGAGGGTCTCGTTCGTGACTGATCCTGCCGCGACAGCTGGCATTGTAGCATCAGCCGGCCCACCCGGGTTCGAACCGCCGACCGCGACATCGATCTGCCGTGCGATCGGGTTTGTCGCGACCCAGTTGAGGAAGAAGGCGGCGGCGTTCGCGTTCTTGGCGTTGGCAGCTATGCCAAAGGTAAGCGGCGCGGACATCGCTGCCGGGCTGCCACCAGCGGTCGCTGACGGCATGGGAAAGAATCCGATATTGCCGGGCATATTCTTGTCGTAGTCGGCATTCTGCCAGTCGCCGTTAAATGTGAATACGCCTTCGCCCTTGGTGAAGCGGGCATTGGAGTCGGTGTATTCTATAGCATTGATATCAGGCGGGAAGTAGCCGTCCTTGATCCACGTTTCCAGGTGCTGTGCGGCAACCAGGTTCGACGGAGTGTCGATCGTCGCGCCTTTCTTCTGGAATATCCAGTCATTGATCGGACCAACCGGACCATAGGCAGCCATCAGGGCCTGAAGTGGGAACGCGAGTCCCATTCCGCTCTTGGCACTGCCCCACTGCATGATTGGCAGAAGCCCTGCAGCCTTGGCCTTCGCAAGAAGCGCGTCGAACTCGGCGACAGTCTTGGGCGGCTCAGTCATACCGATCTGGGCCGCGAGCTTCTTGTTATAGAAGACGCCGGTCATGCTGTAGTTGAGGCCCATTGCGTAGAGGGCACCCGACCCGCGAGTGCCGTCTGCCGCTACGCGATTCTGATTCAGCTGAGGCACGGGCCAATTATCCCAGCCGAACGCCTTGGCATAACCGTCAAGATTCTTGAGCAAACCCTGCTTGGCAAACGAAACCATGGTCGGCAACCTGATGAGGTCCGGTGGATTGTCACCTGAAAGAAGCCGGGGCGTCTCATTGATGAGGTTTGTGAACTGGTCCTGTTTGATGTTCCAGGTTACATTCGGGAACTGCTTGGTGAACTCATCGGCGAGTTTGAAAGGGATCTCGAACCCAGTTTCGAAATAGGCGTTGAGCACGATAGGTGCCGTTCCGAGGGTCGTAGCAGCGGACTCCGAACTCTGAGCGGACGCGCTCGAGGAGGAAGCAGCCTTCGTCGACTCTTTTGCCCCCGACGCGAAGGTCAGTGCCGCAACTGCGAGTAACAACGACAATGTAAAGAATACCGTTCGTTTCATGCGTTTCAACCCCTTTTTTGATACCATTCTTGCCGTCGATAATCGACGTGACAGAAATATCTTATGGCTGATCATTCGATATGTCAACCGTTTGATATATTGGTGAGATCGAACAGGCTAACCTGAAGGCGCATTAGGAATTACAGAAAATATAATTCCCTGCTCTTCTGAATCGCCAGTTGTTCCTTGCGGGCCGAATTCGCACGCCTCCGGGGAACGATTCCGTGAATGACCGGTAAGGACCACAGCAGGGTCGCATCCATGCAGCAGGCGGCACGTAATTGCCCGCAAGCGGAACGGGAACATCATGTCGAGTGACGTTCCACAAGCGTGACCGGCAGAACCGTCCTCATCGGTACGGATTCTCCTGCGATCTGTCGCAGCATGAGCTGCACGAGTTGTCGTGCCATCTCGTCGATCGGCTGGTGGACAGTTGTCAAGGCGGGAACAAGCAAGGATGCGAGTTTCACATCGTCATATCCGACGATCCGAACATCGTCGGGCACTCGTTTGCCGAGACGCACGCAGGCCTGGATGACACGGGCGGCTTTCAGATCGCTTGCAAATACACCGTCGGTTTCGGGGTGCTCGGAAAAGAGTGTGTTGACGAGCGCTTCATACTGTGTGGTGTCGAACACATCGATGTTGGTCTGCACCACCACACAGGAGACTCCCGCCCGTGCCATTTCCTGAATGAATGCATCGTGACGCAGATTCGCGAACAATTCGAGCTTCAGACTTCCGCAGATGTGGGCAACGTTCCTGCACCCCCTGGAAAGGAGCAGCTTCGCGGCCAAACGTCCGCCTTCGTAGTTGTCGGACGAGAGCGCCGGGATGGAATCGGATATCTGGCGGTCGATCGTAACAATCGGCATGTTCAGGTTTTCGTACTCATCCACACGCAAGGTATGGCTTCCCATGATAATGCCGTCCACCTTGTGGCGTTTCAGCATGTTCACGTATTCGCGCTCTTTCTCCTGATCAAGATGGGAGTTGCACAGCACAATCTTGTACCCGGCTTCGTACGCCTGCTGTTCAATCGAAGATGAAAGTTCCCCGAAAAAGGGGTGCGACACCGTCGGGACTATCAGACCCAGCATCTTCGACCGTTGCCGGTAGAGCGACCGCGCAATTTCATTCGGCTGATAGTCCAGCTCAGCCATCACACGGTGTACTTTGGTCCGCGTAGCTTCACTTATGTATCCGCGGTTGTTGAGCACCCGTGAAACGGTAGTTACCGTAAGACCGGCTTCGCGGGCAACATCATTTATGGTGGCCAACCGTGCCTCCTATGGCAGCTTCTTGTCTGTGGGAATCGTTGCGACGCGATCACTGTGAATGACTCAACAAAAACCGCGGCAGGTCCAGCTGACGGGTGGTCCTTGTCTCGTTATCGCCACATAGCCATGTGCATCCTACTCCCAACTAACGTGATGAACAAGTGAACGTGACCGGAGGCGGCGTAACGTGCGGCCCTTCGAGGAACAGCTCGGGATAGGCGATTCGACCTATTTACATCGGATCGAATCACCTCTACAGTTTCTTGATGAACAAGCTTTTCCGGCTTGTGACTCCCCTGCTGGGATTAGTGTTCCTCATCTTCCTGTTCATATCCTTGCGGACAATGATCAGCGATCCTCTCATGCTGTCGAATCAGAAGGCAACTCTCGACAAGAAGTCCTCGCAATATGCGTTCTTTCTTCCTGCCTCCGACAACGCATTCTTCAGCAGACTGAAGGCAGGAGCCATGGAGGCAGCACGAGACATGGATTGCGCGGTGATCTTCCACACGCTCACCCCCGAGTCGCTGAGTTTTGAAATGGCCTCATATTCCGGCGCCAACGGCATCGCGGTCTTCTCCTACGAAAAGAATCAGCGAATGGTGGAGAGTCTCGCAAAGATCCTCAAGAAGGGAATGCCTGTCGTGCAGATTGAAAACGAGGTTGTGAGCAGTCCGAATACCGTGTTGATCGGCACCAATAGTTATGACTCGGGAAAGAGCATTGCGAAAATTGCGATGAGCTCCGGAAAGGGCGATCTTCAGATTGCGCTCATCTACAGTGACAAGAACCCTGCGCTGAAGGCGGATGCGAACCTGGTGGAGATCGGACTCAAGTCGACACTGGGGGACAAACTTGCGCAGCTCTATACGAGGACGACGACATTCAATCCCATCGATGCCGAAGGCGTTATTTATGAGCTTCTTCGGAAGGTACCCGACATCGATATCATAGCGCTTACCGATTCGAATGATACGCTTGTCACGATCCAGGCGATCATCGATCTGAATCTGGTCGGCCAGGTTCAGATAATTGGATTCGGCGATGAAGAATCGATAAGGCAATATATCGAAAAAGGAGTCGTGCTCGGCAGCATCGTGAGAAATCCGGTTGAAATCGGCTACCGCGCCGTTGCGGCGCTGAAGGAAATGAACACGAACGGGAACACTTCAGCATTTGTGGATACTGGAATCAATATCATAGTGAATACGACAAATTCGCGATAAAAGGGGAAGAGAAATTCTATGACCCGGAACTCGTTGCGGGTGCGACTTTTGTTCTACCTTTCGATCAGCATGATCATCGTGATCCTGTCGTTGGGCTTCATTCTGGTCAATTCTTTGAGCCTGCAGAACATAGCCCACCACCGTTTTCAGGAAGAACACTATTTCCAGGAGGTGCAGACGTTTCTTGTGGATTTGCAGGATCCGCTGGAAAAGTATCTCACCGACAGATCTTCATCCGCGCTCGCGCGATTGCTGTTTCTGATCGAGGTCATCCGCGAGAAGATACCGCCGGACCGGCCAATCAGCTCAGATGAGACGTATCTGATGAAACGGGAAATCTATTTTCTCATCGACGCATATGTGGCGCAGGTCAATCAGATCATCGAGCTGAAACGGGGCCGAAAGGTGGTTGAATATATAGACAGTTACCGGGAAATGACGAATCTGTATACTCACATCTCGAACGAAATCGACAAGGTAAGTCTGCGTGGCTTCCGGGTTCAGCTCGGAGAATACCGCAGCTTTCTTGACCTGTTTCGACGCATCCAGATTCAGAATATGCTCCTTGTTGTAGTGGCCACCGCCTTCGCGTATTCGCTGCTCATGCAGATGGTAAACAATATTACCAGGCCGATGCTCCAGCTCTCCGAGATGGCAGGGCAGCTTTCGAACGGCCGGTTCGAAATTCCTGACGTCCATTTTTCGTCAGTGGACGAAGTTAATCTGGTCGCGATGGCGTTCAATCATATGAAGAACAGTATTCATCATTACATAAATGAGCTGCAGAAACAGACCGAAATGGAGCAGCAGATTATGACGGAACGGCTGCGCAACTTGAAGATGGAACAGCTTCTCAAGAGGATGGAGCTGTATACGATGCAGGCACAGATGAACCCGCATTTTCTCTTCAACACACTAAACACGGGGGTCCAGCTGGCGATCGTCGAGGAGGCAGACAGAACCGCGGAGTTTATGGAGAATCTGGCGGCACTATTTCGGTACAATATCCGCGGAAAGAGATTCTTTGTTCCCCTCCGGCATGAGATCGAGGGCCTGAAGCTCTACTATGCAATCCTTCAGATCCGCTTCCCGAAGACGCTCATGCTGGTGCTGGACATCGATGAAACGCTCGTAGACAGATTCAATTGTCCTGCAATGATTCTCCAGCCGCTTGTCGAGAACTCGGTACTTCATGCATTCAAGCATATCGACAAGACCGGAACCATCAAGGTGCGAGTCTCGCTGGATCAGACGGTACTTGTCATATCGGTCAGTGACAACGGAATCGGCATGCCGGAAGATCTGGTGAAAAGTCTGTTGACTCCACATACACGCGACTATCAGCTTGGTCCGAAGGTCATGGGCCTGGAGAATGTAATTCAGCGCTGCTATTTCTTTTACCCGAATCAGAAGGACGTGATCGACATACAAACGGCTCCGGGAACTGGCACGGAAATCGTCATCCGGATTCATACGGAGGTGGAGCCATGTATCGAGTTGTGATAGTCGATGATGAAGAGCCGGTGCTCGACAGTTTCGCTTTCATCCTGGAAAAGGAGAGTGCTGACTTCACCTTATGCGGAAAAGCGCGTTCGGGAACCGAAGCGATCAGGATCATAAGCGAAGAGAAGCCGGACCTCGTGTTCATGGACATCCAGATGCCAGGCATAGACGGCATCGAGGCGATTACTCACCTGCGTCAGCACTTCCCCGAGATCGTTTTCATTCTTGCGACCGCATACGAGCGGTTCGACATTGCGCAGCGGGCCATACCGCTTGGAGTATTCAGCTATCTGGTGAAGCCGATCTCCCGAAAGATGCTGGTCAACGAGCTGCACCGCGTAAAAGCGCATCTGGAACAGAGCCGGGACAACGCGGACGTAAAGCTGCGCGAGATCCGCTTTCTGCAGAAAACAAAAGAGGAAATACGGAACAGATTTCTCGAAGCGCTCCCCTGGGGAAATCCGTCCACCGAGGACTGGGAAGTGTTCACCCGGCTGTTCGCCATTAAGGGTGATCGGGGCTCTATCCGTCTTCTTGAGATTCGAAACGACCTGTCCGAGATCGCCCGTGATGAAGTGTATACCAGGCTTCAGGAAAAGATCCAGTTCAAGGCGAATTGCTTCTGCGGCAGAATTGCGGGCCGACTCGCACTCTTCGTCCCCGAGGATCAGAGCCTCGAGAAACTCGACAGCTGTATGTCGATCGCAACAGCGGAACTGCAGCCGCTTGAAATCGCCACGGGCAAGGGAGGAACGTATCACTACACCCGGCTTGGCGAATCGTTTTCCGAAGCCTGTCATGTTCTGCGCGCCAATTCTACCGATCGCGATCGTTACCGGGCTGAAAAGGAGGCGATGCAGTGCATCTGCACCGCATTCCTTCGGGCGGAGTTCGACAGGGGCATACAGCTATTTGATGATTTCTGTGCGAGCATTTTCCGAAACGATACGTTTGAAGTAGCAAAGGCCAAGATGGTCGCGTTGTTTACCCTGCTCCTGTCGGAGTTCGACTATCAGACAGTGTCGAACTCGCCGGTTGAACTCAATCCTGCCGAAGCGATAATGGCTCTTCGCAGCATTGAAGAGTGGCGGCAATGGTCCTCTGAGGCACTGAAAAAACTTCGAGCGCCGCTGCAGAGGAGGAACTCTGAAGCGCTTCCGTCACACCTCGCAAAGGCACTCACCATAATCCGCGAGAAGTTCAGCGAGCCCATCCAGCTCTCTTCCATTGCCGATGAGTGTCAGATTACGCCAAGCTATCTCTGCAGGCTCTTCAACGAAAACCTGGGGACTCCGTTCGTCGAATATCTGACCAGATTCCGTATCGAACAGGCGAAGATACTGCTGCGGGACCGGTCGCTTCCGGTAAAGGAAGCCGCGAACCTGGTCGGCTTCAGGGACGCGAATTACTTCAGCAGGATCTTTCGACGGTATGTCGGGGTATCCCCATCGGAACTGCTAAACAAGAGGTAACACGATGAAAATGGGCAAATGGTGCACCTTCTCAATTGTCGTACTCTTGCTGATTTCCTGTATGAGAAGTGAGCCGACGAAGGCTGCCGGTTCACCGATTCGAATCGGCTTTTCTACTGCCTCCGACACGTTCCTGCTGGAACGTTGGAACAAGGACATCAAGGTGTTCACCAGTGAGGCGAACGAGCTGGGGGCCGAAGTAATTCTGGCGAAATCTCCGGGAAACGCGCTCGGCCAGATCCCCCAGATTCGCTATCTGCTGGACAGGAACATCGACGTGCTGGTCGTAATCCCGCAGGATATGGATCTGCTCGCGGGGGTCCTGAAGCAGGCGATGGACCGGGGAATACCGGTTCTCGCGTACGATCGTCCGATCATGGGAATTCCGATCACAGGCTATGTATCCTTCGACAACAGGCAGGTAGGCAGACTCCTGGCCGAGGCGCTTGTGAAGAAGGTTCCCTCCGGCAAATATCTCATTGTGAACGGTTCGTTACGTGACAACAACAGTTTTGAGGTCAACCATGGAGTTCACGACGTGCTGGATCCCTATATCCAGAAAGGTTCGATTCAGGTTGTGAAAGAGATCTGGCTCGACTTCTGGAGCTTCGATGAAGCCAGGCAAAAGATCGGTGAAGTGCTATCCAGCACGCTCGATATCGACGCGATCTCATGTGCCAACGATCAGATAGCCGACGCTGCGATACGCATCCTTTCAGAGCGACGCATGGCGGGCGAGGTTGCAGTCGTCGGGCAGGACGCGGATCTCGTCTCCTGCCAGCACGTTGTGGAAGGCACGCAGTTAATGACTGTCTACAAGCCACTGCCGCTTCTTGCGCGCCGCGCCGCAAGTCTTGCAGTGCGAATGGCCCGGGGAGATATCCCACCTCCGGACCAACGGATCGACAACCGGAGTGGAAGCACGATTCCGTTCTATGTGGAAACGCCCATCGCCGTTTTCAAAGAGCAGATGGATTCGACGGTGATAAAGGATGGCTTTCATTCGCGCGAGGATGTCTACAGGAACATAGAAAGAGAAAATTGATGTAAGAATTGTGCTATCAGCACGCGGCCGAATGACTGCATTGTCAATATCCGACAGGTCTTTGCGAACAAATCCTCTGGCACGGTGGAGGGTCGCGTAATATCATACTGTATATCCCAAAACAAAAGGAGTGCTGTATGAGAAGAACGTGCGTGTTCGCAGTTGCGGCCCTGTTCATGCTCAGTGGAAGCCTCTTCGCCGGCGGCAAAAGCGAAGGTGGCCTTGATATCGGACTGGCGATGCCTGAATCCCACGTTGCCAGATGGGTCATGGACGGGCAGAAGCTGAAGGAAAATGCTGAGGCCCTCGGCTACAAGGCGGAATACACCCTTGCTGACGCCGATCAGGCGAAACAGAACAAGCAGATCGAGGATTACATCACCAAGGGAGTGAAGCTGCTTGTCATCGCCAACATCAACACCGGTGTGAATACTGTTCTCGCAGATGCAACCAAGGCAGGCATCGAGATTATCTCCTACGATCGCCTCATGATGGATTCTGCAGATTACAATTATTACACCACATTCAACCTGAAGAAAGTCGGTTTCCTGCAGGCAACCGCAATCGTCCAGGCACTGAAGCTCGAGCAAGCTTCAGCCGCGAAACCAAAGGTCATCACCCTCTTTGCCGGATCCCCGACCGACAACAACGCCTACTTCTTCTACGATGGGGCGATGGAAGTGCTGAATCCCTACGTCGACAAGGGAGTCCTGAAGATCGTCGGTCCCTATCCCCGAACCTCAGCGGACAAGGACAACTTCCAGAGAATCGCTACCGAAGGCTGGCGCGCAGAGAACGCAAAGAAGAGAATGGAAAATCTGCTCACCGGCGATGCGAAGGATGTGGTACTTGACGCAATCCTCGCACCAAACGATCCGGTTGGACGTGCCTGCATCGAAGCGTGCATGAATGACGCAAAATACGACACAATTGCAAAGCTGCCGATCGTTACCGGACAGGACGGTGAGCTTGCGACAGTGCAGTACATTCTGCAGGGCAAACAGTACATGACAGTTTTCAAGGATTCACGACTGCTGGCTGAAGCGACCATTAAACTTGCAGATGCGATCCTGAAGAAACAGACCCCGAATATCCCCGGCACCGAGAAGACGACCTTCAGTACGAACAAGAAGGACGTCACCACCTATCTGCTTGACCCGATCCTTGTTACCAAGGACAACGTGAAGCAAATAATCATCGACAGTGGCTACTATTCAAAAGACGATCTCAAAACAATAGGCATATAAACAATTATCACAGGGCGGCGTTCATCTGAGCGCCGTCCGCATTCTTGTCTGCACAGGATAACCGCCGTGAGTGATAATTATATTCTTGAAGTCAAAAACCTTACCATGGATTTCCCAGGTGTCCGGGCGCTGGATAATGTCACCTTTCGTGTAAAACGGGGTGAAATACATTGCCTCTGCGGCGAGAACGGGGCCGGTAAGTCGACCCTTATGAACGTTATCAGCGGAGTTCAACCGCATGGAAGTTACAACGGACAGGTACTCTTTCACGGACACGAAGCTCGATACAGAAGCGTCCAGGACAGTGAGCGTGACAATCTCGCCATAATCCACCAGGAACTGGCCCTCAGCCCATATCTGTCCATATATGAAAACATCTTTCTGGGCCACATAAAACCGAAATTCGGGATAATCAAATGGTCGAAACTGATCGTTGATTCCAAGCAATATCTCCAGAAGGTTGGGCTCGCCGAGGATCCGGATACCGTAGTAAGCAAGCTCGGCGTCGGCAAGCAGCAGCTGATCGAAATAGCGCGAGCTCTTTCCAAGAAAGTGGAACTTCTGATCCTGGATGAACCCACGTCGTCGCTGAACGATGCGGAAAGTGAAAAACTGCTGCAACTGATTCTGGACCTGAAGAAGGAAGGAATCACCTGCATCATGATCTCGCACAAACTGAACGAGATTCTGGAAATCGCAGATACCATTACGATCCTGCGCGACGGGAAAACCGTCAACAGTTATGACGTGAAGACGACCCAGGTCTCGGAACCGGTGTTGATCCAGGATATGGTTGGTCGCGACATTACGCACCGCTTCCCGGAAAAGAAACATGAGGTGGGAGACACCGTTGTAATGGAGGTGCGGGACTGGACGGTGTACCATCCGGAATACCCGGACTACGCGGTCGTGAAGAATGCCTCCTTCAAACTCAGAAAGGGAGAAATCCTTGCATTCTGCGGGCCGATGGGCGCAGGACGGACTGAATTGATGATGAGCATATTCGGGAGGTCCTACGGCTCAAAGTGTTCCGGCACTGTCCTGGTGCACGGAGAGGAACGCACGTTCCATTCGCCGAGGGACGCGATGGAAGCCGGGGTCGCTTACGTGTCGGAAGACCGGAAGGAGCTTGGACTGATACTCCTTCAGGATGTGAAGACCAACATCACGAACTCCAGCCTCAAGAAGATCTCCCGGGCCAGCATCATCAATCGGGACCAGGAAGTGATTGAAGCTGAGAAATACCGGAAAGCACTTTCAATAAAGACACCGTCGATCGACCAGGTTGTTCGCAACCTTTCAGGCGGAAATCAACAGAAAGTGGTATTGGGGCGGGTTCTCATGGTGGATCCGGATGTATTCATCGTGGATGAGCCCACGCGGGGAATAGATGTCGGTGCCAAATACGAGATCTACACCATCCTGAACGATCTGGCCGCCCGGGGGAAAAGTATCATCATGATTTCCTCGGAAATGCCGGAAGCAATCGGCATGGCGGACAGAATCTGCGTAATGAACGGCGGAAGAATAAAGGGTGAGCTTGGCAGGGACGAAGCGTCCCAGGAAAAAATCATGACCATGGCATTGCGTAAGGTCCAGGAGAACTAGATGATAGCGCACGAGACAAAAAGCGGACTCCAGACTTTCTTGAACATCGCGAAGGCGAACCTTCGCAATTTCTCCATGTTTCTGATTCTCGGACTGATCATGGCCGGGTTCGCATTCCTGACCCACGGCGTGAATCTGAATCCCAGAAACTTCACCTACATCTTCATTCAGAATAGCTACATTGAAATCCTGGCAATCGGCATGCTGCTGGTCATCGTGATCGGGAACATCGACCTCTCGGTGGGATCGCTTTCTGGTTTCATGGGATCGGTTGCCGTAATCATTTTCAACAGGGTGAACCTCGGGTTCCTGCCGACGGTAGCGCTGACTCTGCTGATCGGCTTCGCCATAGGCGCGTATCAGGGCTACTGGATCGCATTCGTCAAAATACCTGCCTTTATCGTAACACTCTCGGGGATGTTGCTGTTCAAAGGACTCAACTACATCATCACGAACGTAACCCCCGTGACACCGAAGAGTGACGTGTTCAAGGAGATGGCTTCCGGAACAATTGACTTCCTGAAGACAAAAGCACCAATCGCGTTAGCAATCTTCAATCCGGCACAGGGTGAGGTCCACCTGCTTCCGCTGATTCTTGGCGTGCTCATCATCTTCTACATTATTATGAGCAGCATAATTGACCGAAGCAACAAGATAAAAAACGAGTTCCAGACACTGCCGATGAGCTATTTCCTGATTCGCCTGATAGCAGTTTCCGGAATCATCATGCTGCTGAGCGTTCAGTTTGCGCGGTACCGCGGGCTTCCGACCATTGCCGCAATCCTCGGTGTCACTGCGGTTATCCTGACCTTCGTTACCAAGAGCACGATTTTCGGCCGTTACATCTACGCGGTCGGAGGAAATCAGCGTTCGGCCAAACTGTCGGGTATCAATTCGGAGCGAATCATCTTCCTCGTTCATGTGATCATGGGAGGACTGTGCGGACTTGCCGGAATGGCATTCGCCGGCTATATGAACTCGGCGCTTCCGGATGCCGGTAAGGATTTCGAGCTCGAGGCGATCGCGGCCTGCTTCATTGGCGGTGCCTCAACAACCGGCGGTATCGGCACGGTAATCGGGGCGATTATGGGCGGCCTGGTGATGGGAACAATCAACAACCACATGTCTATCATGAATATCGGGACCAACTGGCAGTACGTCGTGAAGGCACTCGTCCTGCTGTTTGCCGTATGGTACGACCTGTTTGCACGAAAGAAAGCCGGCATTGTCTGAGCGCGTGCGCCATCTCGCGGGAGCCGTTGGGCACCCGCGAGCGCACAGATTGAGCACAGGACGACGGCACGCTGTCTGACATGCTGCCTCCGGCCCTCTACCCTATATACTCAGCAAAATAGGCGCTCACTTCCTTGTTCAGTATCCGCAGGTATACTGACACTTTGCCAAAGAAGATGAGCAACGCCTGAAGATATATGTCCATCTGCAGGTCAACTGTTATCGCGTATCCGCCACCGCGTTCAATATTCTTCCTGTAGTCTGCATCGCTGAATCCAGTGAGGACTGACTTCATCTCAGCTTCGAGCTGTATATACCACGCAGCGATCTTCTGCACGCTCACCGACAGTTCGGTGTCGGTTGTCCGGTAGGAGAAATCAGTCTTGAAGGTCAAAAGCGACTGGTTATACGCATGCTGCACTTCACCCATCTCCCGGAAAAGCTCACCGAGTGTTACGGCCATCCCTCCCGGGGAGAAGACGAGATCTTCGTCGGTGACGACATTGAACAATTGCCGGCGCATGCCATGGGAACCGTCGATCCACGACCATTTGGTATTCATATATTCACTCATGCAACGCTCCTTCTGGCTGAAGGATACCATATCTGTGCGGTAAGATATTGCAGAAACACGAAGGTGCGCCACACATTGGTACAGGTGATGTCGATTGCAGGGTGCCGGTGATTGTTCCGGCCGCTCGTATGCTCGATCTTCGCACAGTCGATTCGGTGCGATGAGCATTGCCTCCGCCCGCAAGCGATGATCTTGGTACACCTTAATGGAATACATCTGAGTCATCCGCACTATTTCCCTTGACCGGGCCACAAATCATGGTACAATTGCCGGAACATATACCCATATGTCATGCCATTAAGAGGAGGAATTGCACATGAGAACATGGAGAATCGGTTTGACTGCGGTGATAACTGCAGGAATGCTGCTCTTCGTTTCGTCAGCGCTATTTGCGGGCGGGCAGAAGGAGAGCAACGGTGGTGCGGCTGCCGCGCCGAACCAGGCGATGAATATACAGTTCAAGACTGATGCGAACGGCTTCAAGGAACCGGTTTGGCCGACATCTGCGACTCCTGCGTCGTTGACAGTCTGGACGTGGATCAAGAACGCGGACAAGCTCGGCCAGATGTTCGAGAAGCAGTTCCCCAATATCAAGGTCACGGTGCCGACCGTGGGATCGGGCCAGGCGGAGTACACGAAGCTCACCACGGCCATCCAGGCAGGCAGCGGTGCGCCGGACGTGGTGCAGATCGAGTTCCAGTTCATTCCGCAATTCGTGAACACCGGCGGGTTGCTCGACATTTCCAAGTACGTCGGCGCACTCAAGCCCTTATTCCCGGAGTGGACCTGGAACCAGGTGAGCCTCGATGGCAAGCTCTATGCAATTCCGCAGGATGCGGGTCCGGAGGGTCTCATTTATCGAAAAGATGTTTTCGACAAGTACAACATTCCTGTTCCCAAGACCTGGGCTGAGTTCGAGCAGGCGGGTGCGAAGCTGCACCAGGCCGATCCATCGACCTACCTGACATTCCTCGGAGTAAATGACCCGGGGGAGATCAACGGTCTTCTGTGGCAGGCGGGAGTCTTCCCGTTCGAGTCAACGCAGAATGGCTGGAAGATCAACTTCGTCACCCCTGCTGCCAGGAACGTCCTGAACTACTGGAAAGGTCTTGTGGACAAGGGATACGTGAAAGTGTCCACCGATGTGTGGGCGGCCGGATGGATCAGCGAGCTGGCAAAAGGAAATTATGCCTCGGTAATCGGAGCCGCATGGTCGCCGACCTATGAGATCGAACCCTATGTTGGAAAGAACTCGACGCAGCAGTGGCGAGTGTCCGAGATGCCGCAGTGGACTCCAGGCGGACAGGTCGCCAGCAACTGGGGTGGATCAACCGACGCGGTAACCAAGCAGAGCAAGTACCCGGAGGCCGCAGCAATGTTCGCCGGCTGGTTGAATACGAACAAGGATGCGGTAGCGCTTGAGAGCACGGATATCGGCGAGGGTGGCTCAGGTCTCTTCCATGCCAATGTATTCACCGACAAGATCCCGAATTTCAGTGCCCCGGTTCCGTTCCTGGGCGGACAGGTTGCCAACACCATCTTCGCGAAGGAGATGCCGTGGGTGGACAAGAACTTCCAGTTCAGCCCCTGGACGAGCTACGTTTTCAACCAGATGCAGCTCGAACTGACTGACTTCTTCAGTGGAAAGATCACGACCGATCAGGCTCTGCAGAATCTGCAGGACAAGATCACCGCGTTTGCGAAAGCACAGGGCTTTCAGGTGGCAAACTGAATCACCGACTGAAACCGTGCGTCCCATCCGGGGCGCACGGATCATGTCTCCGATCCAAAAGCAAGGAAGTCAAAGTGTCATGAAAAGAAACCGAACAGTTCCGTATGTCATGCTTGCCCCCTTTGCGATCTTCTTCGTGGGGTTCTTTATCTACCCGTTCTTCTACGCGTTCTATCTGAGCCTCTTCGCGAGCCGCATGGGTGTGAGTCATTTTGTCGGGTTCGGCAACTACCTTCTGGCATTCAAGGACGGTTCATTCTGGAGCTCAATTGTCACGGTGGCGAAATACGGCGTGCTGCAGCTCTTTACCATGCTTCTGCTGGCACTCCTCCTTGCGCTCTTTCTCGACAGCCCGATAGTGAAAGGGAAAGCGGCGTTTCGTTTGATCTACTTCCTGCCATACGCGGTGCCCGGCGTTATTGCCGCGTTGATGTGGGGTTTTCTCTACTCGCCCCAGCTCAATCCTGCAATACAGCTACTCTCGATCTTCAACCATGGAAAGACGGTGAATCCTCTTTCTCCGGAAAGCCTCCTTCCGAGCATTGTGAATATCGTGCTCTGGGAATGGACCGGATACAATATGACGCTCTATTTCGCCGGTCTCACATCGCTGCCGCTTGAGCTCTTTGATGCGGCAAAGATAGACGGCTGCAACGAGATTCAGACGGCGATCAGGATAAAGATTCCGCTCCTTCGGCCCATCATCATCTTCACCTGGATTCTGTCGATTATTGGCGCGTTCCAGCTGTTCAATGAGCCATTTATCCTTTCGAGCGTTACAACGGTGCCCGCGAACTTTACGCCGAATATGTACATCTACAACATGGCGTTCGCATACAGCAACTTCAACTACTCGGCAACGTTGTCGTTTTTCCTCGCATTTGTCACTCTCGCAGCCTCGCTGATATTCCTCTATGTGACATCCGGAGAACAGCGTCGGGAGCGGCGGGCAAATGCCGGCCCTGGTCGTCGATAAGGGAAGGGGAAAAGTACCATGAGTTCAAACAAAAACAGACTGGGGCCGACAGCGCTCCAGCGAATGCATCACACAAGTGCCTACGCGACACGGCAGACAATCTTCAGCACAGTCATCCTCGTAGTGATGATCCTGCTTGCCGCATACTTCCTGCTTCCGCTTCTCTGGTTGCTGGTATCTACAACCAAGACGACCGATGTACTGTTCAACAGCCCGATGTTGCTTCCCTCCAAACCTGGCAACTTCGTAACCAACCTGAAGCAGCTGACAAACACGAACGGCGGCATGTACTGGCGCTGGTACCTGAACTCCATCGGCTATTCCACGGTCACCGCAACTCTCGCAACGTTCATCAGCGCGCTTGCTGGATATGCGCTCACGAAGTACGAGTTCAGATTCCGAAAGACTGCATGGTTCCTGGTACTGATTGCGCTGCTGCTGCCGGGGGCAACGCTCACCATACCCGTATTCCTCCTCCTGAAATCCTTCGGGCTGATGAATACCTACTTTGCGGTGATCCTGCCGATGCTCGCCAGCCCATTCGGCGTCTACTTTATGAACGTCTACATCGGTCAATCGATGCCGAATGAGCTTATCGACTCCGGCCGGATGGATGGCGCGAGCGATTACCAGATCTTCGGCCGCATTGCCCTTCCCATCATTCGCCCCGGATTCGTCACACTGTTTCTCATCACCTTCATCTTTTCGTGGAACAACTTCTTCCTGCCGCTGCTCGTCCTGAGCAGTGCGAAACTGTTCCCCGTTACCCTCGGACTGGACGTGTGGGTCTCAACTCTCACCTCCCCGTCCACCGGCGTTCCGCCCTATCCGATGATCCTGATTGGATCATTGCTCTCGGTGCTGCCCATGATTGTGCTCTTTCCGTTCCTGCGGAAATACATTGCGGCAGGCATTGCTACCGGAGGCGTGAAGGCCTGAAGTTTCTGATCCCGGAACCTGCATAACCTGATGAATGATATAAAGGAGAATCGCGTATGTATTCGCCACGCAGTGTCGATCAACTGCACGTAGGTGCTGTCTACTATCCCGAACAGTGGCCGGAGGGCAACTGGGAGAAGGATGCTGAGAATATGGCCCGGGCCGGCATCACCACCGTCCGCCTCGCGGAGTTTGCCTGGCATAAGTTTGAACCCATTGAAGGAAAATACGAGTTTGACTGGCTCACTCGGGCGCTTGCCGTCTTTGAGCGCCACGGCATCGGGGCAATCCTCTGCACGCCGACTCCGACCTATCCCGCCTGGCTTCACCGCAAATATCCGGATATTCACCAGGTGAGGAGTAACGGCCAGATCAAGGAGTTCGGCCAGCGGCAGGACGCGTGCAAGAATCACGCAGGTTATCGCGAACACGCCATGCGGATAACCGAACTCGTAACAAAGCAGTTCGGCAACCACCCGATCGTCGTTGCATGGCAGACAGATAACGAACTTGGTTGCCACGGAACAGCGCGGTGCTACTGTGCAAACTGTGAACGGGAATTCCAGACGTGGCTCTCAAAACGGTTCGGCGGCGATATTGCCCGCCTGAATGACGCGTGGGGAACAACCTTCTGGAGCCAGGAGTACAACGACTTCTCGGAAATCTCCGTGCCACGCGACACGGCGGACCGGACCAGTCCGGCAGGACAGAATCCGGGACTCGCACTTGACTTCTATCGCTTCTCTTCAGATGTGCAGGTCAGCTTCAACCGCGACCTTGCAACGATCATCCGGAAGAACTCCCCATCCCGTCCGGTTACGCACAACCTGATGGGTGGATTTACCCACATCAACTACTTCCATCTCGCCGCCGATCTGGATGTCGTCTCATGGGACAACTACCCCTTCTTTCAGCCGCAGGTCGCGCACCTGCCGCCCGCACCGCTCTCCCACGACCTGATGCGCGGACTGAAACGCAAAAACGTCTGGATCATGGAAGAGGGCGCAGGAGCCGGAGGCTGGGACAGATTCTTCCCCACCCCGGAGCCGGGACGAATGCGCCTCTGGGCATTCCAGGCAATTGCACGCGGGGCGGATTTCGTGAGCTTCTTCCGCTGGCGCAGCGCACGCTACGGCACCGAGCAGTACTGGCACGGCATCGTGCCACATCATGGAAAACCCGAAGCACGCTATGAGGAGGTGCGCCGCCTCACCTCCGACGCGAAGCGCATCACCGATGAGCTCGGAGGCAGCGAGCTTCGCTCCGACGTGGCGATCATCTACGACTACGACAGCCTCTGGGCACTCGATATTCAGCCGCACAGCATGAAGGGCATTTCCTATCACGAAGTTGCATCCGACTACGCGAGTGCATTCGGCAGGCTCGGTATCATGGCGGACATCATCCCTGCGGACGGGGACTTCACCGGCTACAAGCTCGTCGTGGCGCCGGTTCAGCATGTTACCGAACCCGGCTTCGCGGCACGACTTACCGCATACGTAAAAACTGGAGGTGTCGCAGTAATCGGGGCACGCTCTTCAGTGAAAGACACAGAAAACGCAATCCACGAAGCGGAACTTCCTGCAGGACTCAGCGAAGTTGCCGGATGCACAGTTGCCGACTATGATGCGTTCTCCTTCCTCTCGGATGAGAGCGTGGCGGTGACTGACACGAACGGAAACCGTGACGTGGCCCACCACCTTGCCGAGCTCCTCCACCCGGCACCATCTGCCGCAACCGTCCTCACCTACGAGGGGCGCTACTATTCAGGGAGAACCGCGGCAGTGAGAAATGCATATGGCTCAGGCACCTGCTACCTGCTCGGCACCTATCTCGATGCGAAAGGGTTGCAGTCGTTTCTGCGCCAGCCGCTCGCCGACGCCTCCGTGTCTGCGGCCGAATCACTTGATCCGGCGATCGAGACCACAGTCCGCACGAAGGGTACCGCGACCTACCGGTTCTATCTCAATCACGATACTGTCACAAAATCGGTGGTGGTCAAGAAAGGCGGACGAGAACTTTTGAGCGGCGCGGCGGTAGCAGAATCGATTCAGATCGCTCCGCTTGATGTAGTTATTGTAAGGGAGAACTGATTTTGGCGAGTGAAGCAGTCGCGCATTGAGCGCGGCTACTTCGCTGCAATGGCTGTGATATTGGTGACCGAGTTCCGTTCGACCAGTTCAGGATCGATCATGGTTACGGTGCTCGTCCTCACCTCAGGATGCGCTATCTTGTCGAGCAGGATGTCGGTTGCCCGTTCGCCCATGTAGAGGCTCGGGTGGTTGATCGAGGTAAGTGAAAGGTTCGGCAGGCTCGCAAGCGTGGAATTGTCGAAGCTGACGATGGACAGGTCCTGTGGGTAGTGGAGTCCAAAGTCCTTGGCGACACCGATCAGCTCGATTGCTTCCTGATCGTTCGTGCAGACAAATGCGCTCGGATACTGCCGGCCATGCCGGGATTCGTTTTCGAAGGCGTCCCGCAGTCGACGTTTCACCTCTTCCAGATTTCCCATCCTGTCAAAACCGATTATCCAGTTGTCACGTACCGCATGTCCCGTTTCCCGCATATAATCCCGCGCACCCTGCATGCGCAGTATCTTTGGATAATAAGTTCTATGATACACAATGCCGATATTCCGATGACCATTCCGCCACAGGTGCGATGCAGCAAGCCTTCCTCCGGCTCTATCGTTCATAACGACCGCGTTAAAGCTCTCGTTCGGGTAGAAGTTATCAATGAGGATAACCGGCACGCCCGACAGTTCGATATCCCGCAGGAGATCGACATTCATGGCGTCTGAACCGTTGTATGCAGGTTGCAGGATGATGCCGTCAACATCACGCTTCCACAGCTTCTGCAGAACATCACGCTCCGTTGTCGTGTCCCTCCGGGATTCGCTCAGAACGAGGTGGTAATCGGCCCGAGACAGCACCTGATTGCTTCCCTGCACAACCCGCGGGAATATGTATTCCTGGGAGTAGAGGCAGACGAATCCAATGGTCATCGTCTTGGAACGGCGGGGCGGGAGACAGAAAGTACCAATTCCCTTTCGTGTCTCGACAATTCCGTCGTGCGAGAGATTGTTCAGTGCAGTACGGACCGAATTTCGTCCAACCTCGAGAATCGTACAGAGCTCATTCTCCGAGGGCAGGAGGTCACCGGCCCGAAAACGTCCGGTCCTGATTGCATCGGTAATCCATTCCTGAACCTGCTGGTATTTCGTCATCACCTCACCAATAGAACAACGTGTTGGGATACGTTGTAGGATACCGGGCATGCAACGGGTTGTCAACGGGAATTGAAAAACGCTCTATCGGATCACCTGATTTGGGCGGAGGCGCTTGCCCTGAACTTCACTTCACCCCCTTGCCCGTCATGATATCCGCGAGCTGCATGCAACGGATGCCCGCAGTCACCCGCGGATAAAAGGCGCGAAAGTTCTTGAGAAGAAGTCGGGGCAAGCTACCCTTCAGCGCAACCTCGAGAATGTTGTGGTAGAAGTAGGGCGACTCCCGGAATGCGCCGATATCGCGGACCTTGCGTGTCAGGCTTTCGATCCTCTTGGTGAACCGCTCTGTTTCAGTCTGTGTGAGTGAGGCACGGATCTCCTCGACCCTCGCCTCCTCATCGGCCATTCGGGCGCGGACCTCCCGGATGAGCGTCGGAGGATCATATTCCCTGATACGATCGAGTCTCACCATGGATGCAGCGCAATCGAGAAACGGATACAGGAGATGCCGAACTCCCGAGAGCTCAGCGGGAAGCTGCGCTCTAAGCCGCGTGAGTGCATCGCCGCCCCTGCCGGTTGCTGGATTGCTTTCCTTCTCAGTTTCTACGGCCAGCAAGAACCGCTCTTCGTAGTTCGCGTCCGGTCGAATGAAGTAATGATCCCCACGCAGCACTCCGAATGAGCGCAAGGTGTCGAGGTATCCGAGCATCGAATACCGGCTGAGGAAATCTGGGTCGAAGTCCATAACGCCGCCCATGTTGATCGAGTTCTTGATATAGGTGGTGCTTGTCCCTTCGATGTCAGCTCGCCGCGAAACGCCGACGCCCGAGATGTCGACAACGATAATCTTCCGGTAACCACGACTGCGCGCCATGCCGTAGGGAATATTGTCGTACACACCGCCGTCGATGTAGCGCTTACCTCCGATATGCGGACCGGAAAAGCCGGGGAATGCGGAGCTCGCGAGGATGTAGTCGACCAGTGTCCCCTCCTCCATCTGATCGAGGAAGATCTCTTGTGGCTTCATGTCGGTGAGATTGAAGGTAACAACGCCGAGATCGCATCCCCTCGCGCGGATCTTCTGCTCATCAATGTCCGCCCGAAGCATGTCATTGAGCGGACTGGTGTCCAGCCCCTTCTTTCGCAGCGCCGAGCGATAGAACTCCCGAACCGCCTCCCACGTGCCCGTATGCAGATGGATGCCTCCGTTCTTGACCAGGCCGTCGGGTAACTTGATAACCATTTCGAAACCGATTGTCCGGGCGATCGATTCGAGCCGCTCCATCAGACCCTGAGCGAGATACGCGGCGATAATCGCACCGACCGAGTTCCCGACGCAGGCTGCTATCGGAACCCCGAGCTCCCGAAGTGCGCGGGCGGCTCCGATATGGTAGACGCCCTTTGCACCGCCTCCACTCAGGACCAGGCAGTAGCCCTCGGTTTCAGATGTGGATATGCGCATAGTGCCTCTGTTCCTACCTATTTCCTGTAATCTAGTCACGCCGAATTCGACATGTCAACACAGCCCGCCCGAATAGCGCCAATCGAAAATGTTGTACCTGTTCCGGGATGCGTGCCTTTTCTATCGACCAGCGACGGCCGAAATGATGAGGAACATTGGCCGGCGGCTCTCATCCTTCCAGTCAGGGTACTTCGCGAGCATCTCCTGCGACGGTTCTGGTTCACTCACTCGTGCGATGCGAAAGCCCGCCTCGAGTACCGTGTTCAGATAGGTGGCAACAGTACGGTGATACTTCACCACATGATCGGCAATGAAATGCGTGTCCCGCGCTCCCTCCTGCTGGTAGTTGTCCACCGGCCAGTGGCGAAGCTCGCCCGCCGAACCGCGGCACCAGTCCTGGTCGGCTAGCGACGTGAAAATTGGATGCTCGACCGAAAACACTAAGCTGCCGCCGTGCACGAGGCACTCGGCGACTTTGCGACAAACTATATCGAGCCGTTCAACATAGTGAAACGCGAGTGAGCTCATGACGACATCAAACCCGGCCGCACTGAACTCGGCGTCTTCGATCGCCACGCGCCGGTACTCGACGTGCAGATCGTCTGTCATCTCCCTCGCGCGTGCGAGCATCATCTCTGACAGATCGATGCCGAGCACCGAAGCCGCGAGCTTCTCCCGCGCGTATCGGCAGTGCCAGCCGAAACCGCAACCGAGGTCGAGCACCCGCATACCCGCAAGGTCAGGCAACATCTCACGGAATGCGGGCCATTCGCCTGCCTCCTCGAGGCCGCCAACCGATCGCCTCATCTCACTGTAGCCCTCAAAGAACCCAGGATCATCGTAGATGTTCTGCTTCACCTGAAACTCCATGGTGCAAATCCAAAAACCGCAATCAGTTCTGCGCGCTCAATCGAGCGCAACAATCCTAACACATTCCGGCGAAGGAGATTATACTTGCTGGTGGAGTCGCGGCCCGTCAAAGGACTTCACCGAATGCCGGGGATAGCAATGCAGGTCGGGGTGAATGATGAATGATCTGGTGCTCGTGGCGGGGATGATCGTCTGGATCGAACAGCATCCGGTTGACCCAGTGAGTTCCGAGGCGGCGATGTGTCGCCCTGACCGACAACGGTCCATTCGCGATATGCGGGAGGCATCTATGAACATGAAAATAGCAAATCTTGAGCAGCCGCCATTTGCGGCGACCCTCATGGGGTGCCTGAAGGGCGCCTCCGACTATTTCGGGCTCGACTCGTCGCCGGCAATGCTCTACGGCCTGACCGGTCACGCGTTCCTTATCAATATGAACGCGGAGCTTGAGCCAAGCAGTCCCTACGTTTGGATGAAGAGCCGTTTCATTCAGCTGCTGGAAGGCTGCGGCATCAGGTTCACCACTCATTACGACATGCTGACAAACGATACCCCCGAATCCGAGCGCGCAGCGGTCGAACGTGAGTTGAAATCGGCGATGCAAGCGGAAAAGCTCTGCATGGTGAACTTCCTCGAGCATCAGCTAGTAGCAGGCTACGATGGGGACGGATTCAACATGCTGCAACCATGGAACGGCACGGCATTCTCCGAAATCAAGAGCCTGAGCTTCGGCACCTGGGATCAATGTCTGAAGGAGGCCGGCTGGGTAAGCTTCACCGTGCTCGCGCGGTCGGAAAAGCGGACGCCGATCAGGCAGGCTGTACGGGACGCAATCGCTTACGCCTATGAACTCTTTTACAACCCCATCGCGTATCAGGCTCCCGGATACCGCATAGGGGAAGGCGCCTACGACAACTGGATTGCCGGCGTGAAGCGTGGACTCGGAACAGGCCACGGTCACTGGTGAAATGCGCAGGTCTGGTCGGAATCCAGGTCCCCGGGGTCGACGTTCTTCACCGAACTTGCCGAGACAGTTCCCGGTGCAGAGCAGGAGTGCGCAGCACTTTCCCATGCGTTCGGAGCCATCTCGGAAATGATTGCAAAAGCGGGAGACAAGGAACTCACGGCCAATCACCAGGTCGAGCTCCTGACTGAAGCGAAGAGGAGTGAGGCTGCGGCAATCACTGCAATGCGGAAGCTCGCGGAATCCTCGCTTGCAGGCTGAAACAGACCACCAGGCTTCGTGACACCTTAGCGAGTTGCCCCATCGTTGCTGCGACGCTATAGTGATAGTTACATGTACAGATATTGCAGACGATGTGGGAATGCGCTTGCAGCGATTGTGCTCATGGGTGCCCTCGCGCCGCCATTCCTCGCCGCCCAGCCGAGCCACCCGACCATTGCGCTCGTCCTGAGCGGTGGTGGTTCGCGCGGCTTTGCCCACATCGGAGTACTCAAAGTCATCGAAGAGCTCGGAGTTCCCATCAACCTGGTCGTCGGAACAAGTATGGGTGCGATAGTTGGGGGTCTGTACTGCGCGGGATACAGCCCCTCAGAAATCGAAGCGTTCACGCGTGAGCTTGACTGGCAGTGGCTCATCTCGGACGTTCAGCCTCGAAGTGCACAGTCAATCGCCAAACGGGCAGAAGAGGATGCGCTCTTCGGCTCCATCTCAGTTAATGCGGAAGGCAAAGTAATCTCAGGAGGCCTCCTTTCCGGACAAAGGATCAATTCGCTGCTCCAGTGCCTGACGCTTCCGGTCTCACTCGATGCCGATTTTGATGCACTCCGACCACGCTTCTGCGCGGTAGCCGTGGATCTCACAAGCGCAACCGAATATCACTTCCTGTCGGGAAACCTCGCCATCGCCATGCGGGCGAGCATGTCGACCCCCGGCATCTTTGACCCGGTTCCGCAGGGGCGCGCGCTGTTTGTAGACGGAGGTGTGCTGAACGACCTGCCAGTGGACGTCGCACGACAGATGGGAGCCGACATCGTGATCGCGGTGGATGTCACCTCACCGCTCCGGCAGGACGATCAGCTATCAGATCCGATCACTGTTCTGCGTCGTACGTTGAAGACCACCATGCTTCGTGACACTCGCAGGAACCGAAAAAACGCTACCATCCTCATTGCGCCCGATCTCGGACAGGCTCCATCAACTGATTTCTCGATCGCAGAGTTTGCAATTGCCCGCGGTGAAGTTGCAGCGCGGGCGGCCACAGCATCACTCGTGACCCTCGCACCCGAGAGGGATCGGGTAACTGCCGCAAACCGCATCCGAAGAGCGACAACTCTCGACTACGCGACAGTGGAGATATCCGGCGCGAACGCTGCGGCGGTGAACGACATTGTGCGCAAATTGAGGCTTGAACGCATCGACAACAGCCTCCTGTACCGCCCGCTGATGAACAATGTCACCCCAATCGGACTGTATGAGCTCGGACAGTCACTTGAATCCTCAGGCCAGTATGGGCGTGTGGACTTCACGCTTCACCGGAGTGCAGGTGGCAGTCAGCAGCTCGATCTTCATCTGAGCCCGAGACCGCAGGATCCGGTTTCAGTCGGCATCGGTGCCGGGCTCAGTTACGCGTCAAATCGACCGCAGCTCGGGACTTTTGGCCACCTTGCACTCCTGTTCGGTCTCGGACCGTCATCCACAATTGCAGTCGATGCGGACGCGGGATTGCGCAATGCGGTCGGTACCCGATTCGTGCAGCAGATTGGCGGGAGCGTCTATGTTACTCCCGCTGCATTCTATGAATGGCAAGGCGCGGACGGACTGCAGCCGGAACAATCGGGTGCACGCCTGGCGATCGGTTACCGACCCGACGCATCCTTCGATCTGTCCGCCGGATACCGCATCCACGCGCTGCGCGCAGGAGCATTCGACGCGGGACTCGAGGGTCGCATCATCTGGGACACGCGCGACCGAACGGTGGCTCCCGAGAGTGGCGGACTTCTTTCGCTTTTATACCAGTTTATGTCGAAGGAACTCGGCGGTGAGCGAACCTTTGAACGGGTGAGCGTCGACGCGTCACTTTCGGCCACGTTCGCTGATCGACACACGTTGTCAGCCCGCCTCACCTCAGGCTCAATTCTTGAGAGTATGTTCAATCCCGCGATTGCAGTGCCGGCTGATCTGCTCGTCTCGATTGGACAGGCAACCGTGCCCGGCTATACCGATGGCATTCTTTTCTCGCCGAACTACGCTGCCGCAACTCTTTCCTACCGTTACCGCATAATCGGCACGCCGCAGAGTGTGCCGGTCTTTATTCCGGCGGGCATCTACGCGACGGTACACGGCACCTATGGCACCGCCTGGAAAAGCTCCGCATCATTCGATCCTCTGGGCAGCCCGCTTTTCGGCGCCGGTGCAGGCTTCCTTGCCGTGGCCCCCATTGGAACACTTCGTGTCGAGCTGCGAAGTTCCAACCAGACGTCGCTCTCGTTCTTTCTTTCGGCGGGCACCGAACCCCCGCTTCGATAGTCGCCGGTCGAACTGGTGCGTCATTCGCGCACCCCTGCACTTGCCTGTCGGTCCCCGCACTGGTAGAATTCGATCTGCAGATATGAGTACCTTTCGATCCGCCACAGTGCATAATATCCCGAAAATCACATCACTGTACGATCGGTGCAAGGTGAATATGATTGCAGCGGGAATCCTGCAGTGGGGCGACTGGGGAGATGGATACCCGAGCGCAACCTTCGTGACACAGTCAATTGCCCGCGGCGAAATGTACTGCCTTGTCGAAGGCGATACGGTGCAGGCCGTCGTCGCTTTGAATGATCAGGCAAGTGCGGAATGGCGGGATGTCGACTGGACGATCGCAGGTGAACATCCACTCATCATCCATGCACTTGCCGTCGACCCTGACCTGCAGGGCCGAGGCATCGGTCACCGTGCGCTTTCGGCCATCGAGCGGCTTGCACGCGAACTGGACCGCGATGTGATCCATCTTGACTGTTATCCTGGAAATCAGGGAGCCGTCAAGCTCTACTCCTCGAACGGTTACCGCTCCTGCGGGACAGTTCACTTCGACTCAAAGCCCGCAGGATGCAGGGAGTACCTCTGTTTCGAAAAGGCAGTTGAATAGTGTTACAAAGCCGGGTAAATGCAGTAACTGAGGTCGCGCAGGTGGTGGCGCGAGGCACTGCAGAGGTTGCCTGATTGACGCCGATTGCCGCAGGAGCCAATCTCTACGACATTCTCGGTGTCCCTGCTTCCGCTACCTCGCAGGAGATCAAGAGTGCGTACCGTAAGCTCTCCCTTGAGCATCATCCGGACCGGAACCGGAACAGCGTCGATTCTACCGTGCGCTTCACGATTATTCTGAACGCGTATAACGTGTTGTCGGATGCGCAGGCGCGTCGCGAGTATGATGCTGTCACCGGCGCACCCGCGTCGCAACGGCCGATATCCCGATCGCCTGCCCACGCAAATCAAACAGCAACCCGAGCGGACGCATTCGATCACCTGAACTTCATCCTCTGGGATATTGAAGACTTCATTCGCGCAAAGCATGATCTCGATCAGAAGATCGGCAATAAACCGATTGGTGACTACATTCACATGATGCTCGCGTTCATCGACGGGTGGGTTCTCGAGACTGCGGGTTTTCCCGACTATTTCTACCAGGCGCGAAAAATGTTTCCAGTCTCCGATATTGCGGCGACCCTCACGCCTGGCAGTACAGGACGGGGAACAGGACATCGACCTTATGTAAATCTCACAGACTACTTCTTTGCAGTCAGAAAACGCACGGACAAACTCATCTCCTCAGCGAAACTCATCGACCTTCTCGCGACGGTTCCCGGGAAACCCGTTCGCCTCATCGACTGCGTCCTCGAAGCTCACAACTACTGTGCACACTACCTTGCCTGTCTGCGGGGCGTGGTTCACGGCACGGTCAATGAGATACCCGCATTCCACCATCCAGACAGCTGTTATGATGAATAGATTTACTATTGTGTCGATCAGCCTGCAGTGCCGATCCCGTAGTGCGTACCTTCGAAGTCAGGTGATCGGGTGAGCTCGCAGTTTAGTCGCAACGGCCTGCCGTCGAGCTCGGAGTTCGCTGCATAACTGTTTTTCGTATGCTGCCATGCAGCGTAGACTATCCCCTCGTAGCGAATAGTGAGCTTCTGCAGAATCACCGTTTCGTGCGGAAGTATCCGCGCAAATCCGGCCATCTTCTTCACAGCGTCGAATGAGAAATTCCCCTCTTTGTCGCTCACACGGATTTCAGTCTGCGTACCGCCATTCCCATCGGACCATACGACCTCCTGCACAATCTGTGCCCCTTGAACCGGTTCGCCGTTCTTCAGGACTGTACCGTGTACTTCAGAAAAAAGCACAAGCAATGCGAACATGTCGATGAGAGCCTCCCTGAACAGGCATAGCGATTCTTCGATTTCTGCATGGAATCGACTCCTGGTCAAGCACTTCGCGCCATTCGGATGACAGTGTTCCTTTGAACGGAATCGTGACATACTTCGGGTTGCGGACGCGCCTGCGGTCGTGCCTCGCTATTGCGCGGAAACTGATAGTTGCGATTGTGACCGGAAGGGGGACTCTCGTATGGACAGAGCAAGAAAAGACTTTGTTTCAATCGACGAATACATTCAATCCTTTCCCGAAAATGTCCGGGTGAGACTCACCGAACTGCGGAAGCTTATTCGCGAAATTGCGCCTGAAGCCACCGAGAAGATCAGTTACAAGATTCCGACCTTCTATCTGAAGGAGAACCTCGTTCACTTCGCAGCCTATGCCAGACACATCGGCCTCTATCCTACATCGACTGGCGTCACGAACTTCGCGGCAGAACTCGCAAAATACAAGACAACTCGGGGAGCAATACAGTTCCCCATTGAAGAACCGCTGCCTGTTGAGCTCATCAGAAGGATTGTAGAGTTCAGGGTACGCGAAGTACTTACCAAAACGAAAAAGCGGACCGCCGGAACCGTATAGTGAGATTTGTGTAATCGGAGGTGGTTATGAATCAGATTCTGAACATCCTCATCGACTACGTGTCGACCGCGGCTCAGATACTTGCCGTTATAGTAATCGCAGTAGGTCTGCTGCGCGCGAGCTACCTCTACCTCAAAGAGGCAGTTATCGCAAGAAACTCCCGGAAAGCCATTGCTCTCGGGCGACTCGAGCTCGGGATGTCGTTTTCGCTGGGACTCGGCTTTCTCATCGGCTCAAGCATACTGAAGAGCGCAATCGCCCCTTCGTGGGATGACATTGGAAAGCTTCTTGCCGTAATCGGCATTCGCACGATAATGAATTACTTCCTCCAGCTCGATGTCTCGAAAACCAACAAGGAACTGCTCGAACAGGACAGAATGCTTGATACGCCATTTTTCCGCAGAATGTTCGGATTCATCAATCGCAAAAAAACCATCGATAGCACCGCCGTGGCCGGGAAACAGGAGGAGCGGTAGCGAACACCATCTGACGGATGTGGATCACCAGACAGGAGGTAAACCGCGATGGATAACCGCACAGTGATCGAAAGTTTCGACCGAATCGCCGAATATCCGACCGAAACCTGGGACCATAATAATCACTACCACTCCTACCTTTTGAGCAAATTGCCAGTGAACAGAAATGCGGCGCTCGACATCGGCTCCGGACATGGAGAGTTCACGCGCCGACTCTCCCGATTCTTCACACACGTCGACGCTGTCGACTTCTCGCCAGGAATGGTCGAAACCGCGTTTTCGCAATCTGAATCGATCCCCAACATCACCTACCGATGTGCCGATTTCATGACAGAACAATATGCGGAACACTCCTACGACCTCATCACCTCAATTGCGACATTCCACCACCTTCCAATGCGTGAAGCGCTCGAAAAGGCGAAACAGGCTCTCCGGCCGAACGGTCGGCTCCTGATCCTTGATCTGGTGAGGCCGCAGAGTGCAGGCGACTACCTATACTCTGCCGTAGGCGCCGTCGCGAACAGAATACTCGCGCCATTCCGAACGCAGAGCCGTCCCTCTGAGCTTCGCAAGGCGTGGGAAGCCCACGAGGCATTCGACCACTACATGACGGTTTCCGAGGTTCTTCAGGCATGCGAAAGTGTGCTGCCGGGAGCCGTGGTGAGACGACACTTGTATTTCCGGTACTCCCTCCTGTGGTCCAATTTGTAGTGTTACAAACCTTGGTGAATTCGGCGAAGCGACCGCGCGAAATGAGGGTATCTGCAGCCATCCTGAACGTTCGCAAAGTGTATGGTTCTATCCAGGCGAAGGATGTTGACCATTTAAACGCTGGCTTGTGCACCAAGGATGGAACCGGGACTCTGTGGCTGGCAGGGGTTCGATGTGGAGGCAGTACGATTCTTAGCTGATTTCTCCAAATCGTCAAACCCGCAGCGCCAAAGCGTTTCTGTAACTGCATTTATCTGATTTCGATCAACAGGATTCGAGACACTACTCACTGAACACGAATTCGTTGAGCGCGAGCGCCACCGCACCCACTACACCCGCATCCATATGAAGAGAGGAGAGCTCAATTGAAACGGTGTCCCGGATGACCGGCATGACGTGTGCGCTGAACTCGTTTCGGACTGATTCCAGGAGCAGTTCTCCCGCTTCGGCAACTCCGCCCCCGATGATGACCTTCTCGGGACTGAACAGATTGACTGCAAGTGATGTTGCGCGCCCGAGATAGCGGCCTGCCTCGGCATAGACCTTTCGCGCAATTGCGTTGCCCGACCTTGCCATTTCGGCCAGATCCCTCGCGCTCAGTTGCCCGGCGGCGCGACCGAGCAGCTTGCTACCCTGCCGTTCGATCGCCTGTCCTGAAGCTACCGCTTCGAGGCAGCCATAGTTGCCGCAGTCGCAACGCACCTCGCTCTTGGTTATGAACAGATGGCCAAACTCGCTGTTGTGATCGTAGATCTCTCCGTTGATGATCATCGCAGAGCCGATTCCGTGGCCGACATTGATGAAGAACAGGTTTCGCGCACCGGTGGCGGCGCCGTACCAGCGTTCACCGCGCGCCATACAGCGGGTGCAGTTGTCAACAATAACCCTCAATCCCACTGCATCCGATAGCAGTCGTCCAATCGGCACATCCTTCCAGTCAAAGTCCGGCGATAACGCGATGACTCCCTGTTGTCGACTAACGAGCCCCGCAATCGAGAGGCCGATCCCAAGCACTGTCCGTCCCTGCGACCCGATATCGGCCCGGATTATCCCCACAAGTTCGGCAACCTGTTCGATCACCCGACCGACCGATCGGTCGGCGACCGTTGGGACCCGACGCTGGACAATGATCTTCCCCTTCAGATTGCTTGCGGCAACAACAGTATTTGTCGTGCCGATGTCGATTCCGATAACAAACTGACTCTCCGAATCGAGGGTGAGCAGAATTGGCTTCCGTCCGCCAATCTCCGCGGAGAGACCCTGGCCGTATTCAGTTACAAGCTTCGCTTCGAGGAGATCGGACACTATTGCGGAGACTGTCATCTTGCTCAAGCCCAATCTTCTCGAAATCTGTGCCCGGGAGATCAGATCGTCACGGCGCAACTGGTCGAGGATCAACGCGCGGTTCACTCGTCGTGCGTGTTCCGGATCTCCGGGCACTCTGTTCACAGCTGCTCCTTTTGCACAGGTCGCTCCGCTAAGTTGTTTCGAAGGGAGCCTTTCGGGAAATCTTGAAGACCATCGCGTGCTCGGACTTTGCATCACGGGGGACTGTAATGCGAAGTCCTTCGCGGGTGTAGTTCCAGGAGAGTTTCTCTTTGCTGCCGAGAACTTCAACGCCGTATATTTCCGAAGGATACAGGCGTCTTGGAAGAGCCTTCAGGACAATCTCGTTTTTGGGCACGGCGAGGCAGATCGCGTACAAAGCATCGCCCTTTGTCGTAAATCGGAAATCCGCATCGGTATACCTCAGGTCCTGATCTTCGTTGAATGGTCCGCTCACCTTCATTTCGGTTGGTCCTTCGCCGAACTCCATCCACGGAGTAGTGCCGAAGATAGCTTCTCCGTTCACTGCAAGCCATTTCCCCATGGACTTCAAAATGGAGACGGCTTCCGCGGGAATCTCTCCATTTGGCTTTGGTCCCACGTTTAGTAGCATGTGTCCGTTCTTGCTTACATTATCCACGAGATAGTGAATGAGGCTCTCGGCGCTCTTGTAACGGGTGTCGGATAGATATCCCCACCCTTGACCGTCATCGACCGTGGTATCGGTTATCCAGTCATGGTAAGTCATGTCGTTGAAACGACCAAGTTCGAGATCGACCACCGCGCTTCCGGGTACCAGATGGTTCCACTTGTAGGTGAGAACCACTTCGGAATTCCGTTCCTCAGCTGATTTATAGTAATACTCAAGCATTCGCCGTTTGTAATGCTCCTGGATGTAGTTGATTCCGAAATCAAACCATAACAGGTCGGGATGAAACCGGTCAATCGCCTCCCGGGTCTTGTTGTACCATGCGTCGAGAAACTTCCTGCTCGGCTTCTCCATGCTCTCCCAGAGTTCACTGTGAGACAGCGTGAGGGCAGTCTCGGGATCCATATCAAGATCGTGAGGATCGCCATACAAGCCGGCAAAAGCCGGGTTTGAGGTGTCGAACGCCTTTTTCCAGTGCGGAAAGAACCACCAGTTTTCCGCGTGATGAAGAGCCATCATGAATCGCATTCCTTTTGCGCGGATCGCCCGCTCGAGTTCGGCCACCACATCGCGTTTTGGCCCCATCTTCATTGCGTTCCAATTGGTGAGATCTGTGTCCCACATGCAGAATCCGTCATGATGTTCACCCACAGGACCGGCGAACTGCGCTCCGGCCTCTTTGAAAAGGTCAGCCCAATGCTCGGGATCAAAGTTCTCGCCGGTAAACTGTGGAATGAAGTCCTTGTAACCGAACTTCGACGGAGAGCCGTATGTGCGCAGATGGTGCGCATATTGCGATGTATTCTCGCGGTACATGTTATACGGATACCATGTCCCGTTCGGACCGCACGCGGGTACACTGTAGACTCCCCAGTGGGTGTAGATGCCAAACTTTGCATCCCGAAACCACTTTGGCGTGACGTGGGTGCGAAGTTCGTTCCAACTCATATCGTTACTCATTGTGAATCTCCTTGCATTGCGGAATATTTCTGAGATAGTAAGTACATCACCCAAACTATCATATCTACCGTATTGCACTCTTGTCAATTATCGTCGCACAAATGTGCTCGAGTTGACCTTGATACCCTGTAACCGCGAAATTTGCCCCCATTTGCACTCATGAAATGTAGAAAGAATTTTCTTGCGTTCACGGTGAAAGCGTATTATGATGCCTGTTAGGAAGTACACTATACTAACCAAGGAGGTTTGAGATGAAGAGAGCTTTGATCGCGATAGTGATCGCGTTCTTCGGGGTAATGCTCGCCTATGCCGGTGGAACTGCCGAACAGCAGGGCGCCGGAAAGCAGATAACCATCAGGTTCATGATGCGCGATGTACCCTCGACAACGAAGGGAGTCACGCTGATCGGCGACATCTGGCAGCGGGCGATTGACAAGTACAATACGGCACATCCGGGCGTAAAAATTGTCAATGAGTCGATCTCAGACGACGCAGCCTATACAAACAAATTGACAACCGATATTGCAGCAGGTTCGCCGCCGAACATCTTCAACTATCCGGGCATTGCGAGCATCGTTGGGTACGCCAAGAATGGCATCATTTTGAACTTCAAACCCTATCTGGATGCTGACAAAACATGGAGCAGCGGTTTTTCACCCGGAGCTCTTCAAATGTTCGATCTGACCAAGTACGGTGTCCCAGGCATCTACTCGATTCCCTACTCGGAGAATCCGGAGCCGTTCTACTACAACAAAGCACTGTTTGCGAAAGCCGGTATCCAGACCGTCCCGAAGACGTGGCCTGAGTTGCTGTCGGATATTGGGAAATTGAATGCGGCAGGAATCGTCCCGATTGGCATCGGCAATAAGAACACCTGGCGAGCTGGTCACCTGCACACCGGTATTTTCTATAAATACGTCGGTGTAGAAACGGCAGTTCAGCTCGGCTTGCGCCAGAAGAAATGGACTGATCCGGACGTCGTCGCGACGTTCCAGAAACTTCTTGATCTGAAGAATGCCAATGCGTTCGAGCCCGGGTTCAACGGCATCGATTCGGATACCGAGATGGCAAATTTCATATCCGGCAAATACGCCATGCACTACTCAGGGTTGTGGGATGTAGGTCGGATCCAGCAGGAGATGGGCGGAGCTGCAAATGTCGGAGTCTTTCTCATGCCCGCATTCCCGGGGCGAGAGCAGTATGCCAACAACGACATAACCTATCCGTCACAGATCCTCGTGAGCGGCAGACTCTCGAAGGACGCCGAGGCCGCGACGATGGACGCAGTAAAATATCTGAGCGGTCCCGAAGTGGACGGGTGGCTTGCCAACGATGCGAATGCCAATCCACCCCGAACAGACATCACCATTGATCCGGCGAAAGTCGGTAAACTCTGGGTTGAAGTTCGTGACCTCGTAGCGAACGCCGCAATCACAGGTCATGACACGTTCGCCTATGATCCGCTTCCTGGCCTCGAGTTCTTCATGAAGGATCAGATTGCAGGCATGCTTGGAGGACAGCTCACGCCGGAACAGGTAGGAGCAAATATGCAGAACTTCATCGATACTCACGGCTGATTCAGACTGGGGAAATTATCGAGAAATCGTGATTCAACTGCTTCCGGGGGCTAAAATGCGATGGTGGGATCATACAGACGCAATAAGAAGATCATTACGCTGTTTCTGTTACCGGCACTACTTATCTACGGACTGTTTCTCATTGTCCCGACGATTTCAGGTGTTCTGCTTTCGTTCTACAACTGGGCAGGCTACCCGGGAGCACCGTTTCAGTTTCAGGGTTTGAAGAACTTCTCGACGGTGATGAACTATTCACCGTTCTGGCAGTCGATCAGAAACATCCTCTGGTGGATCGTGCTGACACTCGTCACGCAGATCCCCATTGGATTCCTGCTCGCGAATTTATTCAGTTCCCGTTTCTCCGGATTCAGGGTTTTCAAGGCAA
>DATKUC010000250.1:0-2946 GCA_035530835.1 Spirochaetia bacterium
CCGTGATCGCGAAACAGCAGAGCGATCGCACGAGTAAGCTGAAGCATGCGATCTTCGGGTACGAACGAAAAGAGCTCGCGCGCAACGTAGGGTTTCCATCCCATCCCGCCCCCGATCACGACTCTGAATCCGGCTTCTTCGCGATCTCCCGCTTTTTTCAGGACCGCAATCGCGCCGACGCAGTTGATGTAGGGCTGCGCGCAACCTGCGCCACAGCCTGAGTAGGTAACTTTGAGCTTGCGGGGAAGATTGTCGAGATCCGATGCGTCACCGAGATAACGTGAGGTTCTCTGCGCGTAGGGCAGCACGTTGAACCTGCGGTAACTGCAGGTCTCGGCGAGCGGACAGGCGGCAACGTTGCGCGTCACGTCGCCGCAGCCGTGCCGGGTGGTAGACGCCTCCTCGGCGAGCATCCGCATCACATTTGCGAGGCCGCCAACCTTCAGCCAGTGAAACTGGATTGACTGCCGCGTGGTGATGCTCAGCTTTCCCATTGCGTATTTTTCGGCGGTTCGGGCTATATTCCGCGCCTGGCTTGAGGTGATTACTCCGCCGGGCACAACGATACGTGCCATGTGATTGCCGGTCTGGCGGGATGAGTAGATGCCGTACCATTTGGCTATGTTCTTTTCCTCCTTCGACATTGCACCCTTGCGTGCTATCTCGTCGAAGTCGAGCACGAGCCCCGCTTCCTTGACCTCTTCATCTTCGCTTCGTCGTTCAAACGTGAGTTTGCGCTGCATTGAATCTCCTCTAGTCTTCGTAGAAAAGCAGTGTCGAGATGTACCGTTCCGCGGTGTCCGGCATGACTGCGACGATGCGCTTCCCCTCAAATCCCGGGCGCTGCCCGATGGTTCGTGCTGCCGATGCCGCCGCTCCCGAGGAGATGCCGACCAGAAGGCCGTCACTCCGGGAGAGCTCCTTGGCCGCGGCTATCGCAGTGAAGCTGTCAACGCGGACCACCTCGTCGATCACCGTCGTATCCAGGTTCTTCGGTATGAAGCCTGCACCGATTCCCTGGATCATGTGTGAACCGGCGCTGCCGCCGGAGATGACCGCCGACTCCTCCGGCTCGACCGCAACTATGCGGACATCGGGGTTCTGCTCCTTCAGGTAGCGTCCGGCGCCTGATACGGTGCCGCCGGTGCCCACTCCCGCGACCAGCACGTCCACTCGTCCATCGGTGTCGCGCCAGATTTCGGGCCCCGTTGTTCGGTAGTGCACCTCCGGATTTGCCGGGTTATCGAACTGCCCCGGAATGCAGGAGCCGGGAATCTCTGCGGCAAGAGAAACCGCCGTCTCAATCGCGCCCTTCATGCCGCGGTCTGCCGGCGTCAGCACGAGCTCGGCCCCGAGCGCCCTCAGCAGTTTGCGCCGCTCAGCGCTCATTGACTCGGGCATGGTGAGAATCATGCGATAGCCGCGGGTCGCAGCGACGAGCGCGAGGCCGATGCCGGTATTGCCCGAGGTCGGCTCGATGATGGTCGATCCGGGTCGCAGTTCGCCCCGCTTCTCGGCCGCTTCGATCATTGCGAGTCCGATGCGGTCCTTCACCGAGGATCCGGGATTGAACATCTCCACCTTTGCCAGAAGCTCGGCGCCGCAGTCTTCGGCAAATCGATGCAGTCTGACCAGAGGCGTATTACCGATGAGCTGTGTCAGATCATCGATGATCCGTTCGGTACCACGTTCCCCGGACCTTGGCGGCGACTCAGGCCGTGTGTGTGCAGATGTGCTCATAGATCTCCTCTGCCCGTGCGCGGGCCGCGTCCCACGAGGCGAGTTCCACCGCTCTCCGGAAGTCGCTGTCATGGTAGATCGAATCAAGAATCGAAGAACGGTCGTGGCCTGCAGGCAGCGGGTTCCCCAGCCGATCCCGGATTCCGGTGAGAATATCGGCGACAGGTTCACGGTCGGCAAACTCCTGCTCGAGCTCGATCCGCGTCTGCCGCGCATAGTAGGCGCATCCGCCTTTCGACGAAATGGCAGCGATAAGGTGGGGACTGACAATCAGGCTCATGAACCAGGTATTGCACAGGTCCCGGGTGTCGATGATGTTGCAGAGTGTGCCTGACTCCTCACAGAGGGCGGTGATTCGCTCGTTGATCACCCGGTCGGCGAGGTCGCTCACCACGAAATTCGCGCCCGCTATCGAGCGGGCCACGTTCCGTAGGGACGCAGGCTCGGTCGCCACCGGAATCGACCGTGGCGTTGTGCGCGACAGATTCTCGCCGACGTGCGGCAGTCGCCCCGCTGCGAGGTTGATGTGACGATGCGGATAGGGCGACTCGGGCACCACCAGAAGCTCTTCGGCAAAAAGCGAAAGCTTCTCGGTCTTCTGCAGCCCTTCACCGCGCTCGCCACCGAAGATCACAACCCGTTTCAGATCTATCATCAACGGCATGTACACTGTCGCCTCCCTTACAGGTTGTACTCGATGAGTACGTTCGTCCGCGCGAGTGTCGCGGTGATTCGTTCGACAGCCTCCTCAGGCTCGACTCCCGCGGGGAGCCGAAGATCAGTCTGCGCGTTCCCGACCGGTTCCCGCTTATCTGCCGCCTCGCCAACGTTGACCACGAGCATCTCTCCCGGCCGGTTCAGCGCGGCGATGGTCGAAAGCTCGTACTCATCGACATCGGGCACGGTGGTGATGAGGATGGTGCCGGCGTCGGTGAACAGGTGAGCAATCTCACCGAGCCGTCGGATGAACTCGTCCCGCTCGCGGCCGATGTCCACATCAGCATGCAGACCAAGCAGCGCGTTCGAAAGTCCGAGATAGTAGACGAACCTGCCACGCTCGAAGAGCCGCTCTTCGAGCCTTCGGGCGATGCGGACTATCGATGAGTCGGAGGATCCGACTATCACCACGAGAGTCGACCGCTGATCGTACCGCCCGGAGCGCATTGTGGGCGTAATGCCGGTCCGCTCCCAGGCGCGATCGCGCGT
>DATKUC010000251.1:0-5159 GCA_035530835.1 Spirochaetia bacterium
GTGAATGCAAATCGCGGGGCTTTCTATCTACTGCGATTTTTCGCGGCCGTTTTGGCGCCGTTGAGTCGATTGCGCTCATTCGGTACCCCTTCACTTATCGGTCGCTCGACCGGTAGCAGCTGCCACTATACACGAATCGGAACGCAGATGTCCACACGGGGGAGCGTTCCCCTACTCCGCGAGAATGCCGTTGTGCACGAACGAAACCTGGACTGCTGCTTCAACCGTCTTGCCCGATTCGGAAGTGAACTGGACGCTGTTGGCCGTAAACTTCGTCTTCGCTACCCGATCAAATCCTTTCGGAACCCGAACGACGCCCTCGATGTAGTTCACGATCGTTGGCTTTCGTGCTGAGAGTGTTGCGACTGTGGCAATTCCCGCCTCCGAAGCGACGTTCCTGGCCGCTGATGGTCGCAGCCCGTCGGCACGAAATGAGCAGACGTCTTCAATGCCGAGACAGCAGTTGCGGCCGTTCCACGGTGCCTGATGTCTGCCGTGATTCTCCATCCAGAGCACAGTTGAAGGCAGTACCGCAGTATCCTTCAGGGCAAACCAGAGATAGCCTTCGGCAGGCCGTACAGCTGCCGACCATCCGGGCTGCTTCGACTGACGGGAGAAGATCTGCACGATGTCGGCAAACCCGCGGCGTCGGGGAAACGAATCGCACCGATCGAACGAAGGTTCCTTCCACAACGTGGGGACTTTTGCCAGGTTCCTGAACTGTGCGTCCGGAAGCAGCGACGCATACTCGCCGCCGGCAAAGTGGGAACTCATCGCGTCCGGCGCACCCTGAGTTACTCCGAACTGAAACGGGCTGAAACTCAGGAGTATCGCATCCTCCCGCTCGTCTCCGGCGAGTGTCGCATGGTAGCCGAGTGACATCTTGCCGCTGCTTCCCTCGACGACGTGCTGAACGTAGAGCACGTTCTGTCCTTCAACAAGTGATATTCGCTTGGTAACAGTTCCGGGGCGGCTCTTTGTGGTCATGCTCGCCTGCAGGGTAACCGTTTTTTTTCCGGTGATGAGTTCCGCATTGGACCAGAGTGCTGTAGCAGGTTCGCCGTGAGTTGCGTGATTTTCGCTCTTGTACTGATTGTCAGCGCCGAACGGCGCACAGAAGAAGTTGCCCCGCAGCGGGACGAGAACTGGATCTGGGAGCTTGAGCCCCTCCTCCTGCCACGGGCTTACGTAGTAAGGTTCAACCGGCTGCTTCGTGTCCCGGTAGAACGTAACCGGCGCACACATCCCGCCGAGCTTTGTAATCGAGAGACGTGTTGATGAGTTTTCGAGGATCCAACACTCCTGACCAGCGACCTTCTGTTCCTGTGGCTTCATGCGATTCCTCCTGTAATGGCAATGTGATTCCTGTTCACGGTATCACGGCGTGGCTCAGTTGGCAAACCGATTGCGGAATCTACCACCCTGCTATATCATCGGTCTGTCGTCCGCGCGGAGGAGATTAATCGGTGAAGCGAAGCGAGATCAACAACTACATCCGGGAAGCCATACAATTCTTTGACACAATGGGCTTTCACCTTCCGCCATGGGCGTTCTGGCGCCCCGACGAGTGGAAGGGGCGTAACGGCGATTGCGCACAGATCGTGGACAACATGCTCGGCTGGGACATTACCGACTTCGGTCGCAGCGACTTCGGGCGATGCGGACTGCTGCTTTTTACCATCCGCAACGGCAATTTCGTCCGTGCAACAGCGAGCGGCAAATCTGTGGAGCCGGAAAAACCGTACGCCGAGAAGATCATGATCGTGCGGGAGGACCAGGAGACTCCGTACCATTTCCACTGGCACAAGATGGAAGACATCATCAACCGCGGTGGCGGCAACCTGATCCTTGAACTTGCACAGGCTACCGCCGACGGTAAACTCGGCACCGGACCGGTTCAGGTCACCATCGACGGAGTGCGACGGACCTTCGACGCAGGCGAGCGGGTTTCACTTCGACCGGGTGAAAGTATCACGCTCACGCCGAACATGTATCACCGCTTCTACGGCGAAAATGGAAAAGGAACTGTGCTGACCGGCGAGGTAAGCATGGTCAACGACGATCTGAATGACAACAGATTCCTCGAAGAGCAGGGACGTTTCCCGCAAGTCGAGGAGGACGAACAGCCTCTTCATCTGATGGTATCGGACTACAGGAGATATTTGTAAGCGCCGCCCCGAGGCAGAATCGGGCTCATCCGGGAGGGACAGATGAAGATTCGTGTTTCCGGTGTCGGTTGTTCGCTGATTGACTATCTGTACACCAATGTCTCTTTCGAAAGTGAATCATTCCGGCGTTATCGCAGCCGCAGCGAGGGTGACGGCGGGCTCTCCCCCGGCAAGCTTGTCTTCGCGCAGGAGTTCGAAACGTTTGCCGGAAAGGAACTGGACGACATCCAGGAGGAGCTCACCGAGGGTCGGGATCCGGATACGTCGAATCTCGGCGGGCCTTCGGTGGTTGCCCTCATTCATGCCGCTCAGCTTCTCTCAGACAACGATACTTCTGTATCGTTCTACGGCGCGCGTGGTGCAGATGCGACGGCGGTGAAAATGATCGAAATACTGCGACGCACGCCGGTGGATACGAAAGGTTATCGCGTGGTACCCGGCCAGTCACCCTTCACGATAGTGCTTTCGGATCCCGGCTACGATGGGGGACACGGCGAACGCACTTTCATCAACAATATCGGAGCTGCGGGCAATTTCGGTCCGGAGGACATCGACGCCGCCTTTTTCCAGGGGGATATTCTCGCATTCGGCGGAACCGGTCTGGTCCCCAGGTTGCATGCGCGACTCGATGAACCGCTTCGCCGCGCGAAAGAGTACGATCGGCTGACTGTCGTGAACACCGTCTACGACTTCCTGAATGAAAGGGCGCACCCTGAATCAAAGTGGCCGCTTGGCGCCAACGACGACACTTTCCGACACATCGACCTGTTCATCGCCGATCGCGAAGAGGCACTTCGCACCACCGGCGCCACGTCGGTCGATGACGCGATCTACTTTTTGAAGGATCACGGGGTAAAAGCTACGATAATCACGCAGGGGCCCGCGCCGGTAGTATTCGCCGCGAACGGAAAACCGTTTCAGAAAAGTACGCCCGACATGATTCCGGTCTGCGATCGGGTTGCCGGAGACCGCGCGTCCGGCGTCGCGCGGGGTGACACAACAGGTTGCGGGGACAACTTCGTCGGAGGGGTGCTGGCATCACTGGTCGGACAGCTGCGCGGCGGAATGAGCGGCCAGCTCGACCTCCGCCTCGCGAGCAGTCTCGGTGTCGTCTCAGGCGGATACGCCTGCTACTACGTGGGAGGCACTTTCATTGAGTCGCGGGCGGGCGAAAAGCGAGCGAACCTGACCGAGATGTACCGCAGCTACCTCAAGCAGACCGACTTCGCGCCACGCAACGGCGACGGGATAATCGGATGAGCGGTGCCAGGCGTCCGCGACTCCTGCAGTTCGGCGCGGGAAACATCGGCCGATCGTTCATCGGCCAGCTCTTTGCACGCGCAGGATACGAGGTAGTATTTGCGGACATCGATCGAAAGCTGGTAAGTGCACTTACCGATGCGGGCCGCTACCGGGTGGTGGTCAAGGCGAATGACCAGCCTGATCAGATTGTTGAGGTTTCCGGCATACGCGCAATCGATGCGGCAGATGTGGATACTGTGACCGACGAAATTGCCGGGGCCGACCTTCTTGCCACGTCAGTCGGCCAGAACGCGCTCAAAACCGTCATCGGCCTGATTGCACGTGGCATCAGGGCGCGCATTGAGGGACCGGGTGGATCGGGAGGATCGCTGACCCGGCGTCCGCTCGATATCATCATCGCCGAGAACATTCGCGGAGGGGCCGAACTCTTCCGGACCGAGCTTCTCGCCAGACTGCAGCAGGAACATCCGATCACGCCCGCCGAGTTCGATGCCGCAGTCGGACTTGTCGAGACGAGCATCGGCAAGATGGTACCGATCATGCGTGCCGAAGACCTCGCGGTTGATCCGCTGTGGGTCTTCGCCGAACCCTACAATACGCTCATCGTCCATCGGGGCGGCTTTCGGGCGGATATCCCCGAAATCCCGGGGATGGTCGCTGTAGAAAATATCCGCGCTTACATCGACCGGAAACTCTTCGTTCACAATCTCGGGCACGCTGCATGCGCATACTTCGGCTATCTGGACGAAGGGCGGCCGACCACAATTGCCGGGGCGATCGGGATTCCCGAGGTTTTCGGGAAGACCCGGCACGCAATGATGCAATCGGCCGAGGCGCTCGCATCCTCCTATCCCGAAGTGTTCACGCTCGAAGCTCTTCGTGACCACGTCCAGGACCTCCTGCAAAGGTTCGGCAACCGATCCCTCGGCGATACGATCCACCGGGTAGGGCGCGACCTCTACCGAAAGCTCGGACGCGAGGACCGTCTCGTTGGCGCAATGGTCCTTGCCGAGGAGCGCTCGCTCCCCTACGACGGCATAGTTGATGCCTACCTCGCCGCACTCGACTTTGCTTCAGAAGGCACCGACGGCAAGCTCTTTCCTTCGGACGCCAGGTTTCGCGCCGAAGAGCTTCCGCGCGGCCTCCCGGCAATTCTCAGCGGCGTCAGCGGACTTCACGCGGACGCACGCGCCGAACAGGAGGTCGCAGTAGCGATCGAAACCGCTGCCCGCAGGATGAAGGATCACCGGCCGCGGTGAGCATACCCGAAGCGAGCGTCAAACTCGCTCACCTTGTAGCAATCCCCACCGTCTCCGACACAGATGCAGACAGGGTTGACCTGGCGGATCACAGGGCGTTTCAGGTCCAGCTCGAGCACGAGTTCCCGCGCGCACATGCACTCCTCGAGCGCGAACAGCCCGGTGATTTCGCGCTGCTCTACACATGGCGAGGGAGAGACCCGTCGCTTCAGGCTGTTGCGTTTCTCGCCCACTGGGACGTCGTCGCGGTGGGGGCGGCAGCAGAACGCAACTGGACTCATCCGCCGTTCAGCGGCTTCACAGACGATCAGTTCATCTGGGGACGCGGCACACTCGATGACAAGATCTCGGTTGTGGCGCTTCTTGAAGCGGTGGAGAGACTCGCCGCGCAGGGATTCTCGCCGCAACGGACTCTCTATCTCTGCTTCGGTGGAGATGAGGAGGTATCAGGCATCCGGGGTGCCGGTAC
>DATKUC010000252.1:0-2183 GCA_035530835.1 Spirochaetia bacterium
CTCGCCCTTCGACAGGCTCTTGTTGACGAACTTCACCGCGTCAGTTGCGTCGGCGGTGCCCAGGTAGATCCATCCGTCCCCGGGGAACGATACTGACATATTGCTCCCGAGGTTGCCGGTCAGGTGCTCGGAGACCGGAAGAGATGCCTGCGGCACGGGTTTCGCGTCCGAAACGGGCGGCTGCACCGGGGGCAGAGAGCCCGACTCTGAACGGTTCGGCTGAACCGCAACCGATCCGGAAGCCGGAGGCAGCGCCTGAGCAGCAGCCGGAGTCGCTTGCGACCTGGCCGCAGATTGTATTGGAGCCGGAGCGGGTCGAACCGGGACCCGAACACCTGGAGCAGCCGCTGCAGTCGCCACTTCAGGTCGCACAGGGTTCGGGATCTGCGCAGGCGGCCGCGCGGCTTGTGCCGCATCTTTCGGCCCGCGTGCAGCTGGCGCCGCGGCGGCCGGCTGTCGCTCACTGTTGCCGGCAATCTCGACCGGAACACCTGCAAGATTGCGCATTGAGGGAACAGGAAGCGGGGCGCGGGAAGCGTAACTGCGGGAAGCTGCGAGCTCTGCGAGTCCTTTTGCGAGCAGTGCTCCTGCGGCAACTCCTGAAGGCGCCGACCGTTCAGTAAGTCTCAACGGTCCTGGTGATAGTCGCATTCCCTGAGGCGCACGTAGCGCAAGTTCGGCGGTGGCGGTAGAGGCTATCAAGTCTGCGGCAGCGATCGGTCCGCGCCCTCCTGCCAGCGTGGCTGCTGCAGGCACCGTCAACTCACTCGGTGCAGCGGCAACCTCGGCGACAGTAGGCAATCCGGCCTGCTGAAAACGTGGCGCCGGAAGTGGTGCTATCCGATCAGCGACGGGAGAGGAGGAGTGCGCTGCGGCGAGTGCAGTTCCCCTTGCTGGAGGAGTCGCGCATGATGCAGCGAGCGCAACCACGAGCAGTGTCGTGATTGCCGCGAGGTAGCCTGAGGTGACGGGAGTCCGATCGTTTCCCGGATGAACCCTGCGCTCCATCATTCGTTCCCTCGATTCAAGCTACTGGAGCGTTCAGGGAACGCTGGCGAGCAGATTGTCGATCGTTTCAGCATTTCGTTTCGACAGATGTTCGACAACGAGCATCCGCGGATCGATCCAGAAGCGACTCACGTCCTTTTCACTCCACTTGTCCCGCGGAAGCCGTGAGAGGCGCCACTGAACACCCGTTCCGAAACCTCGAAGTTCAGGCACCAGATAACTGTCGGGATCAATTGGAGTACTGATCCAGTTGAGAATAGTACCGCCTGGACTTCCCGGCGCGGTGGAGTCGGACGAGGCTGTTGCTCTCAGCGTCGAATTGCCGGACGTTCCTGACACCGGTGCGGTAAGCGCCTTCGGATTTGGTACGGTCGAAGCTGCCGCTGCCGGTCGGTAAAATAGAACAAGCACCAGCACAAGGAAGAGACTGAATCCGAGAGTTCCGATTACAATGTAGCGAAGCATGCGCGAGAACGCTTCCGGTGAATCCGTTGTCTCATGGATTTTCGCCACAGCGGCCTGAAAACCGGATTTGACCGAATCGACCAGGATGCTGAAAATCCTCACGAAGAGCGGTTGCGATGCGGCATCCTTATCGGAATCTTCGTCTCTGGCGCTATCCGGCATGCACCGGCTCCTTCGTATCAAGTCTGAGCGCTATCACCTTGGAAACACCCGACTCTTCCATGGTGACGCCGAGCAGACTCTTCGCCCCGGCGACAGTCTTCTTGTTGTGAGTGATCACGATGAACTGAGAGCTCGTTCCGAATTCGGCGAGCATATTCACGAACCGATTGACGTTGTTTTCATCGAGCGCTGCGTCAATCTCGTCGAGCAGACAGAACGGAGAAGGTTTGACCATATAGGTCGCGAAGAGCAGACCCACAGCGGTGAGCGATCGTTCGCCACCGGAAAGCAGCGCGATGTTCTCGAGCTTCTTGCCGGGCGGTTGCACGAGAATCTCGATGCCCGATTCGAGCACGTCCTCACCTTCGATAAGCTTCAACTCGGCGCGTCCTCCACCAAAAAGCCGTCGGAACATCGTGTGAAAGTTCTTTTTGATCTTCTCGTAGGTGTCGAGGAAGAGTTCGGCCGACTCGGTTCGGATCTGATTGGTAACCCGCACAAGGTCTTCCCGCGCCTTTCTCAAGTCTTCGAGCTGTGTCGTGAGGAAG
>DATKUC010000253.1:0-8204 GCA_035530835.1 Spirochaetia bacterium
GGGAACCATCCTGTTCATCCTCGGAGTCGGCATCGCCGATCGCGGCTGGCTCGCGAAGACGCTTCTCATCATCGGATTCGTCGTCATGACGAATCCAGTCTCATCGCATGTGCTCGCCCGAGCCGCTCACATTGGAAAGATTGCACTTGCGAGCCGCAGCGTACGCGATGATCTGGCCGAGCCGGCGGGGAGGCAGGCGTGAGCTCAATTGAAATCTTCATCATACCGATCGGTTTGTTCATGATCGCGGGAGCGCTCATCGCTCTGTATCAGAAGAGTCTTGTCGCAGCGATTATCGTATCCGGCGTCGTAAGTCTGGTTGCAAGCGTCATCTACGTAATGCTCGCCGCCCCGGATGTCGCCATGACCGAGGCCGCGATCGGCTCGGCGCTCACGACTGTCGTCTTTCTCTATGCGCTTGGGCGCATCCGGAAACAGGGAGGCAGTGAAAATGATTAAGCGGCTGTTCATATTCGCGGCCATAATTCTGTTTGGATTGATGGTGCTGCCGCTCGTTACGCGCATTGCACCGTTCACCGAGCTGACGCCGCTTGCGGCGAAATACGTCGGCGCCGAAGCGCACGAGCTTGGCGCGGCGAACCTGGTCACCGCAGTGGTCGTAACCTATCGTGGACTCGATACGCTCGGTGAGGTGACTGTGCTCTTTGCCGCCACCGCAGGCGTCGGCTTTCTGCTGAGGAGCCGCACGAAGAAAGATTCATCGATTGCCGATGCCGAAACGCAGGCGGTTGAAGCGGGAGTCCAGGCTGCGGACCCAGAATCCGCGGTGCCGGTTGAGGTTGAGGTTGAGGCCGACCGTAGAGGCTCCGGCGCGTCTGGCGCCGCTGCAACGAGGCGTCCTGCACCGCTGAGTGAGTTGCTCTCCTCGGCGTCGGTGGTGCTATTCCCGCTCGTGCTCATGTTCGGTGCCTACATATTCATTCATGGACACTTGACGCCGGGAGGCGGATTCCAGGGAGGCGTTGTTATCGCATCCGGGTTCGCGCTGCTTATGGCGGCGGACGCGTCGCGGACACTGAACCACGGGGTGCTCCTTCTGGTCGAATCGCTTTCGGGTGCGGCATATGTCGTACTGGGACTGCTGGGCCTGGTGCTCGCGGCGGGATTCCTCGACACCACGTTTCTGCCGTTCGGTAAGCTCGGTCAGGTATTCAGTGCCGGCGCTATCCCGGTCATCTACTCGTTTGTCGGACTGAAGGTCGGCTCGGAACTGACCAACATCCTCGAGTCGCTGCGGAAGTAGGAGTACGATCTTATGCTCATGGTTACAATTCTTGGATTTATTCTGCTGGGAATCGGCCTGTGGGGAATGCTCACCCGCAGGAATATCATAAAGATCATCATCGGTTTCTCGATCATGGATACCGGAGTGCATCTGATCATCGTCTCGATCGGATATCTGGCGGGACGGACTGCACCGATTCTCGATTCAGCGGTCTCCCCCGCTCAAGCGGTGCAGAAGGTGGTTGACCCGATTCCGTCCGCCCTGGTGCTTACCGCCATCGTCATCGGACTCGCGGTGACCGCACTCATGCTGAGCTACGCGGTGCAGATGCACAAGACCCGCGGTTCGCTTCAGATCGATGATTATCGTGCGCCGACCAAGAAGCAGGGGGCAGCATGATGCTCAGTCCACTCTACCTGTTTGTCGTCGCGCTCGGGTTATCGTTTCTTCTCGGTCTTATCGACAGGATCGGGAGAACGGTGTCACTCGTGCTCTTCTACGCGGCGCTTCTGTTCTTCGCGCTTCTGAGCGGCTCGTGGCTTCTTTCGCTCGCGGGTGGCGCGCCGGCTCAGCTTGTCTCGACGGCTGGATTTCCGCCACCGTTCGCGATCGCCCTGCGGATGGGAGTGAGCGAGGCGCTGGTTACGCTGTTTGCGAACCTCGCGGCGCTGCTCGGCGCACTCTATCTTGGCCGCAGACTTCGCAATGGCCCGTCGACCGGACTCGTCCTCTATCTGCTGATCGTCATGGGCGTGAACGGCATGATATTGACCCGTGACGTGTTCAACCTCTTTGTCTTCATAGAGATCACTTCGATATCCACATATGCAATTCTTGGCGCGCAGCGGAACGGCGCGAGCCTCGCGGCAGGGTTCAAGTATGTGATGGCCGGAGGAATTGCCTCGACGCTCTTCCTGATCGGCGTCATCTACATCTACCGGATCTCGGGTACGCTCTACCTCGACCAGCTGGTCGGTGAGCCGGGACTCTTCGCAGGCGGTGTCGGATTCATCGCGTTCTTCCTGCTGTTCGCTTCCATTCTCGTCGAGCTCAAACCGTTCCCTGCGAATGGCTGGGCACTCGATGTTTATCAGGCGAGTCACACAGGTCTCGCAGCGCTCATTGCAGCGGTCAATTCAGCCGGGTTCCTGTTTGCGTTCTACAAGCTCCTGCCGATTCTGCCGGAGAGTGCGCTTCCGGTCATGGTGGGACTTGGACTGTTCACCTTCCTGTTCGCGAACCTGATCGGACTCCGCCATACCGATGCACGCCGGATACTCGGCTTCTCGTCGGTGGCTCAGGTGGGGCTGGTCATGGCAGCGGCAGCGTTCGGCAGAATGGCGGGTTTTGCGGACGTCACCATGCTGGTTGTGGTCGGCGGCCTCTTCCTGAACCATCTGCTCGCAAAGGCGGGACTCTTCTGGGCCGCCGGAATTATCGGCCCTCCTTCGGAGCCGGGTGCGACGCGCCTGCCTGCACCATTCATCGCCGCATTCGGCGTACTGCTGCTTGCGCTCGCAGGATTTCCTCCGTTCCCCGGGTTCTGGGCGAAGTGGCAGCTGGTGGTCCGTCTCGTCGCTGACGCTCACTGGAGCTGGCTGATCATGCTTCTTGCTGGATCGCTCTTCGAGGCGATCTACCTGCTTCGCTGGTTTGGAAGCGTGCTGGTCCGCTCTCGCGACGAGGCGCCGCAGAGTGCGCCCGCCGGCAGCGGAGCGGCTCTGGTTGGAGCGGGCGCGGGCGTTGGCACGCAATTCCGCAGCAGCAGCGTAGCCGAATGGGCGTCCGCGACTGCAACAGCTGTGACAGCCTCCCGCCCCTTGTCACCGGAACCGACAGATCACTCGATGCTCGACGACGCTGAGTCCGGAGGCAATCTCGGGAAGTGCTCGGCTCTGGTGCTCGGTGCGCTGCTCCTTGCGGCAACCGGCGTCGTCATGACCCTTCTCTCCGGAGAGTTCGCTCTGCTTCAGATGCTGCCACTCGCTGCGGGAGTCGCGCTGTTCATCCTCGACTTTCTGCCGGGGCGTATAAAGGGCGTTCTCTCTCTGGCGATAATTGCGGTAGTTGCAGCTCTGGTTGTACCTACGCTATCGGGAATCCGCTGGTACTTTGACCTGGTCTTTCTTGCAGGCGGTGGTGTCATCCTGATTGGCTCGCTCTTCAGAAAGGGTCGTCAGGTCGGATACTTCCCGCTTGTTTCGATACTCCTGCTCTCCCTTTCCTCACTGACTACCGCGCATACAGCACTCGACTTCCTGTTCGCCTGGGAACTGATGGCCGTGAGTTCCTATCTGTTGATCCTGCGTGGTGATCGCACCGGAAAGGCATCGCTGAGGTACGCGGCGTTCTCGGTCGGCGGAGCATTCCTGCTCATGGCAGGGTTTGCCGTTGCCGGAGCCGCGCTACCGGGTATCAGCACCTTGGTCGAGACCGGCGGAGCCGCGCTCTCCTGGTTTACCGCGCAGATTGCGGGCTTTTCAGCCGCTGGACTGACCGCGGGACTGTCTATCGAAGGCCTGCTCTCACTGCCTGCAGCTGCAATCGCGGCGCTCAGCCCCGCTGCGATGAGCCTTCTGATTGCGGCGATGATTCTGCTTGCCATCGGCTTTCTCATGAAGGCGGGGGCAATCGGCGTACACGTCTGGCTGCCCGGGGCCTACGGTGAGGCGGAGGACGATACATCGGCCCTCATCAGCAGCGTCATGAGTAAGGCGGCAGTGTTTGCCATCATGCTCTTTGTCGGCGTGCTCGGCGTGAGGTTCCTCGGCTCGGGCAACAATGTGGCGCTGTCAATCCCGCAGATCGTGGCCTGGATCGGCATTCTCACCGCGCTCTTCGGTGCGCTCATGGCGGTCTTCCAGGAGGATGTGAAGTACCTGCTCGCCTATTCGAGCATGAGCCAGATTGGCTACATGATTGCCGCAGTCGGCATGATGACCCATCTTGGCTGGACTGCCGCAATGTTCATGGCGGTGAACCATCTGCTTTACAAGGGGATGCTGTTCCTCTCGATAGCGGGAGTCATCTACCGGACGGGTACCCGTTCGATGTACCGGATGGGCGGTCTCATCAAGAAGATGCCGATCTCCTATATTGCTGCTCTCATCGGCATCATCTCAGTTTCAGGAGTTCCCCCGCTTCCCGGTTTCGGTGGGAAGTGGCTCTTCTATACCGCCCTCATCGAAAAGGGCTGGTATGTGATGGCGGGGATTGCATTCTTCTCTTCAACTATCGCGTTCCTCTACCTGTTCAGGTTCATCTATACTGTGTTCCTCGGCCAGTTGAAGGTACGGTACCAGAAGCTGAAGGAGGCTCCGCTTCTTCTCCTGTTGCCACAGGTGCTGCTCATCATCGGGACCATTGCCATCTCCGCATTTCCGAGCCTTATCCTTTCGCCGATCATGAAGATAGTTGGTGGATTCTTCCCCCAGACGATCCACTGGCAGGACTACACGGTCATATCGACGCTCGGCTACTGGAACGGCAGTCTGGTCATGCTCGTGACCATAGGCGTGTTCCTGACGCCGCTCATCTGGCTGCTTCTCGTGTCGCGAAAGCCGCAGGTCGTGAAACAGTTCAACATGGTCTATGCGGGTGAACGACCGGATCGGCCGGAGACCACCCACTATGCGCACAACTTCTTCCAGCCCTATTCGCGAGCGCTCGGTTTCCTGGTCCGGCCCGTTGTGGTCAGGTTCTGGAGGGCGATAGATGAGGGTTTCCACTCCATCGCAAAGGCCTTTGACAACATCTACACCGGTAACGGTCAGACATACGCGCTGCACATCCTTCTGTATGTCATCGCAGTTTACTTCATTATGAGAGGTTCTCTATGAATCCCGTCGTCCTGCAGATACTCTACGCGATCCTGTCGCTGTTCGTGATACTCAACTGGGGGCTCATCCTCGGAGGCATTACCGCACGGATCACGGCGCGCGTACAGGGAAGAATCGGAATTCCGGTGTGGCAGGGCTACATCGACATTATCAAGAATTACTTTCAGCGAACGTCGGTGACGCACGGGATCATGTTCTATCTTGGTCCGATCTTCCGGGTTGCCGGAGGTGTCGGTACCTACCTGTTCATCCCTGCGATTTTCGGTTCGATGCTCTTTTCAAACTTTCACTTCGCCGGGGATCTGCTGCTGGTCATGTACTTCATCTTCTTCGGCCAGCTCGGCATGGCACTGGGAGCAGGTGAGAGCGGTCATCCCTACAGCGCGATCGGTGTAAGTCGCGGCTTGTCGCAGATGACAGCATTCGAGGTTCCCTTCGCGCTCTCGGTGATCGCACTTGCCGCCCAGTATCACACCCTGTCGATCACCGACATCGTGGCGGCGCAGCAGGGTGGCATTGCCCACTGGACCATGGTGACCAATCCGCTAGCGGTTGTTGCCGGTATTATCTCGTTTCTCGGGATGACCATGCACAACCCGTTCAGTGTTGTGATCGCACCTCAGGAGATCCCCATCGGTCCTCCGACTGAATACCACAGTTCATTTCTTGCACTGCTGCAGACGAATCGCGCCATCTTCAACGTGGCGAAACTCGTGCTGTTCATGAACCTGTTCTTCGGCGGCGCCACCACAATCTGGGGGATGCTCATCAAGACGTTCCTGCTCTACATGATTACCGTGATCGTGGGCGTAAGTTTCCCGAGATTCCGGGTCGATCAGTCGATCAGGTTCTTCCTTCGCTGGCCGACCGCAATTGCGCTCGCGTCAGTCGTGTTTGCGATAGTTCGCACGCAACTTTTCTGAACAAGAGGATTGAAATTATGAGTGAGGCAAAGATAGTCCGGCCTGATGATGAACGGCGTGATGCGGGCGGACCCACACGCAATACCATGCGCCTGCCAAACCTCGATCTTCCCGAGGAAGATCGCGAGCTGTACTGCGACGCTCGTCCCGAGGCCGTAACGCCATACCGGGGTGTACTCGAGAAGTTTGCGAACTGGGCGCGCGCCAATTCGCTCTGGATTCTGGGCTTTGGAACAGGGTGCGGCGCGATTGAGCTTCGGCCGCTTATGACTTCCCGATTTGATATGTACCGATATGGAATCCAGCCGAGACCGACGCCACGGCAGAGTGGTGTCTTCATCATCGGGGGGTACGCATCGGTAAAGACACTCAAGAGGATAGTCCGCAGCTACGAGCAGATGCAGAATCCGAAGTTCGTGCTCGCACTCGGTAGCTGCACCATAAACGGCGGCATGTACTGGGACAGCTACAACACGATTAACCGAATCGATCACTACATTCCCGTCGATGTCTACATTGCCGGATGCATGCCGCGGCCGGAAGCGCTCATCGCCGGGTTCAACAAGCTGAAGGAACTGATTCGCGCCGGCAAAGCAGAGGGCGCAAATCAGTACGCCGAGAACTTTGACTGGTACAAGGCAAACCAGAAGCGGGTCATTCGCGACTGGAATATGCCTGACTACAACTGGTGAGGGAGAATCATGATGATCGAAACAGGAATTAACAATGGGCGATCCCTCTCGGGGAGCAGCCTTGGCTCCACGATGGAGGATCTCGAGCGGCGATTCGACCTCACCGATGCGTATGCGCAGCGCAATTCCCTCGGGTTTGTAACTGTGGCAAAGCGGGACATTGTGCCGATTCTGACACATCTCAGGGACAGTCTCGGATTCAGGCATCTGGTGATGCTGACTGCGGTCGATATCATTGAGCGCGGCATCCTGCGACTGGTTTACCTGCTGCATAACTACGAGCTCGTCGCCGATCTTGGCGTGCAGGTCGAGATACCGCGCGGCGAAGTTGCTTCAGGTGGCGATGCTGCCGGCGCGCGGAACGGTGCCGGTCACAACGGCGATACGTTGCGCGCAAACGGTCTCGAGAGCGCCGCGGAAGTCATTCGACCCTACTTCACGGAAATGGAAAGCATTCATCATCTCTGGGCTCAGGCGGCGACCTATCAGCGCGAGCTCAAAGAGATGTTCGGCGTGCACTTCCCGGGGAGTCCTCGCGTCGACGAGGAGTTCGCGCTTGAGGGCTGGAAGGATATTCCCCCGATGCGCCGGGATTTCGACACACGCGACTATTCCGAGCGGACGTTCTTCCCTCGGCCGGGCAGGGTAACGCACGATCCGGTTGAGTATATGAAGAAACAGATGTATCCGGACCAGCCGGAGTCGATTGGCGGCGGAGCCTGAGGAGCAGAAGATGTACGAAATAGATACCACGATTGAGCCGGACATCATTGATCCCGCGAAACTTCTCTCCGGAGAAGAGCGCATCGATCTTGACTCGGAGAAATACGTAAAACTCTGGCAGGGGCCGAATCATCCCGGTGTAACCGGCAACATGTCACTTGAAATGGTGTTGAACGGAGACACGATAGTCGGATGTAAGACCCACGTTGGATATCTGCACCGTGGCTTTGAAAAGCTTATGGAACGCAGACGCTACATCCAGAACTTCCCGCTCGTGTGCCGCATATGCGTGCCGGAACCTGACTTCAACGAGTACCTGTACGCCGCGGCGGTCGAAGAGCTCGCGGGCATCGCGGTGCCGGAGAAGGCTGTCTGGCTGCGCACGCTCACGCTCGAAATGGCGCGCCTCGCAAGCTTTCTCATGTGGATGGGCGGGCAGGCCGGGGCGTTCGGCATGGGAACGATCGGACAGTGGACCGTCACACACCGCGACTACATCCTCGACCTTTTCGAGGAGCTCTCAGGCGGACGCATCTACCACATGTACATCATTCCCGGCGGCGTGCGAAGCGATCTGCCCGAAGGTTTCGCGGCGCGTACCGAGGAGGTGCTCCAGAAAGTGGAAAAGCTCCTGGGTGAAATCGACCTCATCCTTTTCAACAACGGGGTGTTCAAGACACGTGCCCGGGGGCTCGGCATTATCCCGAAAGAGATTATCGACGAATACGGTATTACCGGACCGAATGCGCGCGCCGCGGGCCTCGCCCGTGACATCCGAAAG
>DATKUC010000254.1:0-5964 GCA_035530835.1 Spirochaetia bacterium
CAGGAGTCACAAGGCAGTTATGAGCGATAGATCAACGAAAAACGCCGAAGTATCTGATCTTTCAAGTCTACAGGAGGAGCTGCAAGAACAATATCTCAAGTCTCTCGATGAACTCGAGGTCGGCCAGCTTGTAGATGGCCGAATTGTCGAAGTAGGCACCGAACAGGTCTTCATCGACGTGGGATATAAGTCCGAAGGCAAGATTCCAATCGATGAATTCGATGAGAAGCCTACGGTTGGCGACATCGTCAGTGTGGTCCTCGTCAACAAGGAATCCACAACCGGCGAGGTAATCGTCTCCAAGAAAAAGGCTGACGAAAAGGTCTTCTGGAAGAACCTCCGCAAAGCATTTCAGGATCATGAACCGATCGAAGGCACAGTAGAAAAGAGCATCAAAGGCGGATTTGAAATCCTGCTCGGTCACGGCGTACGTGGCTTCAATCCGATTTCGAAAATGGATCTCCATCGGGTAGAAGAGCCGGAAGAGTACGTCGGTCTGAAATCGCGCTACTACATAGATCGCCTCTACAGCGATAATCGCGTTAATATCGTACTCTCTCGACGAGCCTGGCTTGAAGAGGAAGTCGAAAAGAAGCGCGGTGAATTCTTTGAACACGTGAAAATTGGCGATGTCATTGAAGGAATCGTGAAGTCATTCACCTCATTCGGATCCTTCATCGATCTCGGCGGTTTTGACGGACTTCTGCACATCAACGACATGAGTTGGGGACATGTAACCCGACCGAAGGACTTCGTCAAGAAAGGGCAGCGGATCATGCTTAAAGTAATCCGCATGGACCCGGAAGACAAGAAGATTAACCTTTCACTGAAGCACATGACTGAAGATCCCTGGAATCTTTTCGAAGACAAGTATCAGGTGGATCAGGTTGTGAAGGGGAAGGTGACAAAGCTTACCGATTTCGGTGCATTCGTTGAACTGGAAGAGGGCATTGAAGGCCTGGCACACATTTCCGAACTCTCCTGGGTAAAGCGCATCAGCCATCCGAAGGAACTTCTCAAGATCGGTGATGAAGTAGAGGCAAAGATACTCGCCTACGACATTCCGAACGGAAAGGTTTCCCTTGGACTCAAACAGGTGCTTCCGAATCCATGGGATGACATGGAAGCAAGATACCCGGTAGGCACCCGACTCAAGCGACCGGTAAAGAAATTGACAAGCTCAGGCGCATTCATCGAGCTGGAAGAGGGGATCGACGGATTCCTCCACGCCGACGATCTGTCGTGGACAAAGAAGCTCAAGTATCCGAGCGGAACTATGCAGGAAGGTGAGGAAGTGGAATGCATGGTCATCCACATCGACCCGCAAACGCATAACATCCGGCTCGGTGTGAAACAACTTGAGGATGATCCCTGGGAATCCCTCCGAAAAGCATATCCGGAGCGAACTGTTATCGAAGGCGAAATCACGAATATCACGGATTTTGGTGTATTCGTCCGCGTTCCCGGAGGTATCGAGGGTTTGATCGGAAAAGCGGGATTCTCTGATCCGCGGATTGAACCCTACGAAAAAGCCGTACTGAAATACAAAGTAGGGGATTCGATTCGTGCAGTCGTGAATGAGATCAGCCCGTCACGTCAGAGACTTTCTCTTTCTCTGCGGGATCTGGAGCGTAAAGCCCAGGCTGAAGAACTCAAAAAATACATTCAGGATGACGAGATCGAGACGACGTTTACCATTGGTGATTACCTCAAGGACGAACGGACTGAGGAAGAGGAGCACTTCGAGGAGTAATCAGCCCCGCGCTGTACCAGCATGCTGAATTCCAGTGTCGATCCCACGAAGTTCGAAACGCTCATCGAGATCAACACGCTTATCAACTCGGATTATTCGGACGCGCGGGCCCTCCTGACCCGCATTATTGAGTCCGCGACACGATTGACCGATGCGGAAGCGTCCTCATTACTTCTCCTGAACACTGAAAACAATAAGCTTTACTTTGAGATCGCCCTGGGACCGAAAGGCCAGGACGTCAAGAAGTACTCATTGAATCTTGGAGAAGGAATCGCGGGTTGGGTTGCTGAACATAACCGTTCACTGGTGGTCAATGATCCTCAGGATGATCCTCGCTTCTTTGCAGAAATATCCCGTAACCTCGGCTTTCCGAACTCCTCGATTCTCGCTGCACCGATGAGGATTCGCGACCGATGCGTCGGAGTAATCGAGTTGCTGAACAAACGCAGCGGAAAGCCGTTCGATGACGATGATCTTTTCTGGATCGAGATTTTCGCGAATCAGGCCGCAATGGCACTGCAGAACGCGCGGAATTTTCAGCAGGTGAGGGAAGAGGTGGACAACCTCAGCGGCCAGATCGCAAACTCACGCGGTTACCACACACTCATCTACAAGAGCAAGGTTATAGAAGAACGAATGCGCATCGTGGCTCGAGCGGCAAAGGCTACCTCTTCAGTTCTCATCCTCGGTGAAAGTGGGGTCGGCAAAGAGCTGTTCGCCGAACAGCTGCATCTGCAGAGTGATCGCAAAGACCAGCCGTTCATACGGGTCAACTGCGCCGCGTTGCCCGAAGCGCTCCTTGAAAGTGAACTGTTCGGCCACGTGAAGGGAGCATTTACCGACGCTTCTGCGGACAGGCGCGGACGATTTGAACTTGCTGACCGGGGGACAATCTTCCTCGACGAGATTGGGGAAATTCCCCTTTCAGTGCAGGCGAAGCTCCTTCGCGTTCTTCAGCAGAAGACCTTCGAAAAACTCGGGTCAAGTGAACCGATCAAGGTGGACGTCCGAATCATAGCTGCTACAAATCGTGACATCGAACAGGCTGTCGAACAGGGGACGTTCAGGAGCGATCTGTTCTACCGGCTGAACGTGCTTCCCCTGACGATACCGCCGTTGCGACAGCGACCGGAGGACATACCGGTCCTCGCAGAGTACTTTCTGAAGGGCTTCAACCGCGAAATAAAAAAGCAGATTCGCGGATTCAGCGACGCAGCAGTTGAGGCATTACTGACCTATACATGGCCGGGAAATGTCCGTGAGCTCGAAAATGCCGTTGAACGGGCCGTGGTTATCTGCCGGGACGATATGATCAAGCCATCGGAGCTTATTCTTCAAGGTTCCGGCCTTTCCGACAGGGACGACTATTCGGGGAAATCATTGAAGGATTCGGTGAATCAATTCAAACGGCACGTGATTGAAGTAACCCTTGCACAGCACGGATGGAATCAGACTGCAGCAGCCAAGGTTCTTGGCATTCAACGGACATATCTATCGCGGCTCCTGAAAGAGCTCGCCATCAGAAACTAAATAAGAGATACAGGGAAAAGGAGTCTTCACCATGGCCAAAGAGATTGAGCGTACCGGGAAACTGTCCGTGAGGGAGCATTTTTCCGCATTTATACAATCAAACCGTCACTTCCTTCTTGCCGGAATTGCGGCTGTTTTTGTTCTCATTGTCGGATTCGTGGTTGTGAGTGAGATCCGATCGTACCGGGAGCAGAAGTCAGTTACACTCGTCGAAAACGCGCAACAGCAGTACACCGACTGGCAGACCGCACCAGCAGCCAAGAAGAAGGATCTGGAAACAAAACTTCTTGCCAACCTCGACAACATCATCAAGAAGTATCCATCACTCTATTCGGCCCAGCGTGCGCTTTTCATCCGTGGAAACCTCTACTACGACAAAAAAGAATGGAAGCTGGCCGCTGAGAGCTATGTGCAGCTTGCTCACAAGTTCTCGCAGAGCTACCTTGCTCCGATCAGTCTGCTCGACGCCGGCGCTGCATATGAGGAGGCAGGTGACAATTCGGCAGCGGCAACGCAGTACAGTCTGATCGCCGAAAAGTACGGCTCACACACACCGGAAAAACCTCTTGCACTCTTCTCACTTGGACGGCTCGCCGAAGAAAAGAAAGACTACAGTGCCGCGAAGACACAGTATGACAAGCTCGTCAATGACTTCCCCGGCAGCGGTTGGACAAACCTGGCCAGAGACCGTATAATTTATCTCCAGGTAAAGGGACTAATCCCAACCAAACAAAGCTAGATTCGTCCAGGCGGCGCTGACGCCGACCACAACCCCACACGGGAGAAGAAATGGCGAGTTCAAAGACCAGGCTTTTCGAGACGCGCTACTTTGCTCTGGTGATCGGTATTCTGGTGGCGGCAGTACTCGTGCTGCTCGATCTATTCACCGTTATTCCGCAGCACCTTGAAACGTATATTCTCGACCGTCACTTCAACCTGCGAGAAACATTTCGCAGCCACCACATACAGGAAGGAGTGACGGTTACCGCGCAAAATCCCAACATTTCGCCGGATATCCTGATCCTGGGAATAGATACGAACAGTCTCTCGCGATTCGGGCGCTGGCCATGGCCACGCTATCGGGAGGCTGATCTTCTGAACTCACTCGCCCGAATTCGCGACCAGAATCAGCGCGAGCGTGCAGTGTTTCTCGACCTGTTCTTTGTCGAACCGAGCGAACAGGCGTACAACGACGCACTTCTCGTCGACGCCATGCACAACAACGGCCGGGTCTATCTCGAGACCATCCTGGACAAGGAACCGCCAGCACCCGCCGCGGAGAAGGAGTACTTCCGCCGGCACGACGTACTGTTCGCCCATGACGGGATGATCACTAACGTGAGCGGGGACTGGCAGAATATGCCGACGAACTACGGCCTTGAGCCGCCGCTCGTTCCCTACGCGGCAGCTGCCGCAGGGTATGGCCACGCGAACTTCTTCAACGATTTCGACAAAATTTACCGACACCAGCCGATGATCATGAAGTCGTCGCGACTGCTCGAGCGAATAAGGCTTTCCGATCTGACCCCCGCCACAAAAATCGATGAATCCGGTTTTCAGCGACTTGCGTGGACCGACGTCAATGGCGTCGATCACACAATACCGTATCCGCTGACACCACAGATCATCGAGCAGGTGGTCACTGAGATGGAGCACAACGCACCGACTCAAGCGGGCAGTACTGCAGCGCAGACAAAGCCCACCGCTGCCGATTACGTGATCAAAAAGTATCAGGATTATTTTATACCGTCGATTACGCTCTCCCTAGCGCTTGGTTACTTTCACAAGACGTTCAAAGACATCCAGGTAGAAATCGGCAAGCGAATCCATATCCCCGATCCGCAGGAGTTTGACTCGAAAACCGGTAAATGGATACCGTATCGGATTGCTGAACAACTTCCGGTGTATAACGCGAAAGGCGAGCTCGTGAAGCCCGGCGTATACCGGGACATTCACCAGATCAATATCCCGATCGATCGCAACGGTGACATGCTCATAAACTTCATGGGACCTCGATCGGGTGCATCACCACTTGACCCACAAACCTTCCCGGTACGTTCATTTGCCGCCTATGCCGCCCGCGTGCCCGGCCCGGACCCGGCTACCTGGCCGCGCACGAAAGCACTCGAAAACAAGATAGTGATGGTTGGAGCCTTCGCTCCGGGAATTGCCGAAGATGAAAAGCCGACGCCCTTCGGATTGATGTACGGGGTGGAGATTCATGCAAATGCGCTGAACACCATTCTGATGGACAAGTTCATCATTCCCTCCGCCCGATGGCTGACATACCTCATTTTGCTTACCACTGCGCTCATCATCGCGTTCATTACATCGCGACTCTCAACAATCCTTTCGTTCATCATTTCGTTTCTGCTGATTATTTTCTACTTCGTTGCAACATCGATAGTCTTCGACATGAACAACTATCTGCTGAACTTCACGTTACCGGCGCTCGCCATCTTCTTCACATTCATCACGGTAATAGTATATCGAGTCATGACAGAGGAGAAAGACAAGCGGCGCATTCGGGACATGTTCGGACGGTACGTGAGCCCGCGAGTGGTCGATCAGATACTGGACAATCCCCCTGAGCTTGGAGGACTGGACAAGGAACTGAGCGTGTTCTTCTCCGATATTCGCGGATTCACTACGCTATCGGAAACAATGCCACCGCAGGAGCT
>DATKUC010000255.1:0-24411 GCA_035530835.1 Spirochaetia bacterium
CCGTTGCCGGCGGGGAGACTCGAACTCCCACACCCGTGAAGGCGGCAGATTTTGAGTCTGCTGCGTCTACCAGTTCCGCCACGCCGGCGTCTTGCAAGTACGGGAATAGACTGTAGCCGAACGCCCTGCGAGTGTCAACGAATCAGTCGATGTGACCCTTCCGTACCACCAGTTCCATCACGTAATTTACCAGATCCATATCGAGATCACCGGCGAACTCGTTCATGAGTTCACGAACGTAGTCCCAGTCATCGGTAAGGATCGGGTCCTGATGCTCATCATAATCGAGATTCAACAGGTCGATGAAATCTCCCATGTAGTCTGTGTACTGCAGAATGTCAGTATACCGCGTTTTCCGGTCGGCAAACCGGCCGACGAGGTATTCGAATATGTCATCCCGCATCACCGCAGGAATCGATGTCAGACAGAAGTCGAAGCCGCGACGGATCTGCGACACCATTTCACTCTCCGGAGAGGTCCGGAACTCTTTTCGAATCTTGTTGACGTGGCGTCTAAACCGTTCAGATGCAAACATTACCGGCTCCCATTGACTAACGATTATACGATACCATAAGATGTTGCGTCAGGTTACTCCGGGCGCGAGGCACGCGGGAGAAAGTGCGATTGTCCTGTGCCTCGATACCGTCGAGTTGAGTCACAAGGCGAAGGCAATACTGGGAAATCCCGAACGGACAAGACTCTACTATGTCGACGGCTCACTGCTCCTATCAGATTCATTATGGTTCGTTTTCGACGTGACGCGGATACTCTCATTATGCGGACTGACTATTGCCCTCCTGCTACTCGGCGGCTGTGCAACTGCACCGGTAGCGGGTCCGCGGCTTCCGCCGCTTGATGTTTCGGAGCTCGCCCGTCAGGGAACGCCGCTTTCGGTCGCGCTCGTCGCCACCGAGCAGGTGCAGGACGTTCACTCGCGCATTTTTGCGTACACTGAAATTGCCAAAGCCTATCTCGCGCACGGTGATCTTACATCAGCCGACAATCTGCTTCAACGCATCCTTACCCTTCTCGATATCGAAAATCTGACTCAGGACCGCGCGGACATAGAGAGTGTTGTCGCGGGAATCTACGTGAAGGGAGGGCAGACGGCGAGAGCAACAGGTTTGCTCCAGGACGCTCTTGCCCGTTCGGCGAACATCCGCGACGACGCGAACCGTGCGATTGTGCTTCAGAAGATCATCGCCGCCTGTTTTGATGCCGGTCCCTCCGCATACGATCTACTGCGGCAGACAATTCAGCAAGTCTACATCATTCAGGACCTCTGGGTTCGGACTTCGGTTCTCATCGACACGGCACGGCGTTACGAGGAGGCCGGAACTCCACAGTCGGTTGACGTCCTGCTGCAACAGGCGATTCCTGCTGCAGGCAGCATCGAGAGTCCGTGGCTCAAGGCGTTGGCGCTTTCGGATATCGCAGTGCGTTTCAGCGTCCTTGGCAACAACGATTCGGCCCGTTACTTCGCAGGCAGAGCGTTCGACCAGATCACCTCGGTAACCGTCGTTCGCCGAAGTGAAGCGGACGCGGCCCGCCTGCTGCAGGTCGCGCAGAACCTCACCCGGCTCGGCGACGTCGGCAATTCGATACGGGTACTCCAGACAGTTCGCTATCCCTATCTGCGCGCCGAGGGTCTGGCAGAGGTATCTGCAATCCTTCACGCGGAAAATCCGGGGGCGAACAGAAAACAGGCGCTCGATCTCTGCTCCCAGGCAGTCGATCTTGCACAGAGCGTTCAGGACCCCTATCGACGCGCGCTTGCGTTGGCCCGGATAGCCGGCATTTACGGCGCGATCGGGCAGCCGCGGCTTGCACTCGCGACCTCGGAGGTTGCCCGGGAGAGCGTCGGCCAGATTTCGGATTCCTCACAGCACGCTGCCGCGGTTCAGGCTGTCGCGCAGGTCGATCTGACCTGGGCTTCGAGTGATCGTGCGTTCAGTCTGGTCGCCGGCATTCAGGATGCGTATTCGCGTACCGAAACGATGATTCGTCTCGCAAACTATCTGATCGAGCAGAAAGACCTCGATGCGGCGCGGCGTGCAGTGGATATTGCCGAGGCGGATGCCGCACGCGGAACCTACCTCGTCGACAACCTCTATCGCGGAATTGCACTGGTGCGCATCGGACTCGGAGAGTTCGATCAGGCACTCACAGATATTGCGCGGCTCAAAGAGCCTTCGGCAGTCGCGATCGTGCTTGCGGATCTCGGGATGGCTGCAAAGTCCGGTTCGGTCGACACTCCGGCAGCGACCCGTACGCTCCATGCAATTGCGTCGGCAATGCTCGGCAATTCGCCGAGTGCAGCCGGTTCCGCACCTCAGGAAGTGCCGCCGTCCGGTGCTACCGAAAGTACACCGCCTGCCGCGACGCAGGGTGGACAGGGCCTGTAGAATCCTGCCCGACGTTCGCACTCGCGAACGGATCTCGAAGCGTCACTTGCTCAGTCAGTCCGGGCCTATCACGGTTCCGATGAACGCGTTCCCCTCCAGTATGCTGCGGAGATTTTCCATATTTCGCCCTGAGGCAACTATCACTTTCAGTCCAAGTTCCGCCGCCTTCTTCGATGCGACCGGATCAAACGGGTGGTTGGCTCCCGGCTGCCATTCGCTCCCGACGATTGCACGGAAGCCGTTCCAGTCGATTCTGTCGATCGGCCGGGCCGAGGGATCTTTCCTTGGATCCGATGTGAACACCTTTTCGATGTTCGACAGATTGATCACTTCGTCAGCGCCGAATCGCTCTGCGAGCAGTACTGCGTCAAAGTCGGTCGAAAATCCGGGCTTCCAACCTGCGCCAATCAGAATTCGGCCGCGAAAATCAAAATCTGCAGTCGGATCGGTGACTACCTGATCGGCGCATTCAGCGCAGAACAGTGCATGCAGCAACTGACCGTTCAGCCGCGTCGCCGCAATCCCGATCCAGTCCAGTTCCCCCTCGACCGGGGAGTCGCTGATCGAACGATACGCGTTCTGATACGTTCGAGCAGCCCCGCCTCCACCCACCACGAAAATGAGGCGAACCTGAGGCCAGGCTGCAAGGTAGGAGCGAATCAGGTCCGCAAAGGTGTGCAGAAAATCGACATCCACGCCGGCCGGAGCGACGATTGATCCGCCGAGCGATATGACTTTGACCATATTTGCCTCTGGCAGTATCCTAGTCGGGGTATCAGCATGTGGCAAGTGGGTCTGCGGGGTTTTTATCGGTTTACGTTGTCGCTGCCACCCATCGCTGTTAGTATATTGAATGAAATGTGTGGAGGACTAAATGGGTAAGGATTTGACTGCCATGCTTCACGATTGGCCGTACGATCCTGATCAGACCATGAGGATTATCGTCGCGGACGACGGGAGAAGCGTGCTTCAGGTGCGCCTTCCGCTCGGAATGGAACAGTACGAGCTGGTCGGTCGGCCGGACGGTACTCAGCCGTTCGGAAAGGAATCGGTGCTGCAGGAGCTGATGGATCGTGCGGACGCGCATAAGTCGAAACATGGAACCGATGAAGGATTCATGTTGACCCATGAAGATTGCGTGTTGCTGCAAAACGAGGGAGTTCTCTACTATTATCGTTACCTGCTTCTGTTCCAGCTCAACGATTTTGCCCGGGTGACCGCGGACACCGAGCATAACCTGCAGGTGTGTTCTCTTCTCGAGCGATACTGCGAGAGTGAAGAGGACAGGAACGCCGTGCTGCAGTACAAACCCTATATCCTTCGCATGAATGCAATGGCGCGCGCAATGGCCTCGGTACATGATCACCTGAAGGAAGTTGCCCAGGGCATACTGAATGACGCAATCAACGAGATCGAAACAATGGATGATGTGGACTCTCCTGCCTTCCAGTTCGAACGTGTCAGATCGCTGAATTATCTGCGGTCTGCGCTCAAACAGGTAGAAGATCGCGCTCCGACGGATCCACGACAGAAGCTCGAACTCGAGTTGAAAAAAGCACTAGAGGACGAGAACTACGAGAAGGCGGCCGAGTTGCGTGATAGAATTCAGGAATTGTCCTGATTTTGTCCGGTGAGCACTCATCCTTGACAAATAGGGAGCGTTCGGCCAATATTGGAATGGCCGATTTTTCTGTCGTAGATGGTGGTTAATACATTGAAATTTTCACGGATATTGATTCTTCTTCTTCTCTTCGGCCTGGTTTCTCCGGCCTTCAGCCAGGAGATACTCACAGCAACCGCATTTTTCGATAATCTTTCAGCACGTTACGCAAAGATAAACGACTACACAGCGGACATAACGTACACGGTAAAGGGAGACGTCATGAAAGGCGTACTCCTGTATCGCAGCCCTGATCTGCTCCGAATCGACTTTACCGAGCCGCCGAAACAGGTATTGAGTTCGGATGGCAAGATCCTGAAAGTATATCTGCCCAAGTACAACGTGGAACTTCAGCAGCCGCTTGTCGGCGGGAACAGCGGACAGGTGGTGAGCCTCGCCTCTGCGGCAGGCCTTTCTCTCATGGGAAAAAACTTCACCAAGGCATATCTGGTCGGTCCCGATCCGGTTCCCCTGGACACCGGTTCGAGTGAGATGGTCGTGAAGCTGAAGCTCGACTGGCGCGATCCCAACCAGGGGTTCCGGCAGCTGAACGTGTCGGTCGGAAAAGACGGTCTCATTCGGCGTATCGTTGGTGTGGATGTCGGATACGAACAGTACCAGATTGATTTCACGAACATACGGACAAATCAAAACATACCGGCTGCGCGGTTCAGTTATGATGGCCCGGGAACTGCGAACATTATCGACCACTTCCTTTTCGGAAAACTGAACTAACAGGAACGGTATGGAATCCATTGGCGACAAGCTGAAGAGCACCCGAGAATCCAGAGGCTACACCCTTGAGCAAGTCGCTCGAGACACCCATATCGCCAAGAGGTTTCTCACCGCGCTGGAGGGCGAGGATTTCTCGCTCTTTCCCGGTGAGCCGTACGTACTTGGTTTTCTCCGCAACTACGCTGAATACCTCGGGCTGAGTGCCCAGGAGATCGTCGGCCTCTACAAGAATTTGAAGCTTCAGGAACAGCCGGCACCGATGAATGAGCTGCTCGAGCGGAAGACGGTCTCGACGCCATTGATTGCGGGGATAATCATCGTCGTCCTTGCCGCAGCGGGGCTCGGCCTCGTGCTTGTGCTTGGCAACAAGGGCGGCTCAGCGGCACGACCTGCTGCGGCTGCAGCGGTGAGCACCGCTCGAACCGCGGCCGAGCCACTTCCTCCGGGCGGCCAGCTCTACCGGTTCCCGGGTGGCATGCAGGAGCGGAGTTTCAAACGGGGTGATGCGATCAACGTCCAGCTCAAGGGTAAGGACTACCGTTTGATTCTGACCGGAATCGGAAAGACGGTAACGCTCAGTACCCCGGCAGGTTCAGTCGATCTTTCCCCCGATCAGGAGAAAGTCGTAGATCTGAGTGCGGACGGGAAGGCGGACATCAAGCTCTTCGTACGCTCAATATCGACTCTCGAGGGCGTGCCCGTCGCGGTACTCAGACTCGACAGCGCCGTGAACGGCGCAAGTTCTCCGACAGTAGGCACGGGGAACGCTTCCGACGCAACGGCTGCAGCGCCTGCCGCCGGCGCCGCTCAGGCCGCCGGGACACCAGAGGCCGCCGGCACACAGCAAGCTGCAGGCACGACTGCACAGACGGCAACCCCGGCACCGCAGGCCCAGCCAGCTGGCACCGTTATCGAAACAATGGACCAGCAGCAGCCATTCGCAGTGAATGTGACTTTCACTGCGCCTGCACTGTTTCGCTACTCGGTCGACAATGGGCAGCGGCAGGAGCGATACTACGACGCGGGCGAGACATTCACCACGACAGCTTCCAGCCGATTCGAGCTCTGGCTATCGAACGCCGGTTCGGCAAACCTGACAGTTGCCGGAAATCCGGTTGCGCTCGGTCCTGCCGGCGAAGTGGCGACTGACGCAATTCAGTGGAACCAGAGCAACGGAAGCTACAACCTGTTGCTTGTGCCGATAAACTGACCAGTCCGCATCGACATGAAGAAAACATTCTATCTTGAGAGTCTCGGATGTGCGAAGAATCAGGTTGATTCTGAGGTGATGATTGCTGCACTCGTGGAGAACGAGTGGAAGCATGTTCAGACGCCGGATGAGGCTGAAGTCATCATCGTGAACAGCTGTGGTTTTATTGCCCCGGCGAAAGAGGAATCGATCCAGGTTGCGCTTGAGTTCCACGCGCAGTTTCCCGACCGCAAAGTGGTCATGGCTGGATGTCTCTCGCAACGTTATGGTGCGGAGCTCGCAGCCGGAATGCCTGAGATAAGCGGCTTTTTCGGCAACCGGGCTCCGGAGCGGGTGCCCGAGTTTCTGGAGCGCTCGCTCGATGGCGGAGCCTCGGTCTTTCTTCCGGATGCATCGGAATCCTCGCCGGCAGATTCGCCGACGGTCTTTGCGGCGCACAGGCCTGTACGTCGAACATTACTCTCGCTCCCCGGCTCAGCCTATGTGAAGATTGCCGAAGGGTGTAACAACCGTTGCGCATTCTGTGCAATTCCGATGATTCGCGGCGACCTGCGAAGCCGCGCACTTGAGGACGTGATCCAGGAGATTCGCGAGCTTCTTGACAGGGGCTTGTTCGAGCTGAATCTTGTAGCGCATGATTTGAACTCATTCGGGCGCGATCGTGCAACAGGCACGGGAAGCAGGCAGAGCGAGCTTCCACGGTTGCTTGAGGCAATTTCCCGGCTGCCCGGGAAGTTCTGGATCCGACTACTCTATCTGTATCCCGAGACGTTTCCGATGGAGATACTGCCGCTGCTTTCCTCCGACAGTCGGTTTCTTCCCTATCTGGATCTTCCCATGCAGCATGCGTCCGCCGATATTCTCCACGCAATGGGACGATCAGGTCGAAGGGAGAGTTACCTTTCACTGATCGAAACCGTACGGCACTCCGTGCCAGAGGTGGTCATACGGTCGACGTTCCTCGTGGGCTATCCGGGTGAGAGCGATGAACAGTTCGATGAATTACTCGCTTTTCAGGCCGAGGCGGCATTTGACTGGCTCGGTCTGTTTGCCTACTCCCCGGAAGAGGGGACTCGCGGCTATCTGCAGCAGCGAACCCGCGGTCGGGTGCCTGCCGCCACAGCACGGGCTCGCAAGACAGAACTTGAACGGCGACAGCGTCCGATCAGCGAAGAGCGGATGGAGCGGTTCGTCGGTCGTGAGCTTGAGGTGCTGATCGAGGAACCGGTGATCGGCGAGGATCTCGCCTTTGCACGGGCCTATCTGCAGGCGCCCGAAGTGGATGGCGCCGTAGTGGTTCGCGGCTCAGGATTCACTGCCGGACGAACGCTCGCAGCGCGGATTATCCGCAGAAATGGAATCGATCTCGAAGCGGTGCCGGTTTAGCCTGCGGCGCCGTGAATCAGCTCTCCACGTTTTCAATCAATATCGATTTATGTATACTCGTACGTGCGCCTTTCGCCAATCCAACAGGAGTGTACATGCCTGAAAAGACTATCTTCGAGAAGATCCGCGACAAGGAGATCAAATCCGAGATTGTGTTCGAGGACGACGTCGCAATCGCGTTCAAAGACGTGAATCCGCAGGCGCCGGTACATGTTCTGGTCATTCCTCAGCAGAAGCTGACCGGATTTCCGGAACTGAAGAATGCCGATCCCTCATTCGCGGGAGCATTTATCGCACGGGTGGCGCGGGTTGCAGGCGAGCTTGGCCTGGAGAAGGACGGCTACCGGATCGTCTTCAACAGCGGAAAGAACGGTCAGCAAAGCGTCGACTACCTGCACGCGCATATCATCGGCGGTCGCCAGATGGGCTGGCCTCCCGGTTGAAGAGCCACTCAGCATCGCATGAACGTGAATAACTCAAGCAGCGGGTACCTCTCTACACTGAATGCACATCAGGCGGAAGCCGTCCTCCATCACGGACCGCCGCTTCTCATCCTTGCCGGTGCAGGATCCGGAAAGACCCGCGTCATCACGGTGAAGATTGCGCATCTCATCCAGAATGAAGGGGTCGAGCCGCACTCGATTCTTGCCGTCACGTTCACGAACAAGGCGGCGAACGAAATGCGTACCCGTGCGGCCAACATCGAGCCGGCAGCCGCGGATGTCTTCATCCGTACATTCCACTCGTTCGGTGCGTGGTTTCTCAGGCGCAACTGCCATGTACTCGGAATGCCTGCCGGATTCACCATCTACGATGACGACGATATGGTGAGCCTACTTCGCGCAATCTATCCGGATCAGCCTCGCAATCACCTTGCGGTGTTCGCCCGCGGCATAAGTCGCGCAAAGGATTATCTGCTCACGCCCGATGATGATCTATCTGTCATTTCGGATGATCCAGATTTCAACGACATATACCGCTCATACGAAACCAGATTGCGCCAGATAGGGAATGCGGATTTCGGAGACCTCATCGCGCTGCCGGTGCGTATCCTGCGCGAAAATCCGGAGATCAGTCGCAGAACCCGGGATCGTTTCAATGTGATCATGGTGGACGAGTACCAGGATTCGAACGTCGCGCAGCATCAGCTTCTTCGCGAACTGTACAGCGAACGCTCATACCTGTGCGTTGTCGGAGACGATGATCAGTCGATCTATCGCTTTCGCGGTGCGGAGGTTCGCAATATCCTCGCGTTCGGTGAAGACTTCCCGGGTACACATATTGTCCGTCTCGAGGAGAACTACCGCTCAACACCCTCGATTCTGCGTGTTGCCTCCTCGGTTGTCGAGCACAACACCGGCAGACTCGGCAAAACGCTCTGGACGCAACGGGTCGACGGGCCACTCCCGGTGCTCTGCTATCTCGAGGATCAGGATCAGGAGGCAGCCTACTGCGCCCGCCTCCTCGCGCCCGAGAACTTTGGCAGAACCGCGATCCTCTACCGCACGAACGCGCAGTCGCGACTCTTCGAGACCCTCTTTCTGCGTGCCAGCATTCCCTATCGAATCGTCGGCACGTTGAGGTTCTACGAACGCGAAGAGATAAAAGACGCGCTCGGCTATCTCAGGCTCATCGCGAATCCGCGCGACGAGGTCTCCTTCCGCCGGGTTATCAACAAGCCGGGCAGGGGACTCGGCGATTCGTCGGTGGAGAAGATAGTTGCGCGTATTGCCGATGCAGAGGGTGATCTTCTTGTCGCCTGCCGCCTCTCCCGCGGGTCGCTCGGAAAGCGGCAGGCCGCAGCGACAGCCGAGTTTCTCGCGCTTATGAACGAGCTGACCGACACGCTCGAGTCAGCGGCGCTACCCGAGTTCGTCGAACGGGTCGTCGAAAAGAGCGGTCTGCACCATTATCACGAACATCAGGATGAGGTCGCCGGCAGCCAGAAGCTGGAAAACCTCGAAGAACTGGTGAACGCCGCTTCGCTGTACGCCCGTGGACGCGCAGGGCTGCAGGAGTTTCTCGAGAGTATAGAGCTTGACAGCACGCGACAGACCGGCGAAGAGGATGATCCGAATCGGGTCACGCTCATTACCATGCATAACACCAAGGGGCTCGAGTTTGACCGTGTCATCATTACCGGCCTCGAGGAGGGCATGTTTCCCCGCGGTGATAACGAGTCGGTCGATGAGCTCGAGGAGGAGCGGCGGCTCTTCTACGTGGCGATTACCCGTGCGCGGGATGAGCTCTATCTCACGACCTGTACCGACAGAATCATTCATGGCCGACATGCGGTGCTCGCGCCTTCACGCTTTCTCAACGAGATACCGACCGAGTTCGTCGAACAGATCGGCAGACGCCCCTTCACCGGGAGAAACTGGTACAACAACGACGGTCGAACCGGCGAATCCGACATTGATCCGGACATCTGGGACGACTACGGCGAAAGCACCGGCGCAGCTGTCGAAGCGGATCCGGTCGGGAACTTCCCGGTCGGCATGAACGTCTATCACGATGGTTTCGGAACAGGGGTGGTAGTGAAGCAGGAATGGTCGACAAATGGCGATGAAGTGGTCTTCGTGAAGTTCGAATCGGGGCGGTCTGCCCGTTTTGTGCCACGGTATACGCCGCTCGAACGGGTAAGTGTCGATGAGTAACCTGCTGCCTGCTATCGGCCGCGCGCGCGGTTTTCACCTCTATGACCTGAAGCGTAAGCGTTACCTCGACATGTATCTCGCTGGCGGAAGGGCAATTCTCGGCCACAGACCGGAGCGCGTTGCTCATGAGCTGCGCGCGGCAATTGCCCGGGGGCTTCTTGCAGACTATCCGGGAGCACTTCATCACCGGATCGAGCGGCTGATCGAGCGCCACAAGGCAGAATGGGGCGGTGCCACACACGCCGGGCGCCTTTTTGCGAATACCGAGCGCGCGTTTGCGGCGATTGCGTCCTGGCGCAACAGACCGATCGGTCCGGGTGAGCCTGTGGATCCCGCGCTATCTGGACCGGCACCGGCACCGGCACCGGCACCGGCCGCCCCGACTGAAGCCGCAGCGCCGGCTATCGCGAGCTTCCAGGGGAGGATCGTACTCTGGCGACCCTATTGCGAACCGCAGTCGAAAGGCACGGACATCATCATCCCCATCCTGCCGTTCCCCGGCGCCTGGGGACCGACCGTTGTGCTGTTTCCCGGAGAAACCTCTCTCGATTCCGCGTTGCCTGACTCGGACGTCGTGTCCGCGGTGCCGCTGGCCGGTTTCATTCGCGCAATCGCGGAATCGGCATCGCCGGCGGATGTCCGGGCGGGCGCAACTGATCAACTCCCATCGCTTTGGTCCCGAACTGGCCCCTATCTTACCGCAACCTGTCCGCCTGCCCGGTACGATGCGATCTTCGAGAGCTTCCTCAGCGCGGGAATCCTGATCAATCCGCGGTTTCCCGGGCCGAGCATTCTGCCGATAATCTGGTCAGAGGGAGAAAGGGCGCTCTTTCTCCGCAAGAGCCTTGAATTGACCGAGGAGCTTTCGATTGACACCTGATTCCATGGTCATGATCCTTGCACGCCTCATTTTCGGATCGATCGCCACATTTCTCGCGATTATCGTCTGGTCGAAGACGCGCGATGTGGCCTGGATGCTTGTTGTCGTCGGTACGATCATCGCGTACGGCGAGACGGTGTTCAACGCACTTGCTGCATTCGGGCTCACAAAAACCGATGTACTCGTGGTGTGGGGCGTCTCAGTCGTCCGCCTTGTGCTGGTGAATCTTCCCGCGCTGCTCTATGCGCTTGCGTTCGTAGTAGTCATCGTCAGGCGCAGCCCGCGGCGGTCAAGCCAGGCATCATCAGTTCGCAGCACGCTGCGAATCGACGAGGACAGCGGCGCGGCGGAGAAACCAAAACGTCGCGGCAAACGGCGAAAGGCGCGAGAGACAGAAGTTCAGGCTGCTCAGGCCGAACAGTGAGCAGCAGATCGCGGGGCCATCGGGAGACGAGTTCGCTCCGCGCGGAACGGTTGACAGAAGCGAAAAAAACGGTATCTTACATGAGATTACCGATGCAATTTATCGACGCATAATCGATACGCAGAGTCTTTTCTGGCAGTTATGGAGGAAGGTATGGTAGCGTTAGTAGTAGGAATTGTCTTTGTGGCATTTGCAGTGTACTCCGTACTCCCTTTCTCATGGGCACTCAACTGGTGGCAGCCTGTTCTCGAGTTTCTGAAAGGCGGAATCCCCATAATCGCATTGCTCGTCGGTATAATTGCGGTCTTCATCGGCATCGCCGACATGAAGGACCGCATGGAAGCGAAGAAGGAAGAGGCCGAAGAGGCTGCTCAGACCGAAAAGAAGGAATAACGCGAAGCTATTCGTACGTTCGACACTGCAGGCAGCCTTGACAATACGACTCCTTTATGGGAGTATGGTCCACTCACAACGAATGGCTACCTGTGCATCTCTTGTGTCGTGCAGTGTGTCAGGTAATTGAGGAATTTGAAATGAACACGATTTTTGTAAAGCCGCGGGACGTAGAGCGGAAATGGTTTGTTATCGACGCTGAAGGAAAGAGCCTCGGTCGGGTTGCGGCGAAAGTTGCCTACGTGTTGCGTGGGAAGCATAAACCAATCTATACCCCTCATCAGGAGATCGGCGATTACGTCATCGTACTGAATGCCGGAAAGGTCGCGGTCACCGGTCGAAAGAGACAGCAGAAGCTGTACTATCATCATTCCGGGTATCTTGGCGGCATGAAGACGGAAACCTTCGAGAAGGCAATTCAGCGCAAACCCACGTTCCCGCTTGAGAAGGCAATTCGCGGAATGCTTCCCGGTAACCGGCTCGGACGGAAATTGTTCAACAACGTGAAAGTCTACGCGGGCGAGACGCATCCACATGCAGCGCAGCAGCCCGAAGTAATGGATATTTAGGCGGAGGAACGCTCACGTGGAAAAAAATCTTGCAGTTGGCACCGGCAGACGAAAGACATCGGTGGCACGGGTATATCTTCGAAACGGTAATGGGAAAATCACGGTAAACGGGAAAGAACTTGATTCCTACTTTGGTGTTGATGCGCACCTCTTCACGGTCAGGCAGCCGCTCGAAGTGACGAGCATGCTTGATAAGGTTGATGTATCAGTCAACGTATTCGGCGGAGGCGCGTCAGGTCAGGCCGGTGCAATTCGGCACGGTCTGTCACGAGCGTTGCTTCTGCTTGACGAGGCCAACCACGCTGCCCTTCGGGCAAACGGGTTCCTGACTCGAGATCCCAGAATGGTTGAGCGAAAGAAGTATGGTCAACGAGGCGCACGCAGAAGGTTCCAGTTCTCCAAACGGTAGTCGAACCATCTACGGCGTACGTTCCTCCGACTCCCGTAGTCGGAAGGACGGCGTCTCAGCACGCACGCGAGGAACCCGGAGGAGTGACGTTGAGGTCATTCTCTCTGACGGTTCCTCTTTTTTTGTCCCCACCTCGCTGTGGGTACGAATTGGACGTGCCGAAGGAGAGACAGCCGACGACGAATGGCTGACCCAGCTCCACCATCAGGTGGACGTCTCGGCTGCTCGCAGCAGGGCACTTTCGTTGCAGGCACGCCGCGAGCATTCAAGCTGCCAGCTTCGCAGAAAGCTCATCGAACGTGATATTGATCCGGTTGTTGCAGATATTGCGATAGACTCTCTGTTACGCGACAGACTCGTTGACGATGCACGGTTTGCGCGTATGTGGGTGGAGTCCCGTCTTCGAAGGCATCCCGAGGGGCGTGCAGCACTCTTCGCGGGACTCCTGCGTTCCGGTGTTTCCCGGGAGCTGGCGGAGCAGAGCCTTGAAGAGCTGACCACCGCAGACGGTGACGCGCTCGACCGGGCGGTTGAGTCTGCTGCTGCGCGCCTGGAACGCTCAGGTGCGCTTGAGCCTCAGATCCTGACGCGAAAGCTCGCGGCACGCGGATTTTCGTATCAGCGTATACGAAATTACCTGTCGCGCCGGGAAAACAGTTCTGGATAAAAAAAGAGCATGACAGTTGAGAAAAAGCATTGACATTCTGGATATAATTCATATAATCAAATCAGGAAGAATAGAGTGCGATTTACCGGGTCCGGAAGGACGAAAGTGATCCGCACGTAAAAGGACGGAATATGGCAAAGGCTGACAAGAAAGTCCGAATCTTCTCCGCTCTCGAAGTTGCCAACATCTGCGGAGTGGTCAACCAAACAGCAATTAACTGGATCAAGAACGGGTACCTGAAGGCGTTTACGACCCCTGGAGGTCAGTACCGCGTCTACTCCGAAGACCTTGTGGAGTTCCTCTCTTCGCGAGGAATGCGTATGCCGCAGGAACTTCAGCGAATACTCGAAGAGCAGACGTCGATTGACACTGTCATGGTTGTCGATGACGATCGCGATCTGAACAACCTCATCACCCAGTACATCGAGAGAGAGTATCCGAATTACAGCGTATTTCAGGCGTTCGATGGTTTCGAGGCGGGACGTCTCATTTCCGAACACAAGCCGGGGATTGTTATCCTTGATATAGATTTGCCGGGAGTGAACGGACACAAGTTGTGCAAGTCGATCAAAGAGGACACGGCGCTGAACAATCCCATCATCATTTCCATCTCCGGATTGGATGACCCGGAACAGGCCGCGCAGATGCTTCGTAATGGCGCTGATGCATTCATTGCAAAACCGCTCGAACTTGAAAAGCTGACCGACATACTCGAGAACCTCGTACAAAAACGCAGTCGGTAGGAGCGTTTAAAACAGATGACAGAAAAACGAGGAACGGTTCTGGTAGTTGAGGACGAAGATGCAATACGCCTGACATTGCGTGATTATCTTCTCAAAAAGGACTACAACGTCCTCGTCGCCTCCGATGGCGTTGGTGCAATAAAGCAGCTTCTTGATCACGAAGTCGATCTGGTCGTTTCCGATTATCGAATGGATATTCTCGGTGGTGACTACTGGATCAAGTTTCTCAAAGAGTACTGCTCCGACAAAAAGATCTTTATCACCAGCGGCTTCCTCCGACCTGAGTTCCCAATTCCATTCGAGGTTCTCTACAAGCCATTTGACTATGCCGACCTGGAGGCAATGATCGCGCAGGCATTGAAGGAGCGGAGTGCTTCAAAAGGCACAAATCCGGCGTAGCCCGGGTGGGAGATCGATGGACGAGAACCGGGGGAAATCCAGTCTGGACGCGATTGTTCATGGCCGAGTGCAGGGAGTCGGATTCAGGTACTATACTCGCACAAAAGCTACCAGTCTTGGCCTTACCGGTTGGGTCAACAATGAACCTGACGGAACAGTACATGTCGTATGCGAAGGGGACTCTGCGCTACTGAAAGAGTTCGCCGCCTGGCTGGATCAGGGGCCACCGTCCGCTCATGTCTCACGCGTCGAAAAACACTTCAAGGAATATCGCGGAATCTATCGTACGTTTTCCGTCGAAGGATAAAAAAAGCGCCGGCTCGAAGGCTGCCGGCGCTGCTGGAATCATTCACACGCGACATCGCGCTGTATGCAACTACCCACGATGAATTGAATAGAACGCGTCCTTACCCAGGTATTCTGCATTCTTTTCGAGCAGATCCTCGATCCGCATAAGCTGGTTGTACTTCGCAATACGGTCTGATCGTGACATGGATCCGGTTTTTATCTGTCCGGTCTCCATCGCCACTACGAGGTCGGCAATGAAGCTGTCCTCGGTTTCTCCGCTGCGATGCGAAACCACTGCAGTATAGCCCGCGCGTTTGGCCATTTCGATTGCTTCGTAGGTCTCGGTCAGGGTACCGATCTGGTTCACCTTGATCAGGATCGAATTGGCAATTCCCCGGTCGATTCCCATCTTGAGACGTTTCGTGTTTGTCACGAACAGGTCGTCGCCGACCAGTTGAACTTTCTTGCCAACCTTGTCGGTGAGCACTTTCCAGCCGTCCCAGTCGTCTTCGGCCATGCCGTCCTCGAGCGAGATGATCGGATACCGGTTCACCCACTCTTCCCAGAATGATGCCATTTCAGCAGGTGAGAGTTCCCTCTTGTCGGATTTCTTGAAGACATATTTCTTTTTAGTTGCGTCGTAGAATTCGCTTGCTGCAGGATCGAGCGCGATATAGATGTCTTCGCCCGGCTTGTAGCCCGCTTTTTCGATGCTCTGCAGTATGACCTGCACCGCCTCTTCATTCGATTTCAGGTTCGGCGCGAAACCACCTTCATCTCCGACCGATGTGCTGTAGCCTTTCTCCTTCAATACGCCCTTCAGAGTGTGAAAGACTTCGGCAATCATGCGAACGGCCTCGCGAATGCTCTTGGCGCCTACCGGCATGACCATGAACTCCTGAAAGTCGACTGAGTTGTCCGCGTGGGCTCCGCCGTTCAGAATGTTGGCCATCGGCACAGGTAGTACATTGGAGTGGAAGGGTCCGAGGTACTTGAACAGATGAACGCCGAGGAAGTCAGCTGCCGCCCGCGCGACTGCCATCGAGACGCCAAGTATCGCGTTCGCTCCAAGCTTGGATTTGTTTTCGGTACCGTCGAGCTCGATCATGGTGCGATCGATGTCGACCTGATCGAGTGCGTCCAGCCCCTCGATCTCTGCGGCAATCACGTTGTTCACATTCTCGACAGCCTTGAGCACACCTTTGCCCATGAACCGCTTCTTGTCACCATCGCGCATCTCAACCGCTTCGTGCTCACCCGTGGATGCTCCTGACGGTACTGCAGCCCGGCCGAACGAGCCGTCTTCGAGCACAACGTCGACCTCGACCGTCGGATTGCCACGGGAATCGAGGATTTCCCGCGCCTCAACGTACTCTATATTACTCATTGTTAACTCCTGTCTGGATGGGGTTTGATCTAAAATATGGGAGGATTCGGCACTCGTGTCAAGGCGGCCCATCTGGGCGAACAATATTGCTTGACCGCATCTTTTTCACCGGCCTACAATGGCAAATGCTCTATTCCCGTCTCTTTGCACGTACCCTGCGGCAGATACCTGTCGGTGTACATGCCGAGAGTCACCGGCTTCTGCTGCAGGGTGGCTTTATCCGTCCGCTTGGCCGTGGTCTGTTCTCACTTCTCCCGCTCGGAATGGCCGTAGCGAACCGGGTGATAGAGATAGTCAGAAGTGAACTTGCCGCAATTGGCGGGCAGGAGATTCAGCTCCCCGTCGTGAACCCGCGTCAGTTGTGGAAGCGCAGCGGTCGAGACGCAATGGTTGACCGGGAGATGTTCCGCTTTGCCGACCGTCACAAGCAGGAACTGGTGCTTGCCCCGACTCACGAAGAGGCTGCCGTCGAGGTTGTCCGCAGCGGAATTGAGTCCTATCGAGACCTTCCGCTCTTTCTCTTCCAGTTCCAGACAAAATTGCGCGACGAAGCGCGGCCACGTCACGGTCTGGTTCGCGCTCGAGAGTTCGTCATGAGCGACGGCTACTCGTTTCACCGTTCGTTTTCCGACCTGAACAACTTCTTTCCGAAGGTGTTCAGTGCCTACCTGCGGATCTTTTCCCGCTGCGGCGTGCCGGTCACACCGGCTGAGGCAGGCTGTGGCTTCATGGGCGGGAGCAAATCCTACGAGTTCCTTGTCGAAAGCGAATGCGGTGATGATGTAGTCATCGTGTGTCGGCGGTGCGGCTATACGGCAAACCGGGAAGTGGCTGTTGGTCAGAGGGAAGCGCATCTCGGCAGTCCCGATGAGATGACTCTCGTCGAGACCCCCGGCGCGATGACGATGGAGCTCCTGTCAACGGCGACCGGACTGCCGGTGCATCGGCTCGCGAAAGCGATGGTATACCGGACAACCAGCGGCCTTGTCATGGGAGTTGTCAGGGGTGATTACGATGTGAGTACCGAGAAGCTTTCCGCACTGCTCGGTAAACCCATCGTGCGTCTTGCCGATCGACGGGACCTCGATGAGGCGGGGCTGTTGCCCGGCTACCTTTCCCCGCTTGGTCTGGATTCCCGAATTCCTGTCGTTGTGGATGTTGCGATTGCAGACACGCCGAATCTGGTATTCGGCGCAAATCGCGAAGGTTACCACTACCTGAACGTAAACTTCGGAAGGGATTTCGAGAACGCGCAGGTTGGCGACATAGCCCGGGTGCAGGCCGGCAATAGATGCTTTCACTGCGGCACAAAGCTGCATGAACGGCGCGTGCTCGAGGTAGGGAACATATTCAAACTTGGCGACCGATATACGCGTGCCCTCGATCTTCACGTTCAGGATGAAGATCGCCGGGCAATCTTTCCCTTCATGGGTTCCTACGGTATCGGCATCGGCAGGCTCATTGCCGCGATCGTCGAGGCTAATCACGATCGGAAAGGCATACTCTGGCCGCACGATATAGCTCCATATCGCGTCTATCTCCTGGCAATCGGAAAATCCCATCGATTGAAGCAGATTGCAGATGATGTTTGTCGTGACTTTGGCAGTACGATCCTCTACGATGATCGGAGCGAATCAATCAGCTCCAAGTTCAAGGATGCGGACTTGCTGGGGATTCCGTTCCGGATCGTGGTCTCCGCGCGCACTATCGATGATGAGTGTGTCGAGATCATGGAACGGCGCACCGGCAGAGTATTCCGCGTACCGATCAACCGGGCGCATGATCACATTGACGACCTGGAAAACGGAAGAGTATAGAAGGGGTCAGAATGGAGTTTCAGCTCACCAAGGAACTTGTTGATCAGGTGATGTTCGGCATGGAAAATCAGGATTCGGAATTCCTCCTTGACCTCCGGGACCAGAAGGTAATCCGGATCGACGAGCTTCATGAGGATGGTGAAGACGATCAGGAACGCTATATTCCGTTACCGCTGTGGCGTTCGGTTGACGGTTACAATCTCATGGAGAAGTTCGTGGCGTCTCTGCACAATCCGATCTACCGGGAAATCCTCAGAAGAATTCTCGCTTCCGGTAAGGGAGTCTTCCGTCAGTTCAAGGATGCCCTGAAGGAAAAGAAGGAGATCGAACAGCTGTGGTACTACTTCAAGGAACGAGAGATGCGTTCCCGCGTCGTGGAGTGGTACAACATCCTGCGTGAATCGTGGGGACTCTCGCGCATTGGCGATCCGGAAGGTGAGGAGACCGAATCGCTCGTGCTGAGCGACTTTACGCTGACTCTGGTCGACTCGAACGCGCAAGTCGGCATTTCGGTTGAAACAAGCGGTGTTGAGGCCGCACCCTCGAATCGAATCGAGGATATTGTCGGGCACTTCGATCGGCTTGGTTTTGGCGAATGCTACCTTGACGTCCCCGAGGATGTGACCGATTACCTGTACCGGAGACGGCTGCGTCTGCTCGGCGGACCTTCGGATGAGTCATCCCGGATTCTCGCTATGTTCACGCCGCTGAACGACCTGGCGGGCTTTCTCTGGGCCGCCGTCGAAAACCTCGGCGACGGCAGGCTCGTGTCGACTATCGTGCAAATCTATGTACTGCCGGAGTTTCGCGGGCTGGGTCTGGCGCACGAGTTGTTTACGCACTATTGCCGCGATGCGTATGAGGACAAAGTGGAGCTCCTGCTGTTCGAATTGCACGGCTCGTCCGAGTTCCTGAGTGCAATGATAGAACGGGAAGGAGCCCGCAGGATGTCGCAGATGTATGAGATCAATATTACCCGCTGGTATCGCGAGAACGTCGAAATCGTATAGCTGCTACTGAATGTTCCGATGAACGAGTAACGGCGCCCGAGCCGCTTCGGCCTTCTGGTGATACGTTTCCAGGTCGGACATCACCGTATCGGCAACGTGCTGCTTCGAAGATTGCTCCGCGCCAAACCCGCTTTTCGTCTTGGCGTGCTTCCGGTAATCGTGACAGGAGGTCACCGGACTCACTGAATAGACGATCGCGTCGCGCGTCACAAGATCCTCGCTCATATCTTCGGTCGGGCTCACGCGAAGGACGTTTCCGGCAATACCGATCAACACCATGTAGTGGAAGCTCTTCAGGTAGCTGTCTACCTCTTTGACTCCGCGTTTGGTGTCCTCTTTGCCGGGTCGATACCGCGTGCCCGAGGGGAACATGAGGATGAGTTTTCCCGCGTGTTTCTGGCGCACCATTTCGTGCATCGCCGCTCGGTTGACTACGCTGCTCCGCTTCCGCTCCTGCGCAAGAGTTGCAGGGTCGGTGATCGACGCAAGGGAGCGGGATGGATAGATGACGATGCGGGTATACGCTTCAGTGAACGCGAGGACAAACTTGCTATCGGTATTGAGCTTCATTCCCGCCATCGACACTATCGAGGAGCTGATCTGATGCCCCTCTTCCTGCTGATTCAGCAGATAGTAGAGACAGGGAATGTCGAAATTGCTGTAGTGCTCCATGAGAATAAGGCAGGATTTACCCGATTGAGCTAGTCGATGAAGCTCCTTCAGGTTTTCGAAGCCGTCGAGGTGGCTCCCGGGAACAAGTAATTCTTCGACTATTGTGTCCACAAGAGCCCGATTTCGATCATTTCCTTCCTGATACACGTTGTGCTTTGAAATTTCATGCAGTTGTGACGAGGATTCTACCATCTTGATCGCGGTGTCGTGGTACTTCTGACTGATGGGAACCATGCAATCTCCTTGATGGCCTGTGCGACGAAAAGGACACTTCCTAGAGCATATTGGCGTATGCGTAGATTTGTCAACAAATGGTTACGATTTGGTTTCCGGTGATGATGGGGATAGTGGCCGATTGCAGAACTCTGCGAATCTCTGAGCGGCACCGACTGAGGCGCCGACCACTTCGGTCGTGACAATTCCTATCGAGTAGCTCTTTCCATCCCGCATGACCATCCGCAGCGTCGTGTAAACAGTCTGAGCTTTCCATTTCTCCGCCGGTGATCCTTCGCGGCGATGCTTCATCAGCGTTCCCCGCATGGCCGTTTCGTACTCGATATGTGCAATATCCTCAAAGCGGACTATCCTGCGGGTGTGCAAGTATGGCAAACCGAAATGATACTCTGCGGTTCCTGTTGTTCGGTTGAATACCCATCGATCGGTATAGATTGCCGCCAGAACCGCGATCGCGAGTATCACCAGAAGGGCGACCGGGTAGCTTCCGCCTTCGGCCATTCCGGCAAACACGAACAGTGCAAACAGACCAAACAGTGCTCTCGGGATGCGCGACGAACGAACTTCAAGACGATCCTCGCCGCGAGTGTAGATGTGGGGGTGTAAACCAGCCATTTCAGTGTTCAGCTGCGGGCAACATTGAAGACGGACACGCGCGATCCGTCGCCGGCAAATGCACTTGAGTTGTTGAGCGGATCATCCACCCGTCTGCCGTCGGTGACATAATAATAGTAGTATGTTCCCGGTCGTACCCGGATTGTCAACGTATAGTTACCCGGGCTGGTCTCCTCCATGCGATGCATATAGGGGTCCCAGTTGTTGAAACTTCCCGCAACGAAGACGGCCTGCCCCGGTGTTGAATGCAGATCGAACTCAACCTGATCGCCCGGCAGAATCCGTGGGCTCGGTTGCGGAAGCGAAGGTCGCGGCGGAATACCAGCTACAGACAGCCGAATGCCTGAATCCGGAGAGACGACAGAAAGCTGGTTCTTCGGATCCGCTATCCACAGACCGTCCACGACCAGCCGGTACTGGATTTGCGATACACCTTCGGGTAGCGGATAGACGAGAAAATAGACGCCGTAGCTGTTACGCTGAAATGTATGAATATGGGTAAAGTTCTCATTCGAGAATGCGGCCCCGACATACTGAATACGATTGTTCCGATAGGGATCCGGATCCTGATACGTCAGAATGAGATTATCCGAGAAGATCTGCGGAGCGGCCGACTGAGCCAGACTCGAGACTTTCAGCTCGAGTCCGAGATGCCACCCAATGGAACCTTTTGCCTGTCCCCAGGCAACCGTTGCCGCAAAGAGGAGAATGATGATCATTGTCGCGCGTGATCGCACGCAGTGTGCTCGCGGTGCCATAGTTGTGCTACACTATAGTGTCGGAGCGTTGCTCTCTTGGCTTGAGCGGGCGACTGCCGCTCACCTATCCTCTTGATTCAGCCGAAAATCTGTATACAGTTGGAGTTCGATGCCGAGTCTAGAGGACATTCGACGGTTTCACGACACACTCGTCTCAGTGGGGCATGAGCCTCAGGTACTCGCCACCCGTGGCGAGACAATCGAAATTCCCGCTGCGATACCCGAGACGATTCCGAAGAGCGTTGCCTCTACCACCACAGCCGAGTCGGGAGTCAGCGACCTGCTGAACGACATTGCCGAATCAGACGGCACCGACGAGACAGCGGGTGAGACTGTGAGCGATGAGGAGTTGTTCGCAGGCCTGCTCGGCGGTGCACCGGCGGCTTCAGACGAGGATTCGCCATTCGATATGGATAACGTCGCCTTCGATGACATCGGCGAAGGTGACATACCGGGCCTCGAGACCGCCGAACCGGTTATCGCGGACTCTGCAACCGAAGCCTCAGCCGAGACGCCTGACTTCGACCTGGAAACCTTCGATTTCGATACTGCCGACTACTCGGAACCCGAGGCCGGCGAGTCCGCCAATCTTTTCGACACTGCTGATTTCGATTTCGATACACCGACCGAATTTCCCGCGGGTGACGAGGAACCTGCACCATTTGACGAGGAGCCGCCGGCGGTGACCGCATCTCCGGAGGCTCCGTCGGAAGGCATGGTATTCGAGGCGCCCGGCGTGCCCGGCGCCGCCGACAGCGATGAGAGCGTCTTCGCGCTGCCTGATATCGATGAAAGTACCTTCGAATCCGGTGCGGATTTCGACAGCGATACAATAGGCACTATACCCGAAGCGACGGATTTTGGGCTGATATCCGAACCTGAGGGTGCCGATTTCGATGAAGATGCGGCGCCACCGTTCGACTTCGATGATATGAGCGGGTTTGGTGAAGCCGAACCGATTCCCGCAGAAGCGGAAGAAGAGCTTCCGGAGGTGCCCGAAGAGCTCTCCTTCGATCTTGATGAAGATGATCTGTCAGGTCTCGACCTTGGGCCTCCGCTTGCCTCTGAGCAGGAAGACGAGTTCGCAGTTCCCATCATCGAAGACAGTGAAGATACCGCCTTCGCTCAACCTGATGAAGCAGAGCTTGCACGGCAGGCGTCCATCCCTGACGAGGAAGATGAGGGATTTGGGGACCTCGACGTAGATGAGTTCAATCTCGGCGATTTTGGCGCCGAGTTCGGCGTGCTCGAGCATGCGGGTGAGGAGGCCCAGACCGAGGAGGACCTGAATCCCGCGCTGGACATAACCGCAGCAATTCCCGAACAGGGAGGCGCTCCGACCGCAATGCTCGGCGAACTGACGCTCACCGAAAAACAGTTTGCCGCGCTCAAGCAGACGCTCTCGCGACTGCCGCTGAATCTGAAGATCGCAACCGAACAGATCATCACCGACGGTAAGGGCTCAGACGAGCAACAGCGCAAACTTATCGAGCTGTTATCAGGCGGGGCGACTGCGCAGGAAGTCGCGACGCTCGCCGGAAGAATCCTCGGAAAACGAATCCAGGTGCCGCGGACCTACGAAAAGCGCACCGGGGTTGATTTTGAAGCCGAGCGACGGAGTTTTGGTTACCAGTTCCGGGTCAACATATTGCCCATCCTGCGCGTGTTCGTCGCCGGCACGCTCGTGCTTGCACTCATCGTATTCCTCGGCTACCGCTTCATCTACCGACCGATCTACGCCGAATCGCTCTACCGCCAGGGGTATAACGCCATTTCCGATCTGCAATCAACGCGTCCGAATGATTTCTTCTCCCGTGCGGTTGCGATCTGGCCGGTCAAGGGCTGGTTCTTCAACTACGCAACCGCCTTCGCCACGCACAAACATTTCATCCTTGCAGAAGAAAAGTATGACCAGTTGCTGCGGTCCTATCCGCACGACAAGAAAGCCACTATCACCTACGCTGATTTCGAGTCAATCAAACGGGCAAACTACGAAAAGGCCAATGGGATTCTGCAGAAGTATCTCAACGAAAAGGGAAACGATGCGGACGTGCTGCTCGCTGCCGGGGACAACTTCATGCGATGGGCCGATGAGGATCCCGCGCGATACGAGGATGCGCGCCGTTCCTACGCGCTCATTTTCCAGCTGTACGGCCCCTCGGATATGCTGTACATGCGGATGTTACGGTATTTCATCCGCACCGACAATCAACCCGAAGTGCTGAGACTCGAACGCTATTTCCAGGCAGACAAGTCTGCGAAAATCGACCCCGAAGTCTACGCCGAACTCGGCGGATATCTTCTGGACAAGAACATGCTGCAGGACGTCCGCGATGTTCTGTTCCGCGCGCTTAAGACAAACGACCGCGTGCCCGAAGTTCACTTCCAGCTTGCCCGCTACTACCAGCGGGTAGCCGATCCGCGCGAAGAAGAGAAAGCGCTCACGAATGCGCGTGATCTATTCAACGCCAGCGAGCCGCTTGATCGCAGGCAGCTCGCTGAACTGATTGCCACCTACGGTAGGTTGGGAGAACTCGACTATTCACGTGGAGCGGACATTCCGGCGCAGGAAGCACTCGCAGCGGGAATACGCCGATACGAGAGTGCGAAGCAGGACAGCCTCCTGAAACCGAAGCCAGAGTTCGGCAAGCTCTATTCGACGCTCGGGGATATCTACTACTACAAGGCGCTCGATTACACCAAGGCTCTCGCGTCGTACGAATCTGCGCTTGCAAACAAGTACAGCACCCCGGATCTGCGCTACAAGGTGGGCTATATCCACTACCGTGATGGCGCATACAAGACGGCTCTGAGCGATTTCTCAGGCGCCGCCGGCGTCATTTCCACGAACCGGAACCTCACGTACGCCATGGCGAACGCCTTCTACATGCGCCAGGACTACTACGCTGCCCAGGGTTATCTGTCCGACCTGCTGCAGCGGCTGCGGTCCGAGCGCGAGCAGATTCAGAACCTGTCGGTGCAGAGCGATCCTGCACAGCTTTCCCTCATCGAATTTCTCATTCGGTCGAGCAACAACATGGGGGTGACGATGTACCGACTCTGGCAGCGGACAGGCCGCCAGCAGGACTACAC
>DATKUC010000256.1:0-11381 GCA_035530835.1 Spirochaetia bacterium
CACTTCGTTCGTGCAGCTACGATGCAAACTTGTACCGGAGGTATCGTACAATTGAGTCGGATTTGCGTCTATCTCTATTGGGAGCGAATGCATGTATCGAATAGTACAGATAACTGATCTGCACATTGCGGCCGAGGGCGAGCGGCCCGCAGATGTTGACGTGAGAGGCAATCTTGTAGCGGTTCTCGAAGCGGTGCGCGGCGAGAATCCCGATCTTCTGGTGGTTTCGGGTGACTTGAGCTATCGCGACGGGGATGAGGAGGCGTACCGGTTCATCCGCGGTAAGCTTGATGCGTTTACCGACGTGCGAGGGAATGCGGTTCCCTATCATGTGATAGCCGGCAACCACGACGTGAGCAGGAACCTTGCCACCTCTTTCCGGCTTGGCGCGGACCTCCACGGCGAAGAGCTCTACTACCTGGTCGATGTGACCGGCACGCAGGTTCCGCGGCTCTTCTTCCTCGACAGCGCGCGCGGGACGGTGTCTGACGCTCAGCTCGCCTGGTTCGCGCGTGAAGTCGCGGAAATGAACAGGAGCTCCCGCTCCGCCATCGTGTTCATCCACCACCCGCCGGTTCTCTGCAATTGCCACTTTATGGATACCCACTATCCGTTTAGTCGCGGCGATGATCTTGTTCCGCTGCTTGCTTCAATGTCGGGCCTCAAAGCAATCTACTGCGGACACTATCACGCCGACGCCGTTGCGGATCTTCCCGGCAGGCAGGACGTGAAAGTCCACGTAACACCGGCCCTCTGGTTTCAGATCGATCGAAGCGCGTCGGATCTTGTCATATCAGATCGCAGGCCGGGTTATCGCGTAATCGATACGGACGGCAGTTCAGTCACATCCGCGGTTCGGATTGTGCCGGCAGAGTCGAAGTAGTTGCTCTGCGGCAGGTCGCTTTTCATCGACAGAATGATTTGTTACTATACTTGGGGGTAAAGCGATAGATGCGCGTGCGCAACCGACTGCAAAACCTTTGCGTCCGGGGGCTTTCTCAGGCGATGGACGTGTACACCATGTCTCACCTCATTCGACGTATGTTCCCGAACTACGATCTTAATGAGCGCACGGGCTTTCCTGACAGCATTCCGATACCACGGAAAGACGCTGCGGCGCAGATCGTTGAGGATTGCGTCAACGCAGGGCGCATGCTCGAGTTTGTTGCCATGCTCATCGACGTCGATCGCGATGGGATCATGGGCCGCGTCTATCGTGTCGCGCTACTTCGCAAAATCGTCGAAGAGATAGTGGATGAAGGGTATCTGTACGACGCGGAGAAGCGCCGTTTTGTCGAAGACTCGGTACAACAGCGAACGAAGAACTGGGGGCTTCTGCACGAAGGGGACGAGTACCTTTTCACGTTTCTCCGGCTCGACATCGTCGGAAACTCAACGCTGGTGCGTTCCTATTCTGCCGAGGCGATTGCGCAGACTTACAGCGACCTGCGATCGATAGTCCAGTCGATTATCGAGAAGCGCGACGGTCGGGTCTGGAGCTGGGAGGGCGATGGGGGAGTCTGCGCGTTCCACGGTCCGGGAGCATCGAATCCCGCCTCACTCTGCGCGATGGAAATCCTGCACGAACTCTATCTGTACAACACATTGCACTGTCAGCTGAGCGAACCACTTCGCGTGCGCATTGCAGTTCACAATGGAAACTGCGAGTTTCACGACGCATTCGAAGACATCAAGAGCGACGTGATCAAGAAACTCGTCGACATCGAATCCCGATTCACCGATCCCTACAGTGTGACCATATCGAAAACCGCGCATTCGACGCTGGATGCCGCAATTTCGGGCTATCTTTCGGGCTTTCAGCCGGACTCGCGCAACTCACTCTACCGTTATTCACTCAAGTTCGAGGCATAGGCATGGAAGTTCACGTTTTTTCGAACAGCAAGCGATCGGCAGAGTGGTTCGGTGCGATCAAGCGCAGCAAAAAGCATGCGCTCGAACTGCATGAATTCGGCGAACTCAAAGCGTGGACCAGGCAATACGCAGGTTCGGCTTTGATATATGTGGATATTCAGGGTCTGGACGAAAAGGAAGTCGCAAAACTGATGCGATACCTTTCAGCCCTGGGGCCGATATCGCAGAAACCGAACGGAAATCTGCTGTTCGGAATCCTCGATCCGAAAGGTGCGCTCAAGGATAGTGCTGAACTGTTCCATGTCGGTGCAATCGATTACGTGGGAAAGCAGTTGTTTGCATCCGGTTTCGATACAAAGCGCCTCGATCGTGCAGCCGGTTTCGCCCAGAGTGTGCTGACGAAGAGCGTCTCATCAAACGGTAATGGCGTGAATCACGCGGAATTGTCCGAAGTCGATACCGGCGAGCCGCCGAAGCAGAGCGTCGGCGGCATAGACTTTCCTCATGCGGTCGGCATGTTCGACATCCGCTCGGTTCCTGCAGCAGATTCGGCTTCCTACCGGTATTCGGAGAGTGACTGGTCGGCAATTGAACCGGACACTGAATACACTTTCTGGTTTGCCTTCGTGAGCCTGAATGCGAGCCGTGAGCTTGCCGGACAACAGAGCACCGAGCAATCTGCTCGCCTCGTCGCGGCGTTTCAACAGGCACTTGACCGGTACTTTGCGCCCGTTGGCGGGAAGATCTGGATGTGGAAGGACTTTTCCGGACTGGTGCTGTTTCCGTTCGACGGAACCACCTGGAAGCCGGTGCTCGCAGCTTACCGGTTTATCCTGAATCAGAATCTGGTGAACGCGGAGGACCTGGGCCTTTCGGTTCCTATCTCATTTCAGATTGCACTCGATATCGGGAATACGACATACCGGGAGGTGGGAAAGACCGGGACTATCATTTCCGACTCGGTGAACTACATCTTTCATCTTGGTCAGAAATTCGCGCCACAGGGAGCCCTTACCATCACCAGTCAGATAATTCCGTTCCTGCCCGAACGAATGACGCCGCTCATCATCCCGATGGGCAAGTTCGAAGGGCGCCTGGTCTACCGGCTGCGGGTTCCCACTCCTGCCTAGGTGGTTTCGGCTTCCGCCCGGTTTGCTGCCCGTCTTTTAAACAGCCACGCCGGGATGAAGAACACGATTGTCGCCACAATCCAGACTGCAAGCTGTGCTGCAATTGCCCATGGCGATTTGACACTTGAAATGAGCAGCGCACTCAAACCCATGATAAAGCAATAGGAGTAGACGATGGCGAGGATGGTTCTCGGCGCCAGTCCGAGGTCGAGCAACTTGTGATGCAGATGCTCCCTGTCCGGTGAGTAGAAGGGACGACCTTCCCGATAGCGGCGGATGATAGCGTAGAGCGTATCGAGAATCGGGATGAGCAGCAGAGAAATCGGAACGATGAATGGCATTGTTCGGACCCCGTCGGAGCCGGGGATCAGCGGCAGCACCGCGAGTACGAAACCCAGGAAGAGACTGCCCGAATCCCCCATGAAGATGCGGGCCGGCGGGAAGTTGAACGCCAGGAAGCCAAGTATGGATCCGAGCAGAATGAAGGAGAGCACCGCCTGTGTCTGGTTACCCGTCATGAGTGCAATGACGCCGTAGATCAGAGCGGCGTTTGCCGCAATGCCGCCCGCGTAGCCGTCAATTCCATCAACGAGATTTACTGCATTCGACAGGGCAATGATCCAGATCACCGTAACCGGATAGGCGACGATTCCCAGCTCTATCCCGCCCGGTACTCCGGGAAGCCCGAGGCGGTGTACGGTGAGACCGCCAAGCGCGGCTATTGCTGCGGCAAGAATCTGACCGGCAAGTTTTATCAGCGCTCGGATGTTGGTGAAGTCGTCAATGAGTCCGACCACGTGAATCAGGATCACGCCGACGGCAAGCCCCATCAGTCTGCCGACTGAAAGCGGATTATTCTGCAGGGTGACCACGCTGTTTGCCACAAGCGTTGCTATCACGCCGATGACGAAGAAGCTTGCAAACATGCCCACGCCGCCAAGCCTCGGTGTCTCGGTTACGTGTATCTTGCGGTCGTCGATCTTGTCGTACCAGCCCTTCCGGTGTGCAAGCGCAAGGATGCCGGGTATCAGCAACAGCGAAACCACACATGCGGAAATAAACGCAACGAAGTAAAGCACAATTCCATCCATAAGCGCCACTTTGGGCCACTCACCTTATCATTTCAGGATCTTAATTTCCAGTCGAAATCATTCACCCTCTTCCGGATGGGTGAAGAAATTGATGATGACCCTCTGGAAGGTGACCACCTGTTCAATCTCGGTGAGGCGGATCGTCTCGAGGATATCTTCCCGCGACATGAGCCGCGTCCCATCGGCTTCGTGCGTGATATTCCAGATGAATCGGCGGTTCTCGTCCATCGCTTCATCCATCTGGGTTGCATAAAACGCAAAGACCCGATCGTACCACCGCTCGGAAAACGCTTCGCGAGAGGTGAACAGCCGGTCGTATTGTGCCATGCGTTCCGATACTATCTCGGTGACCGTCGTCGGATTGACCGTGCCGAACTCTTCCTCTATCTGCGATAGTATCACGCGAATGACCCGTTCTTTCTCATCGTCGGCAACGTCGAGATACTGAAGCAGAAGATCCATTCGGGCTACAAGATAGAGCACGCACTCAAGGTACGCCGTGAAGAGGTTCCGCGGCTGGTTTTCGTTCGGCGGAAACATTGCGAAAAGCTGCTCCGCGAAATCAAAGAGTAACGTGCTGAGTTCATGAGGAAACGTCTCTTCTTCGTCCAATTGCCTTACGGGTTCCCGAGTTTTTTTGACCGCTGTCGTCTCATGATACCCCATTCGGTCCGGATCGAACAGTGGTTTTGCGTCTTGCCTTGACAGGCATAGACCCTTATCCTAGAATCCGTCCGCATAGGAGGGCCAGTTGTACGATCCTGTAGATCCCAAAGTCAGTTTCCCCAAGCTCGAAGAGAGCATCCTTTCATTCTGGGATTCGCGTGATATCTTCAAGAGATCAATCGCAAACAGGGATGGACGGCCGGAGTACGTGTTCTACGACGGGCCGCCGTTCGCTACTGGACTTCCCCATTTCGGCCATTTTGTGCCGGGCACCATCAAGGACATCATACCCCGCTATCAGACCATGAAAGGGATGAAGGTCGAACGCCGCTTCGGCTGGGACTGTCACGGACTTCCTGTCGAATACGAGATGGAGAAGGAGCTCGGCATCTCCGGCCATCAGCAGATCGAAGAGTACGGCGTCGCAAAGTTCAATGAGGCGTGCCGATCGATCGTGCTGCGCTACACCTCCGAATGGCGGAAAGTCGTGAACCGCCTTGGAAGGTGGGTGGACTTCGACAACGACTACAAGACCATGGATCCGGACTACATGGAGACCATCTGGTGGGTCTTCAAGCAGCTGTGGGAGCGCGGCCTCGTGTTCGAAGGTTACTACATCCTGCCGTACTGTCCCCGCTGTTCGACCGCGCTGTCCAATTTCGAATTGAATCTCGGTGGATACATCGATGTGCACGACCCTGCAATAACGGTGAAGTTCCGCGCGACAGGTGGTGAAGTCGGAGCCGATGGGAAGACGTCGTTTCTCGCCTGGACGACTACGCCATGGACCCTTCCGTCGAACCTCGGGCTCGCGCTCGGACCCGACATCGAATACGTGAAGGTCGCAGACGGCGACGAGTTCTTCATCATCGCCAGAGAGCGGTTATCCGCTTACTACAAGTCACCGGACGAGTGCCAGGTGGTCGGAACCTACACGGGTAAGGACCTTGCAGGAATCTCCTACGAACCGATCTTTCCCTATTTCAAAGATGTCGGTTCGAGCTCTGCGTTCATCACCTACAACGCTGACTACGTGAGTACCGAGGACGGCACCGGCATTGTGCATATCGCGCCAGGATTTGGTGAAGACGACTATGCCGTTTTCAAAGGGACCGACGTCCCGACTCTCTGTCCGATAGACGATGAGTGCCGCTTCACCGCCGATGTGCCCGACTATGCCGGGCGCTTCGTGAAGGACACCGACAAGGACATCATCCGGCGGCTGAAGGAGGAGGGCAAGGTGGTGCGCCATGATCAGCACCTTCACAGCTACCCTCACTGTTACCGGTGTCATTCGCCGCTCATCTATCGGGCCATATCGAGCTGGTTCGTCAACATCGAAAAGATCAAGTCGTCAATGCTCGCCTCGAACAGCGAAATCTACTGGATGCCCGATCACCTCAAGGCCGGCCGTTTCGGCAAGTGGCTCGAGGGCGCGCGAGACTGGGCAATAAGCAGGAATCGCTTCTGGGGCAATCCCATCCCCGTCTGGAAATGCGATTCATGCGGCGCGATGGAGTGCATCGGCAGCCGTGACGAGCTTCAGCAGCGGTCCGGTACACGGCCGGATGATCTGCACAAGCACTTTGTCGACAGTATCACGTTCGGTTGCGCCTCCTGCGACAAGGGCACCATGCATCGAGTGTCGGAAGTGCTCGACTGCTGGTTCGAGTCAGGTTCAATGCCGTACGCGCAGAATCACTATCCGTTCGAGAACAAGGAACGGTTCGAAGGGCACTTTCCGGCAGAGTTCATCTGCGAAGGGCTCGATCAGACACGCGGATGGTTCTATACGCTGACCGTGCTTGCAGCAGCCCTGTTCGATTCTCCGGCATTCAAACACGTGGTTGTGAACGGACTCGTCCTCTCAGCCGACGGCAAGAAGATGAGCAAGAGCCTGCGCAACTTCACCGATCCGAACGAGGTCATCGACAAGTTCGGCGCGGACGCATTGAGGCTCTTCCTGATGCACTCTTCGGTTGTCAAAGCGGAGGATCTGAAGTATTCGGATGATGGAGTGCGGGATGTCCTGAAGAGCATCATAATCCCTCTGTGGAACTCCTACAGCTTCTACATCACCTATGCGAACATCGATGGAGCTTCACCCGCTGGTGCACCGGCAGACCCCGCCAATCCGCTCGACCGCTGGATACTTTCCGAGGCTGAAGGGCTGGTCGCCGAGGTCACCGAACAGCTCGACCGGTACGACATGCAGAAGGCGATCGATCCGATCGTCAACTTCATCGATCTCCTGAACAACTGGTATATCAGGCGGAGCCGGCGACGGTTCTGGCGAAGCGAAAACGATCGGGACAAGGTGCAGGCGTACGAAACGCTCTATTCGGTGCTCATGACGCTGGTAACAGTTGCGGCGCCGTTCATCCCGTTCATAACCGAGGCGATGTATCGAAATCTGCGCGCCGAAGGAGCACCCGAATCCGTGCATCTGCTTGACTATCCGGTTGCGCGGGAAGGGTTGCGTGATCGGGATCTTGAGATGAAGATGAAGATCACCCGGCAGGCGGTGAGCATGGGAAGGGCGATCCGGAGCATGCACAACCTGAAGACTCGACAGCCATTGAAGGCGCTTCATCTTGTCACCCGGAATACCGATGAACGGAAGATTCTGCGCGAGATGGAAGACATCATCCGCGAAGAGCTCAACGTGAAAGAGGTCATCTTCCGTGAAAACGAAGAGGATCTCGTGGAGTACAGCGCCAAGCCCAACTATCCGCTGCTCGGACGAATGCTCGGCCGCGATATGAAGTCTGCGTCAGAGAAGATTGAGGCGCTTTCACCCAGGGAGATTCAGGTGCTCATGGAGGGTACCACACTCTCCGTCGACATCGGCGCGCGAACCATTGAACTGACCGGCGAACATGTCATCGTGCAGCGAAAGGAGCGGGAGAATCTGAAGGTGATGAACGAAGGCTCCCTCACTGTCGCTCTTGACCCCGATGTGACCGAGGATCTCAGGCAGGAGGGGCTCGTGCGAGATCTTATCCGAGCGGTCCAGAACCTTCGCAAAGAATCGGGATTCGACGTCACCGACCGGATTACGCTCTACCTGCTTGGCGACGACGAGCTGCAGGCTGCTGTCGACAATCACCAGGATTACCTCATGAGCGAAACGCTCACCATAGAACTGAAGTGGATGCGTCGGGATGGAGCGAAGAGCGTATCGGTCGGGGAGAAATCGTGTGAGCTTGCTGTTGAAAAGGCAGAAGAGGGCGTCGGCGCCATTGGATAAGAATCCGCAGCCATTGAATAGTAATCCGCCTTGCGCCCGATCACCGAAGTCCGGCGCTCGGGCGACGCTCCTGCTCATAGCCTCAATTGTCCTGATTGGCGTGCTGGCCGAAGGTTGTCAGTCGGCTCCTCCTGCGGTGAACAGCCCGTCGGTGCTTGCTCTCCTCCCTCAAGGGGCCCGGGCCTACTTCTATCTCGATGTGGCTCACAACCGACAGCTCGCAGTCGATTTTGTGAAGGCGTCCTCGGGCGTGACCGGCCATCAGGTCTCCGCATCCGAGAGTCAGGGATTGCAGTATGCAATTGATCGCACCTATCGCATCTATGGCGCGCTCTCGGCAGGCCACATCTATCTTATCGGGATTGGCGACTATCCCGGATTTCTCTTCTCGATCGGAATGAAGCAGAACAGCGACTGGAAGGAAATGACGATGTCGGTCGCGGGCAGATCGCGGTCCTACTGGCAGCAGGTGAAAGGCGGTTCTCGCTTGCAGCTCGCACTTACCGGTGGCGGCACACTCATTGCCTCGGATGGTGACATTGCGACGCTCTTTGCCCGTCAGGAGCGGGGCGTCACGGCATCCCCCGCGGTTCCGGATTCTGTTGTCAATCAGTTCAGCAGAGAGGATCTGGTCCTGTACGCCCCATCGAGTAATCCGACATCGACTCCATCCGCCGGGTTCAGTCCGTCACTCTTCGGGCAGCTACTGGTGCTCGGCGCCCGTACAGGCAGTGTGGCTGCAGGCGGTGGCGGCCCGGCAGCCTACGACATGTCCCTTCGGGTGACCACGCAATCTGAACGCGAGGCGCGGACAATATCGGTTCTGCTCCGACTCGGTCTGATCTCCCTGTTGTCGCAGAACTCGAGTGGTTCGAATCCGCAGGTAAGCCGTGCGGATCTCATGCGCAACCTGTCATTCACCATCGCCGGATCGACAATCGAAGTCACCGGTATTACCTTATCGACTGCAGATCTTTCTTCACTTGTATTCCAGTTCACCCGCGGTTCGGGTATAAATTAGGCATGACAATTGGAGTAGTTGACTACGACGCGGGAAACCTGCGCAGTGTCGAGACTGCGCTGCGTTATCTTGGCGCCGACTTTGTGCTTACGAGTGATCCGGATCTGCTTCGCAGAACCGATCGGCTCCTGTTTCCGGGTGATGGGAATGCGGGCTCGGCGATGAATGTCCTGAACGCCACCGGCCTCGGCGATATGATCCGGGAGTTTTTCGCGAGCGGTCGGCCGATTTTCGGTATCTGTCTTGGAGCTCAGATCGTGCTCGAGGGGTCGGAGGAGACTCCCGAACCCTGCCTGGGACTGGTGCCGGGACGGGCGAAACTCTTTCCGTTTGCAATTCGTCTTGGTGGGCCCGCCGCGGGGCAGGAGCGGCTCAAGGTTCCCCACATGGGATGGAACAACGTGCATCCGGCATCTCCGGATCCGCTTTTTGCAGGCATTCCGGACAACTCTCCGTTCTACTTTGTTCATTCCTACTACCCGGCTCCGGAAGCGAAGAATCTCCTGTGCACGAGCGAGTATGGAATCGAATTTGCATCGGGGGTACGAAAAGACAATCTCTGGGCAGTGCAGTTTCATCCGGAGAAGTCCGGTGAGCATGGCCTGAGGATGCTCAGGAACTTCCTCGAATTGGAGGCATAGATGCTGCAGAAGCGCGTAATTGTCTGCCTCGATGTTCGCGATGGCAAGACCACGAAGGGTGTCCGGTTCAAGGGTAACGTCGATATTGGTGATCCGGTGGAGATGGCCCGGGACTATTACCTCAATGGAGTCGATGAGCTGGTCTTCTACGACATCACCGCTTCGTCCGAGCGCCGCGGCATCATGATCGAGGTTGTGGAACGGGTTGCCGAATGCATCTTTATCCCGTTTGCAGTTGGCGGAGGAATATCGAGCCTGAAGGAGATGCGGGCGGTGATCCTTGCCGGAGCGGACAAGGTGAGCGTGAACAGTCAGGCCGTCAAGAACCCGGGAATTATCGAAGACGGTGCGGGAGTTTTTGGCAGCCAGTGCATTGTTCTCGGGATGGATGCGAAATCCGATTCGCAGATGCCAAGCGGCTACCGGGTCTTCATCAACGGCGGGCGGACACCAACCGAGCTTGATGCTCTGGAATGGGCGATGCAGGCCGAGCGTCTCGGGGCCGGAGAGATAGTGCTCAACTCAATAGACGCTGACGGGACGCGTGACGGATATGAACTTACGCTGACCCGCCGGATTTCGGAAGCGGTCGGTGTTCCCGTGGTCGCCTCAGGCGGGGCCGGAACGCCTGAGCATCTTGTTGCGGTGTTCAGGGACGGAAGGGCGGATGCCGCACTTGTGGCAAGCATGGTCCACTACGGTGACTACACGGTACAGGCGATAAAGGAAGTTCTCCGAAGTGCGCATATCCCCGTCAGGCTCGGGGCCTGACCGCAATCTTCGAGGCGCCCGGAGTTGTTCAGCCACCTCATTATGTATATATTTGCTGTAATTGCACTTCTTTCAAGGAGATCATCATGCCGACCTACGACTACGAATGCAAAAGTTGCGGGTACAACTTTGAATTCTTCCAGAGCATCATGGATCCTCCGCTCACGAAGTGCCCGCAGTGTGGAAAGGCAGTTCGCCGACTGATCGGCGGCGGAACCGGTATCATCTTCAAAGGAAGCGGATTCTACGTGACCGACAACCGTGGTTCGAGCGGGAAGAAAGCGGGTTCCGGAAAGTCCGAATCAAAGAATGAGAACTCGAAGACCGACGGCTCCCGGGCCGAGAGTCCCAAAGCGGAAGGCTCCTCAGGCGCTGCATCAAGCGAATCCACAACTTCCTCGGGCAAGTCGAGACCGGAGACCACCGGTGCGGGGAAAAGCACCAAATAGCCGACTATCCACTCCGTCCGGCGAATCCGGCCCCTACCCGAGAGGGTTGCGGGCCGGTTCTTTTTCGGAGTTGATCGGCACCCGGCGCGGGGGTAAGGGTTCAAGAAGGTGTACCTCAGCGCGCGCCCGCGCCTCCTCGACGAGTGGTTCCATCTCAAGGCGTGAATAGGAGTGCAGCATCGGTTCCTGCTCCGGATGAATCAGCGGATGGTCCGGCGCAAACAGTGCGCAGCAATCCTCAAATGGCATGACCGATGTGCGGTAGGTTCCCAGCTTCTTCGCGAGCGTCATGATCTCCTCTTTGTCCCAGGCAATAAGCGGCCGCATCACCGGATAATCGGAAAAGCTCCCGGTAAAGCGCATGCTCTCCGGCGTCTGGCTTGCGACCTGCCCAAGACTTTCGCCGGTTACCAGCGCAAGTGCGCCGATATCGCGCGCGATATCGGACGCTATCCTCATCATTGCTGCGCGGAACAGCAGCGTATACTCG
>DATKUC010000257.1:0-2977 GCA_035530835.1 Spirochaetia bacterium
CTCACCTCACTTGCGACTACCGCGAAACCGCGGCCGGCATCACCTGCGCGGGCTGCCTCAATTGCCGCGTTGAGCGCAAGAAGATTCGTCTGCCGCGCGATTTCTCCGATAATGCCGATCTGCTCGGTTATGTCCTTCATAGCCTGCAGCGTCTTTTCAACGGCGATTGCGCCGGACTCGGCATCATTTGCAGCTTTGGTTGCCATCTGCTCGGTCAGTGTTGCATTCTCCGCATTCTGCTGGATCGTGCTCGTCATCTCCTCGACTGAGCTTGACACCTCCTCCGCGCTCGATGCCTGCTCGGCTGCTCCCTGACTGAGTTCCTGCGCTGCGGAGCTGATCTCCTGACTGCTCGAGGCGACGTTCCGGATTGCTATCTGGATTTCGCCGACAATTCGCGTGAGCGCCTCGGCCATATGATGGAGAGATTCATCGATACCGGTGCGCTGCCGCGGCGATTCGGTGGACCGGTCGATGATCGTCAGGTCGCCTGAGGAGACCCGTTCGGCAACGTGAGCGATAGCCGAAGGCTCACCGCCGACCTGGGCCATTACAGAGCGCGTAAGGAGCAGTGAGGTGAAGATCGCGACGATTGCCGCAACAATGAGAAAGATGATGAGTATCAGTGTGGTTGAATTGGCGAGAGCGGTATTGGCGGCTGACGTCCGGTCGGCGGTTTTTGTCGTCAGGGTAACCAGTGTATCGATCGCCGACTGCAGCGCCGCAGCAGACGTGGTACCCTGCCCATCGAGAAGGGAGAGCGCCTGGGCATCGTTGTTTGACCGTGCGTAGCCGGCGATCTGTCCGATTACGGCAACATACGCACTCTGCGCGGCAACTACCGCGTTGTAGCTATCTTTCTCCTGACTGTTCGCGAGCGACTTGTCCAGGCTCTTCAATGCGGTATCAAGTTCTGCATTCCGCGTCTTCATGATCCCGTCCTGCCGCGCTATGTCTGCCTGGGTGGAGCTGTCGACCATGAGCCGGACATCGAGTCTGAGCTGTTCGACATCACGTACGACGGTTATCAGCCGCGTCAACGGAACTGTCGTGTTGGCGAACATTTCGGTGTATGCTGCATCAATGGTGCGGAGGCTGTATACGCCAAAACCTCCGAGCAGGATCGAAATGAGCAGTATGATCGAGAATCCGCCGAGGAGCCTCGCGCGGAGAGAAAGCCGATGATTCATGTTGATTCCCCCTGATTCGATTAAATGATCCAGAAACCCGCGAATCTTTATTCTCTATTTTCTGCCGAAACTATTACATCTTTCTTGCAAAAACATTACATTCGCGACAGAATTTCCGATCCGGTTCATTCATTGCTTGCCGAAGTGATCTGAAAGGACGCATCATTGCAGACGAAACGCAGGTTGCCGTATAGCTCCTCGGCACGTAGCGAGGTTAAAAGTGAATCTGATACTCGTAGAGGATGACACGATACTGGCGCAGACCATCGCCGAGCACTTCGGGAATCGCGGAATCCAGATTGCCTGCGCAAGCACCGCCGAAGGCGCAGTTGAGATAATCGAACGGCACAGGTTTGACGCAGCAATCATCGATATCGTGCTGCCGGGAATGGACGGCCTCGCCCTTGTTGAGCTACTGCGTTCGCGCCACAATACGCTGCCGGTGCTCATCATGAGTGGCAGGAATACGGTGGATGACCGGGTCCGTGGATTGCGGCGTGGAGGGGACGACTATCTGTGCAAGCCATTTGACCGGGCGGAGCTCGAGGCCCGGGTGCGAGCGCTCGTACGGAGAACTGCGCTTGCCGCGATCAATTCGCGCTTCCTGCGGACCGGCCACCTTGAGGTCGATCGGCTTCACCGACTGGTCCGCTGCGGAGGATCGGAGGTGCAACTGCGGCCGAAGGAGTATGCAGTCCTCGAGTGTCTTTGCGAAAATGCCGGCTCGGTAGTGTCGAAGGCTATGCTCCTTGAACGAATATGGGGATACAGTTTCGACACAAAGACGAATATCGTCGACGTGGTAGTTTCGCGAATGAGAGTAAAGCTTGAACGCGGACGCCCGGAACGCGTCATCCGAACCGTCTACGGAGTGGGATATTCTCTTGAGATCGTCGAAAAGTGATATAGTAGTCAGGCTCATCATTCTCGGGCTTGCCGTCGCGATCTCAGTTCTTTTCGCCACCTACGCAGTGCTGAACAGATCGATATCGAATCAGGAGGCCGGCGAGCTCGAAGAGGCCGCGGCGTGGCTCGTGACTACCTACGCCAGATTGGGCATCGACGCAATCAGGGACGGTGTTCCGGCAAACCTCGTCTATTGCGTCTGCATCACCAATCCTCGCGGTGACGAACTCCTGCAGCTCGCGCCCGCGGAAGACAAGGACTGGAAGATAGTTCGACGTGTGCTCTCCCGGCTCGAACCGCCTGAGTCTTCGCACGTCCATGTCGATGACCGGCGCACGCTCCTGCTTCATTCGAGACGGCTGCCTGATGGCAACATCCTGAGATTTGCCGTATCAAGCCACATACGAAGCGCAGTGCTTCAGACGTCGGTCAGGCTCGCGTCCCTGCTCACCCCGCTTGTGTTTGTGGTGAGCATGATCACTGGCATCGCAGTCTACCGCTCAATCCGATCTCCCATTCGAAGCATCGCGCGGGCGATCAGAACGACTGCATTCTCAGGAGATCTCAATACGAGAATACCGGTCTCAGGCAGCGGTCTGGACCATGACGAGCTTGCAGCGGCAGTCAACTTGCTCATAGAACAACTTGCCAGTTCACGTCGACAGACGCGCGAGGCGTTTGATGTTCTGGTTCACGAACTGCGGGCTCCCCTTTCACGTTTGCGCGCTCTGATAGAGTTCGCGTCGGATTCTCGCACGCCGCAGAACAGGCGGGAGGAGACCCTCGCCCTTGCCCTGCAGGAGACGGCGCGAACAACGGACCTCCTGCGGCGGCTCTTCGAGCTCGCTCAGTTCGAAACCGGCACTGAACGATTTCAGCTG
>DATKUC010000258.1:0-6148 GCA_035530835.1 Spirochaetia bacterium
CTCGAGAACTCACTGAAGTATGGGAATGGTGGCGAACTGACTGTCCGAGTATCAGTTTTGGATGCCGGACATGAGGCGATCGTTCGCATCTCGGACAATGGCCCCGGAATCCGCCCGGATGCATTGCCGCATATTTTTGAACGCTTCTACCGGGGTGACGCGTCGCGCAGCCAGAATGTTCCCGGCTCAGGGCTCGGCCTTGCCATCGCGAAACGCATTGTGGAGAAACATGGCGGTTCGATCGCGGCTGACACCACGGACGAACAGGGCGCAACTATTGTAATTACACTGAGAAAAGATGAAACAGATACTGCTCGTTGAAGATGAGCCAAGCATTGCCGAACTTGAGCGCGACTATCTTGAAGTCGCGGGCTTCGGAGTAAAGATCGCCGCCTCAGGAGACACCGGACTCTCTCTGCTCCGTGCAGAGCAGTTTGATCTGATCATCGTGGACATCATGCTTCCCGGAATTGACGGGTTTGAACTTTGCCGCCGAATCCGGACAGAATCCGATGTGCCGCTCATCATGGTGTCGGCCCGCAACGAGGATATCGACAAGATACGGGGACTTGGTCTGGGTGCTGACGATTATGTGACCAAGCCATTCAGCCCGGGTGAGCTCGTCGCCCGAGTAAAGTCACATCTTGCACGTTATGATCGTCTCAGGAACGGCACCGAGGATCGCGTTGCCATGATCCGCATTCGGGACCTCTCAATCGACACGCGGTCGCGCAGAGTCTTCATCGGCGACACCGAGGTCTCCCTCACCGCCCGGGAATTTGAACTCCTGCAGTTTTTCGCGACAAATCCCGACCAGGTTTTCAGCAAGGAACAGCTGTTCGACAGGATCTGGGGTGAGGAGACTCATGGCGATATCGGCACGATAAGTGTGCACATCCGTCGCATTCGGGAGAAGATCGAGCGGGACCCCGGGGAGCCCGTCTATATCGTCACCGTCTGGGGCGTGGGTTACCGCTTCTCAGTCTGAACCGTGAAGATACGAATCGGTTGCTCGCGACCACGGATCGCTGTTTCGCCAACGAGGCGTGAAGCGAACCGACTACCGGCTGCTTCAACTGTCGATTCAGTTGCGAGCAGCGTCGTTCCATACTTCTTGTTGAGCTCCTCCACGCGCGCGGCAAGGTTCACTGTGTCTCCGATTACTGTGTAGTCCATTCGCTCAATCGAGCCGACGTTTCCGGCAAGCGCCTCCCCGGTGTGAAGTGCTACGCCGATTCGAAGCGGTACGCGCCCTTCCGCGTCCCATCGCGCATTCAGCTCATCGAGGGCGGCGAGCATTTGCAGCGCAGCGTCGAGCGCGCGGGAAGCATCATCCACCTTTGCGACAGGTGCACCGAACACGGCCATTATCGCGTCGCCAACATACTTGTCGATCATTCCTCCGTGATCCAGGATTATTGCCGACATCGCGGTGAAGTATTCGTTCAACACCGCCACGACCTCCTCCGGTTCCCGATTCTCCGAGTAGTGAGTAAACCCGCGTATGTCGGAGAACATGACGGTGACAAGGCTGCGCTTCCCGCCGAGGGTGAGCTCATCCGGCCGATTCTCGACGAGTTCGACTAACTCGCGCGGAAGAAATCGGGCAAGACGCTCCCGGCGAATGAGCGTCATCACCGTATTCCGCACTGTTCCGGAAATCCAGAAGGTAATAGCACCGGTCACCAGCACAAGAGGGCCGGACCAGAGCCGTAACAGCAGATCGGCGTGTGCTGCGCTGTTGAGCACCGCAACGCTCGCGGCGCCGACGGCGGTGCCGTAGACAATTGTCCATCGGTCCAGTCGCAGCGCACTCTCGAGCACCACGATGATGATGATCATTACGAACAGTCCCATTGCGGCATCAACGCTCATTCCGGGATAAAACTTCGGCTGCATGATCTCGAAGTAATACGCGATGGGTATCCCGAAGTCCACCGTGACGGTCAGATACTTCAACCATGGGTGATACCTGACACCGGAAGTAGCGCGATGTACCATTACCAGGTAGATTGCCAGAACGATGCCAAGGGGAATAACGAAGCCGAGATAGTGGGCGTTCATTATTCCAGCCTGAAGCGCCGTGTACGCATCGAGCATCATCCCCGGCACAAGGATCGCGATTCTTGCGTAGTTGATCCGGCGTTCGATACGGATCTCGCGCGTTCGAAGCGATAGATCCACCGCACGATGTATATCCGAGAGAAATGGAAGAGCTCTCTTCGCAACCATCCAGTAACCTCGACGTAATCCTTACTCTTGTCGTTAGATTAACTTGGACCGATCAGCGGGTCAACACAATGCCGCGAGGATTTCACCATCGCCATTACCTTTCGGGGGTCTTCTACCCGGTTGGATGGATATTCCGCCACATCTGCTTGCCCCATTCTGAATCCGGAAACTGCTTCAGAAAGGTCGATCGCACGATGTCCCATCCGGCGTAGCTGCCTATCATGTTCGTCGCCCTCCAATCGTAGGACGCCCGAATAAGCCCGAAGTTATTGACCGAGCCAGCTTCAACGCCGAATACCAGTCTGCGTCCCGGGACGAGCCAGACGTCAGTCCAGCTACTTCCGACAGTTGACTTGTAGTAGAGTTTCTCGATCACGTACAGACCGGGACCGGGAACCTTGAAGTAGAACTCACCTCCGGGCAATACCGTGTAAACCTGGTACGTCTTTCCACTCGATTCATCTTTGAAATCGTATTACCGCGTTCCTGCATGTGAAACTCTACCACGAATAACCCGATCCGGGCGTTGCGTATAAATTATCGCAGAAATAGCCGACTCTAATAATAAAGTTTATTGACATACTTTGCAGATCAATGTTATCTTCCGATCCGACTATAATAAATGTACTTTGGAGTGGAGAAGATGCTGAAAAAGATCAAAATCGGTGCAAAACTGACAATAGTGGCCACTCTTGTTCTCGCGGTGCCTCTTGCGGCCGTAACATTCGTTGCGGTGCAGAAAGGAAGTTCGGCAGTAACCGCGGTCGGTGAAGCCGGCCTGGTCAGCGGCGCAAAGTTCGTGGCGGCCGACATCGATCATCAGTTGCACGCCGAAGAGGTTATAACGCAGGCGCTCGCTGAGAACACGAGTGTGGTCAATGCGATTCAGAGCGCAGAAGAGCACGGAGTGAAGGCATCCGCGGCAACGATTCGCATCGCCGATCAGGCTATGGGCGGGTTCGGCCATGACGATAGCCTCGATCACGTCGTGATCGGAATCATGGGAACTGATGACAAGGGTACGGTCATCGTGGCAAGTGAAAGTGATGACCCGGGACGCGATTTTTCGAAAACACCCTATTATCAGGCGTCGATCAAGGGCGAGCGCTATATCGGGAGCGCAACTGCTGACTTCAACGGCGACGGCGGTGCGTGGATTCCGATCTCGGCGCCTGTCTACAACGCCGACCATTCAAAGGTAATCGGAACTCTCGTCGAGCAGATCAACCTTGCATTTATCCAGCAGTGGGTTGCACAGGCTGCGATCGGCAAACAGGGATATGCGTTCCTGATCGACAAAGACGGTCTGACGCTGGCAGACCGCGTCAAGGCAAACGTGCTGAAGATGAACGTTCTGAAAAACCCCGCCACATTGGCCGTAGGCGCGAAGATGGTCGCCGGTGATTCGGGAGCAATCATCAGCCAGGACTTCGGTGGTCATGTATACGGATATGCACCGGTTAAGTCCGCGCACTGGGCAGTCGGAATGACGGCTCCGCTGAGTGAGTATTTCGGGCAAATCCAGTCGTTCAGAAACCTCGCAATCGCGTTCTCTCTGATCGCTATCGCGATCGCCCTCATCGTGTTTCTCGTCTTCGTGCGAGGCATTACCCGGCCGATCAGGCAGGCAGCGAGCTACGCGCAGATTGTTTCAAGCGGCGATCTCACCCAGACTCTGGATATTCATCGCGGCGATGAGATAGGACAACTCGCAGGATCGCTGAATCAGATGGTCAGTCGATTGACGACTATCGTCGGCGACATCTTCGACGGCGCGTCAAATGTCACCTCGGGAAGTCAGGCGCTCAGTGCTACTGCCCAGGAACTTTCGGATGGCTCTGCCAAACAGGCGGCAGCGAGCGAAGAGGTCTCCTCCTCAATGGAACAGATGAGCGGTAACATTCGACAGAATGCATCGAGCGCGTCTGTTACCGAACAGATAGCGACGAAGGCTGCCCAGGATGCAATGAACAACGGCGACACTGTGGCAAGGACGACCAGCGCCATGAAGGAGATTGCCGGCCGGATTTCGGTTATCGAGGAGATTGCACGCCAGACAAACCTGCTTGCACTGAACGCCGCAATTGAAGCAGCACGGGCAGGAGATCATGGCAAAGGCTTCGCCGTTGTTGCAGGAGAGGTGCGAAAGCTCGCGGAACGAAGCCAGGTGGCCGCGCGGGAAATTCGTGAACTCTCCGCGACGAGCGTCGGGATCGCCGAAGAGGCTGCCAAGTTGCTTCAGGAGATGGTGCCGAATATCAGGAAGACGTCCGAACTCGTGAGGGAAATCAATCAATCAAGCGCGGAACAACTGACGGGAGCGGAACAGATCGAAAACGCACTCCTGCAGCTTGATTCGGTGACACAGCAGAATGCCTCGGCATCCGAAGAGCTCGCCGGTACCTCCGAGGAGCTCGCGTCGCAGGCTGAGCAACTCACCTCTGCGGTGGAGTTCTTCAAGCTGAAAGGAAGATCTTCCGCGGCTTCCAGACAGCGAAACGGTGAAAACGGCGCTCGGACACGGGAGAATGGCGCAAAGAAGACCGGCGTCTCACATCATCCGACGAATTCCGTGGGTATTACGACCGTCGAGCATCGAAAGTCGCTTCCGATGGTGTCGACTGCGAACGACGCGGATTTTGAGGAGTTCTAGAGGCGACAGGATTCTGATGTCGGCTGACAACAGGCGTTGCAGGTAAACCGACTACAGGCGGGGTTACCCTCGGGTGCCCCGCCCTTTCCCGATGAAGGTGAAAAACATGCCGCGGAGACTATCGGCGCTCTTCTTTGATCTCGGAGATACGATCATGCTCGAAGAGACTGAAGTGAAGGATGAGTTCGAGACGACCCTGACTGCCGATCTCATACCCGGAATGAGCGAGGCTCTGCACCTGTTCAGCAGTCAGGGACATCGATTGGCACTGGTCGCCGATGCGCGACCGGATGGTCCTGTCAATGTGCTTCGTCAACATAAACTGATCGATCTCTTCAGCTACCTCGCCATATCAGAATCACTCGGCATGTCAAAACCCGATCCGCGAATATTCAGGACCGCCCTGAATGCGCTGAACATTCCACCGTCCGATTTCTCCCGCGTCGCCATGGTAGGAAACAATCTCGAGCGGGATGTAGTCGGAGCAAATCGGCTTGGCCTCATTTCGATCTTCTATCACGGAAATGAACGCCGGCGGACCACGCCGCAATCACAGGAGGAGGAGCCTCGCCACATCGTGACTTCCGCCGCGGAGCTTGTGGCGCTTATTGAACGTCTCGATCGGGAACCGGTTCATGACTGAACCTCCTGTGAAAACTGGCCCCATCACTGTACTCTGAGCAGGATCCGCCCTCTGCCATGCCCTGTCTGGCTCAGGTCCTGAGCGGCGGCAGCCTCAGAGAATGCGAAGATCTTTCCCACTTCGGTGATGAGTTTACCCGAGGCAAGGAGTTCAGCGATTTTGGCCAGTGGCTCGGCGCCTCGATTTCCCGAACTTCGTGCGCTGATTCCCAGCTCCTTGGCCCGATCCTCCGAAGGCATTCCGGCTACAGTCAGGAGAACACCGCCCTTCTTTACGAGCGAATACGCACCCTCGAGTGCGGCGCCGCCTGCGGTATCGAGCACCACGTCGGCTGCAGGTACCCTTGACGATAGAGGGCCAGCCGAGTAGTCCACAGCTTCTGCGCCAAGCGAACGCACAAAGGAGAGATTCGCGGCTGAGGCAACACCCACGACACGAGCCCCCTTCAGCTTTGCAAACTGCGTTGCAAACAGGCCAACGCCGCCTGCTGCTCCGAGGACGACGACTGTCTGCCCTGGCTTCACGTTCGCCTCTTCCACGACGTGCCAGGCGGTAAGCGCACCAAGTGATACGGTTGCCGCACTCTCGAGTGACACTCCTTCCGGAACGGGTGAAACCTC
>DATKUC010000259.1:0-10672 GCA_035530835.1 Spirochaetia bacterium
GCAATCGAGAACGAACCCACCAATCCGTCCCGCAGACGATCCTCGGGTATGTGGGCGATTCCCGCCTGAAGTGCCTGTTTGGGCGTGGCGGCGCTGATGTCTTCGTCGAGAACGCTGACCTTGCCGCCGAGCACCGCGGCAAGCCCGGTCACGGCGCGCGCAAGCTCCGTCTGCCCGTTACCCTGAACACCCGCAACCGCCAGTATCTCCCCCGCGCGAACGTTGAACGTTACTCCGGCAACTGCGATGCGCCCGCTATCGTCGAGCACGGTGAGGTCTTCGACCCGCAACACCGGATCCCCGGGGGTAGCAGGCGACTTACTGACGGAAAGCTCAACGCCGCGGCCGACCATCATGGAAGCAAGATCCTGCTCACTCGCCTGACCGGGTGTCGCCGATCCGACTACCCGACCGAGACGGATGACGACTATCTTGTCGGCAATTGCAAGTACTTCTTTCAACTTGTGCGTTATGAAGAGAATTGTACGGCCCGAGGCACGCAGCGACCGCATTACCTCAAACAGATCCTCGGTCTCCTGCGGAGTGAGTACTGCCGTCGGTTCATCGAGAACCAGTACCTGAGCATCGCGGGCGAGCGTCTTGACGATCTCTACCCGCTGCTGCTGGCCAACGGAAAGTTCGCCAACAATTGCATCAGGATCAACCTCGAGTCCGAACTTGCGTGAAAGTTCTGAAATCTCATCATGCGCTCGCTTTCGGTCGAGGAATCCGAAGCGGCGGGTGCGCTCGAAACCGAGCATGACATTTTCTGCCACGGTAAAGGCGGGAATGAGCATGAAATGCTGATGCACCATGCCAATTCCTGCCCTTATCGCTTCTCCCGGATCGTTGAAGTGGGCAGCGTCGCCATCGAGAAGAATCGAACCCTCGTCCGGTCGGTAGAGACCGCTCAGGACATTCATGAGGGTCGATTTCCCGGCGCCATTTTCACCAAGGAGGGCGAGTATCTCGCCCTCCTCAGCTTTTAGATCAATGCGATCATTTGCGACAAGGTCGCCGAATCGCTTGGTAATCCCCTGTAGCTCAAGACGCATTGTTATTCACCGACGGATTACATCGCCGGATAGGATTTCGGATCAACGGAGATGGTACCGTCGATAATCCCTTTCTTGATCGTGTCCAGCTCAGACTTGACCTTCGCCGGAATCTTGCTATCGAAATCGTGGAACGGTGAAATTGAGACTCCACCATTCTTCAGGGTTCCGACATAGTTGCCGCCCTTGAACGTTCCGTTGGCAGCCTCTTCCGCGGCAGTCTTCACCGACACATCAATGCCCTTCTCGACACTGGTGATGATGAGGCTTCCGTACTGGGGAGCAGAGACGAATCCGTCGGTGTCCACCCATTCGAGATAGACCGGACTTCCTGCACCGGACTGGTCATTCTGCTGCACAGCCGCTGCGGCGCCAAGACCGACTGAACCGGCTACCGGCAGGATTATGTCCGCGCCCTGATTCATGAGCGCCTCGGTGACTGTCTTGCCCTTTGCCTGATTCGTGAAGTCATTGGTGAAAGTTCCGCTGGCTTTTTCGGGATCCCAACCAAGCACCTGGACCTTCGCATTATTCTGCTGGTCGTAGTACCTGACGCCGGCCACGAAACCACTCATGTAGATCGTGACTGTCGGGATATTCATTCCGCCGAAAGTGCCCACCTTGCCGGTTTTTGACATTGCCGCCGCGAGGTATCCACCGAGGAATGCCGCCTGATCGGTCTGGTAGGTAAGCGCAAGCACGTTTGGAAGCGGTGGATCGTAGGAGTAGTCGACAATGGCGAACTTCTGATTCGGATTTGCCGTTGCAGCAGCCTTCGTGTCATCGCCCATCAGAAATCCGACGGTTACGATAATGCCGGCCTTCTTCTGGATGAACTGCTGAATATTCGGAACATAGTCACTCTGGTTGGACGACTGCAGATACTGTATCTGCATGCCGGTTTCGGCTTTCGCCTCCTGAAGGCCCTTCCAGGCTGAAGCATTGAACGACCGATCATCGATACCACCGGTGTCGGTGACGACGCCGGCGAGAAAACTTGATTCCGTGGTCGCTGCAGGCTTCGCAGCTGGTGTCGTTGTGGATTGCTCCTTCGCACCGCCCGCGAACACGGACGAAACGGTGAGAGCAAACAATGCTGCAAACGTTAACGCTAGGGTATACGTTCTTTTCATTGGTACCTCCTCTGGTAGGTGACAGCCTTTCGATGGTAGACCATGCATTTTCCCCTTGTCAAGCGCGGTCCGGTTGCCGCTGCCGGACGCGGTCACGCTTGACACCGCATCGTCGGTGTTTTACGCTTCACACAGCCAGGGCATGCAGGGGATACCATGGAAAAGCAACTCGGATTCCGGCTGAAAGCGGCAGTGGTTACTGTAGCCGTTGTGATTGCGTCACTGCTTGTGCAGGCGTTGATATTCTCCGCCGCCGGATCGCTTTCGCACGCGGGCGGAAGCTTTTTTTCACTGTTTGCGGTAACTGTTTCCCGGCTGCTTCTGTTCTCGATTCCGATCATCCTGATACTCGCCGTGCTGCTTTTCCTCAGCCTCACGCCCCTGAAACAGGCCTTGCGGCAGATTCTGACAACCGGGGCGGCGCCGGATGCATCGATTGCAGCTGCACGAAAGTCGCTCTTCCTGCTCCAGCGCCGAATCGTGTTCGCCAATCTCATCGGCTATCTTGCAGGCTCCATCGTGAGCGTCGCCGTCTCCGGCGATATCCTGCATCTCGAGTCGCTCGTCGGCGTATTGTACGCAATAGCATCGGCACTCCTGTTCGCAATGCTTCAGGTTGCGATCGACAACGTGATTCTCGAAAAACCACGGGCGCTGCTTGGAATTCACACAATCGATGAAAATGCCAGACGACACGAACCGGGGGTGATTTTCCGATCGATGGCTACCGGCATGTCGCTCCTCGCCTATGTGCTGCTCACAATGCTTCAGATTGGAATGGTGCTGCACTCCGGTGATCCCACGCAGGCGCGCGCATCCGCCGTGCTGCTCCTTCTGATCGTTGTGCTCCTTGCGCTGGGTGCTGTCATCTACTATCTCTCGGCCCGAGCCCAGGTCGTGCAGCTGTCGCAGATGCGAGATGAGCTGCGGGAGATTGTAAGTGGTTCAGGTTCCCTGTCGAACAAGGTGTCAATTACTCACTTCGATGAGTTCGGGGAAATAGCCGATCTCATAAATCGACACGTTGATTCGCTGGCAAAACTCATTCGCGAAATAGAACATGCATCCAGTCGCGTCGCAAACTCGTCAAATTCGATGGGCGACGTCATTGCGGCCACGTCGACGAGCGTCGAGAGAATGCTCATCGCGGCAAACGAGGTGAGCACGACTGCACATTCGAACATGCAGACGGTGCAGGCAAGCGGTAATCAGCTTGCTGCAGTTCTCAAGTCTCTTGATACCATCGCGGACAACGTGAACGTTCAGGCGAGTTTCGTCGAGCAGACATCGAGCGCCGTGAATGAGTTTGCCGCAAGCATCGAATCAGTCACGCGAGCGACGTCAAAAGCGAATGAGCTTGCTACGAGTCTTCTCTCGGTTGCTCAGGACGGCAGCGTATCGGTGGGCAGTTCGGTTGAAGCGATCCGACAGATAGAGACTTCCTCGCGCGAGGTAAATGCAATCGTCGGCGTCATATCGAAGATCGCCGCACAGACGAACCTGCTGGCGATGAACGCGGCGATCGAAGCCTCGCACGCAGGAGATGCCGGACGCGGCTTTGCCGTGGTAGCCGAGGAGGTCCGCAACCTTGCCGAACACAGCTCAGTCAGTGCGAAGGAGATCACCACTCATCTGAAGGACATGGCAAAACGCGTTGAAAACGGAGTGCGCAGATCCGAGGCGACCGGACTCGCGCTGAACAGAATCAGTTCCGACGTGAATCAGACAACAGCGCTTGTCGGTGAAATTTCCTCCGCAATGCAGGAACAGAACTCAGGAACGAAAGAGATACTCGATTCAATAAACTCGCTCGTAAACGCTACGACGACCATTCGAAATGTGGTTTTCGAGCAGAAGGAAAAGAACGAGATTCTTCGCACAGCACTCGAATCTGTCGTTCTCGCGTTCACCCAGATCCAGGAGGCGGCGCACAACCAGTCTCAGGGTACCACTGACATAGCACATGAGATTCAGCACCTCAGAAGCGTGTCCATGGAAAATCAGCAGATTGTAAACGAGCTTGCGACTATTCTTGGTCGATACCGTTTGAGCGCGGACGCCGATGCAATTGAACTTCTCGAAGCGGTGAATCACTGAGGTTGCAGCAGGTTCACCAGACGTCCGTGATCCTGCAGTCGCTGTCCAAGGTACTCCCGATCAAGCTCAAGTTCGGACGTCAGCGCCACGAGTTGATTCTGACTCAGGAGATTCTGTTCGAGATAGAGATAGATAACTGCTTTCTCCGCGATACAGGGCACACTTAGCGCGTTCATATTGACACCAGCGTCGGCAGGTTCAGCGCTGGTACCTGAGTTGCCGGCTTCAAAACCAAGCTGACCCGCACCACTCCCGCCTCGCAGATATTTCTCCTCGAAGTGCGCATACAGGCGGGAGTGTTCAATGTCATTCTGAATAAGTGAAAGTTCCCGCCGCAACGGTTCCAGATTTCCCTTCGATGCCTCCACGCCAAGAGGCTTCAGAATGAGGAACGTGTATTCCTTTCCCGGCAGATAGTGGTGCACGTCGCACCTCGTGCAGTAGCTCGGCTCTCTCGGGTCCTGCTTCTCCCGATCGCCCCCGATGATGATGAGCGGGTCGAAATAGAGCGCCGGGCACTCCTTTTCATCGACCAGATAATATCGGTATGTATAAAATGAATCACTCATGCAATCACGGTGTTCGCAGTATGCGGTGAGCGGAAACACATCGGTGGCAAGCTCAAGGAGAAGGCGCGCAGTCGAATTGAATATGTCCTTCCTGAAGTTCAGAATCAGCGTCGGGAAGATGAATACCAGCCCGCGTTGTTCCGACTCGCGCATGATCACGTAGGCGATCCGCTCATCGTAAAATGAGACCTCGTCGATAATCCATGTGCCGTACTCAGGATGTGAGCGGATGACCTCCTCGAGTTCGAAGGAGTCCCGTATCTTTGCTATTGCGTCCCCGCAGCGCTCAAACCCTCCGCGGTAGGCGAGCGCGTCATCCGGATACTCCGGAAAGCGGCCGGTATCCAGACTTGATCGTACGAAAAAGACTCGTCGTCTATCCGCATCTCCGCATTTCATTGAAGCGGCAAGCGTATCGGATTTCCTGAGGGCAACCTGGGAATCCCGCCATACACGGGAAGAATACTCGGTCTTTCCCGACCCCATCGGACCGATGACAAGAATTCGTCGCTGTCCGCGTGCGAAGTCGAAATGGTTCACCGCAGGATGAACATTGAACTCCGGGAACCCGAAACTTTTCAGGTAGCTGATCATCTGTCCGTCATGTGTTGCCACGGGCCTCTCTCTCAGACAGGGATTGGACTGTAGTTATAGACGACCTTCTCAACTGAATCAAGCATGCTCTGAAGGTTGACGCTCAGCCGCTCATGTGGGACCCTTATCCTGCGCAATCTGCAGAGGGAGCTATCATAGATGTCGAAAATAGTACTTGTATCGAACCGCCTTTCAACATCCGTAACTGTCGCCTCCGACGGGAGTTTCGAATTCAAACGAAGCGTCGGCGGGCTCGCAACCGGTCTCAGTTCCCTTTCCGGCAGCGAGATGGTCTGGGTTGGCTGGAGCGGACTCACCTCCGATGAGCTGACCGAAGCGCAGCAGACTGCCGTGAACCGAACGCTTCGGGATGAGTATTCGAGTGTCGGAGTGGACCTGAACTCCGATGAGATAGAAAGCTTCTACTTCGGCTTCTGCAACAAAGTAATCTGGCCGCTCTTTCACTACTTCCTCACCTACGCAGAACACGACGTCAGCCTGTGGGATTCCTATGTCAGCGTGAACAGTAAGTTCGCGGAGCGTGTACTTGAGATCGCCGAACCCGGTGACCTGATCTGGGTACACGACTATCAGCTCATGCTCCTCCCCTCTCTGCTCAAGGACCGCCTTCCGGACGCGACCGTGGGATTCTTCCTTCACATCCCGTTTCCTTCATACGAAATCTTCCGGCTCCTTCCGTGGCGCGAACCAATCCTCGATGGACTGCTCGGATCTGACCTGGTCGGATTCCATACGTACGATTACGCCCGTCATTTCCTGTCGAGCGTGCGCCGTGTGAACGGACTCGACCACCGGCTCGGGACAATCCGCAGGGATAACCGCATGATCAAAGTTGATGTCTTCCCGATGGGTATCGACTACGAGAAATACGCACACGCCTCTGAGGATCCGGTAGTTCGCGGAGAGATCGAGCGTCTGAAGACCGAATTCGCCGGTACGAAACTGATCCTCTCGGTCGACCGGCTCGACTATTCGAAGGGCATACCGCAGCGTATCACGGCATTCAGACTGCTGCTCGAACGATTCCCCGAACTTGCGGGAGCCGTATCGATGGTCGTAATCGTCTCCCCTTCACGCACGAAAGTGCCGATGTATGCCGAGCTTAAGCGCGAACTCGATGAAATGGTCAGCTCAGTCAACGGTGAGTTCGGCAGGATCGACTGGACTCCTATTCGATACTTCTTTCGCACCTTCGACTTCAACGAACTCACGGCCCTCTACGCCCGTGCCGACCTCCTTCTCGTTACACCGCTACGTGACGGAATGAATCTTGTCGCAAAGGAGTACATCGCAACCCGGTCCGACATGAAGGCGGTGGTGGTCTTAAGCGAAACCGCAGGTGCGGCCCGGGAACTCGGGGAGGCGATCATCGTGAATGCAACCAACACCGATCAGATTGCCGAGGCAATCCGGACCGGACTCGAAATGGGTGATGAAGAGAAGATCGAAGGCAACCGGGCGATGCAGGAGCGACTCCGGAGATACGACATCCACCGTTGGGCGAGCGACTTCGTCGACAAACTCAACACAGCCGCGCAGGATCAGCATGGCCTCAGAGCGCTCAGCCTGAGCCTGGACGTCAGGTCGGAGATGATCGCCGCCTACCGCCGGGGACCCGACAGACTGATCCTGCTCGACTACGACGGCACGCTCGTCCCCTTTGCCGATCGGCCATCAAAGGCGGCGCCGGATACCGAACTTATCCAGCTCCTCTCGCGTCTGCAGGCGGATCTGCACACAACCTTGGTGGTGGTGAGTGGACGGTCGCGGCCGGAGCTCGAGCACTGGTTCGGCGGCCTTGCCATCGGCCTTGTCTCAGACCACGGAGCGTGGTTTCGGGAAACTGACTCGCGCGAATGGCACCTTCTCGGCACCGACCGGAACGACTGGAAGGAAACCATCGGTCCAATTATGGAGCGATACGTCGATCGAACGCCCGGCACCTTCGTCGAAGAGAAGGACTTCTCGCTCGCATGGCACTACCGTCGCGCTGAACCGGAGCTCGCATCGGTGCGCGTTGCCGAACTGAAAGACGCGCTGCTCAGCTTGACCGCGAACTTTGACGTTTCCGTGCTCGAAGGCAAACGGGTTCTTGAAGTCAAGAATTCAGGAATCGACAAGGGTAACGCCGTCAGACGATGGGCGTCCGCGAAGGAGAATCAGTTTATCCTTTCAATCGGGGATGACTGGACCGACGAGGATATGTTCGCCGCTCTTCCGGAAACGGCATTCACCATCAAGGTGGGCGTGGACTACTCGAATGCCCGGTACTTCCTCGAATCGCCATCCGACGTTCGCAAGTTCCTCACGGAACTGGTATCAGCTGGCGTTAAGCGGTAGTTGCCTCCGCGACGACCGTATTGCGCAGGATGCCGATTCTCTCGATCTCGACTTCGACTACATCTCCGGGGCGCAGCGGACTTACCCCACTTGGCGTACCGGTAAGGATGATGTCCCCCGCCTCAAGCGTGAAGTTCCGCGATATGAATGCAATCATCTGCCGAATTGAGAAGATCATGTGCCGCGTGTTTGACTGCTGGACGACCTTCCCGTTCTTTCTGCACACAATATCAAGCTGCTGCGGATCGCCGATGAGCGACTGCGGAACTATTCGCGGTCCTATCGGTCCGAAGGTGTCGAATGATTTGCCACGGAACCAGCCTGACCTGTCGCCGTTCTGTATGTTTCGCTGACTCACGTCGTTCATGCACGTGTAGCCGTAGACGACGTCGTAGGCATCCGCTTCGGTCACATTCCTGCACCGTTTCCCGATGATGATTGCAAGTTCCGCTTCGTGGTCGGTTCTCGGATCGCTGAAGCCGTAGGTCTCCGCAATTTCCGGCAGTACGATCGCCTCGCCGTTTCCGATAAGCACATTCGGCGTTTTCGGGAACAGAACAGGTTCGGCCGGCACCTCGGTGGTGAGGCCCTTCACGCGAACCGATTCACTTTCCGCGATGTGATCCCGATAGTTCAGCCCAAGTGCTATGATCTTCTGCGGCTCAACCCGGTAGGGTTCACCTTGTCCGTCGACTGCAAGTTCCACCATGATGTTGCGCCTCTCTATATTGTTACCAGTTTGTCAGGTGATTCTTCATTGACGTAGATGTAGCGAAATCGTCCGGACGGCTCGGTGGGACTGGAATCACGCGGTACCCCGGGAGCCCCGGTCTGGACCGGCTGCCGTTTACGTACGTTCGCAAAGAAGTAGAGCACGTCGGATATATCCGCGTGAGAATTACTCATCGAATAACGGTAGACGAGCACGCGCCGCTTCGCAAGCTCTCGCAATCCTGCTTCACGCGCGATGGTGGGATCGACCAGTTCCCTCAGCACGTTTCTCAGTCCGCCGTACCATGCACGGTACATATCGATATAGTTGAGTGTGTGGTTACTGTCTTCAAAATAGAGCTCGACAATCCCGGACACCGACGGCACGCTCGCGAGGATTTCGAACTTCTCCGCCCTCTTGAGTGTCGACCACTGCACGGTGAAGAACGCATCGTCATCCTTGATTCGTTTCGTGATAAGCGGTTCGTTCACACAGTCTCCGGATTCAGTTCAGCGATAATTCTCAGCCCCTCAAGCGTGAGCCACGGTTCGATCGCATCCACTGCGGCAATATGCGGAGCTATAGCCCCGGATAGTCCACCGGTTGCGACCACCACTGTCCTGCCCGAAAGCTCCGCGGACATCCTGCTGAGCAGGCCTTCAACGAGTCCGATGTATCCAAAGACCACGCCCGACTGAATGGAATGCACGGTATTTGTGCCGATTGCCGCGGGTGGGGGGACCAGCGGCACTCGCGGCAGCTGGTCTGTGCTCTTCGAGAGCGCTTCCATCGCCGCATGCATTCCCGGCGCAATGGAGGCTCCACGGATCTTTCCGTCACGGTCGACCACCGTCAGGCTCAGCGCCGTGCCGAAATCCACGACGATACAGTTGTCCGGAAATCGACTATGACCGGCGGCTGCATTCGCAATCAGATCCGTTCCCAGCTCCTGAGGGGAATCGATAGCAATCTGCAAACCGAGATTCAATCGACTGCTGATAACCAGCGGTTTTCGCTGCAAGGCGTTCTCGATGAGTGTCGGGAAATCAGCCGCAAGTGAGGGCACAACGCTGCTCAGAACGACCCGGTCGATCTGCTTCGGGGATTCCGCGACCAGGTCAAGGAGTGCGCGAATCGCAATGCCGTACTCGTCGGAAGTCCGCTGCTTGTCTGTGGAAAGCCGCCACCGATGAAGCAGTTCGGCTCCCTGGAACAGACCGATTGCAACACTTGAATTGCCAACGCTGATGCAGAGCAGCTTCCGGGTATGGGGACTCATCAGGATCCGAAACTTTCACCGTCCGAGGAGAGTCCGGAGAACTCGAAGAGCTCCTGCTGGATCCAGATGAAGTTGCGGTTTTCAGTGGGTACGAGAAATCGCGCCGACTCCGATTCATCCCCGTCCTTGGTAAAAACGGTGACCTTTTCCACGGCGAGGACCGGATACCTCGTGTCCTGCTTGAACAGCTTTGACATCCGAATATAGCTTGAAGACATATGAGGGAAAAAGTCACGGAAAGCCTTTTCCAGATCTGCTTTGACTTTCACGTAGAAGATGGGGCTGTGCATGTCATCTCTCCTTACACGGAACTTCTTCGGCCACTGCAGCAACCTCAGTAAGTATACTCTGAACAGGCCGACTATTTCCACTCGAAGCCGACGTGAACTTGACTATCGCCTCCGATAGGTCACGGTTACCTGAACTCGCCGGTTCAAGTCCTGATCGGCTGGATCGAGTGTGAGAGGGTTTGCCGAACCGACACCTTTCACAACTGTTGACTTCGGAAGTTCCAGTCCGTTTCGGGACAGAAAGTCGTACACATTTGACGCACGTCCGTCTGAAATCTCGGTCCTTCCTTCCTCGGTTCCCGCAATAGCACAATGACCTACGATCGTGACCGCGGTAATAGTCGATCCGAGCAGCTCGTCGGTGATTTTCGCAAGTTCGCCGCGAGCTTTCGCCGTGAGGTAGGTATCGTCGGGCAGAAAGTGGATATTCCAGGATTGTTCGACAGGTTTCTGCGCAGTAGCTGCGGATGGCTGTGCAGTAGCTGCGGATGGCTGTGCAGTAGCTGCGGATGGCTGTGCAGTAGCTGCGGATGGCTGTGCAGTAGCTGCGGATGGCTGTGCAGTAGCTGCGGATGGCTGTGC
>DATKUC010000260.1:0-3316 GCA_035530835.1 Spirochaetia bacterium
GGAACCGTGGAGTTTGCGGTAGGTGTCGTGGTGGTAGGTTTCCTGGAACACCTGAAACGTTCCGATGCCCGCTTCCTTCACTCGCTTCAGATCCTCGATGCCGAGCGGAGCGGCATTCACGTTGACCCGCCGAATCGATGCGTGCCCCTTGCGGGTGGGGACAATCTGGTCATAGATCGTGTTGATCGTATCGACGATATAGTCTACGTGCGAAGACGGGTGTTCACCAAAAACTGCGACGAGCCGCTTGTGCCCGTAGGTACCGGCAAGTGCCCGGGTCTCGGCCGCGATCTCTTCCATCGTGAGGCGTCGACGGATCATGTCCCTGTTCTCCACGCGAAACCCGCAGTACTCGCAGCTGTTTACGCAGTGGTTTGAGACGTAGAGCGGAGCAAAGGTGACGATGCGATTGTCGTACACATGGAGCTTGATCTCGAACGCAGTGCGCTTCATCTCCTCAAGTAGCTCGGGATCCTCTACGTTCAGCAGCGCTGCAGTCTCGGCGGGTTCAAGCGTCTGGATTGCCCGTGACTTCTGGAGAATGTCGCGGATCCTTTGTGGGTCCGGATTGCGGTTCTCCGCAATCTGTCTCTCGATGAGCTCGTCGTCGATGAAGTCGTTGCCCGCGGAGTCGAGATAGCGTTCGACTTCCCCTGGATGCATGATGCGGTCTTTGAAGGTGGTCATGTGGTTTCCTTCTCCCTCAGACGTGTCCTCGGGATCAGTGGGGTAATTCGAATTCTACCACCTGATCATATATAGGTCAATAGTTATCGATAAAAATACAGGACAATAAGGAGAAAAAGTTGGAGTTGGAGAGAATTCACTTCAAATATTGACGGTTGCAATCATCGGTACGATAATAGGATCGGGAGCAAACCAGGTGGAAGACGATATCCGCACAATTCTCGTTGTGGACGACGATCCTGCCTCAACGGGGGGAGCTGCGGAATGCCTCACGCACCACGGTTTTCGCGTGCTGCCGGTGACATCCGGAAGCGAGGCAATCGACGCGGCAACCTCAGGCGATACGGATCGGCAGATCGACCTGGTACTTCTGGAGCCTGAGATCGAACAGGGAACGGGGACGCGTGTAGCCGCTGAAATTCTCGCGAAGCGTGAACTTCCGATTGTCCTGCTTACCTCGCTCCGCGACGCAGATCAGCTCTCCCGCATCCGAAGCATCAAGCTGTACGGAATCATCCAGAAGGGAAGCGGCGAACTCACGCTTCTTTCGAGCGTCGAGTCCGCCTTCGACCTGTTCAAAGTCGATCAATCGCTGCGGCACGAGCGCGAACGATACCAGAATCTCGTCGAAAGCATCCACGACGCGATCTATGAGATAGCCGCGGATGGCACAATCCTCTACGTCAGCCGCGCCATAAAACCCATACTCGGATACGATCCGGAAGAGTTCATCAACAGAAGCGTCCTCGAGTTCGTGCATCCTGATGACAGCGAGCGTCTGCGACGCGCACTTCCTCAGGAACATGACGAGAATGATGAGCCGGCTGAGTTCCGATTCAGGGCGAAGAATGGCGCCTACATCTGGTGTCGGACGCAGGCGATGGTGATGGAGGGCGACTCGCCGGGAACCGCCGCGCGCGGTTCCCTGGTGAACGTCAATGATTCGGTCACGACGCGATTGAAGCTTGAACAATCCGAAAGACGGCTTGAACGTGCGGAGCGAATTGCAGGAGTCGGAAACTGGGAGATCGATTTCACGACCGGCAGGGTCTACGCATCCACCGGTGCGCGAAGAATCTACGGTATGTCCGACTCGCCGCTCATGCTGGAAGATATCACCGCAGTTCCGCTTCCCGAATATCGCCCACTGCTCGACGAAGGGATCACGAGGCTCAGAAATCACCACGAACACTACCGTGCGGAGTTCAAGATCAAACGCCAGGATGACGGCGCCATCCGCGATGTTCTTTCGGCCGCGGAATATGATACTGAAATCGACACTGCAATTGGTATCATCGAGGATGTAACCGAGACGGTAAGAACGCGCGAGGAGATCGAGAGCAACCGGCAGTATCTGTCCGCGGTGCTCGATTCGGTGAATGAGGCGGTTCTGGTGAAGGATGGAGAAACCGGAATCATAGTGGATGCGAACCGTACTGCATCGGAGATGTACGGCTACAGCCGCGAAGAGTTCACGCACCTGACAGTCGGTGAACTTAGTTCCGGAACTCCTCCCTACACCGGAGGCGAACTCACTGAACGCCTCGACCGCGCACGCTCGCAGCAGCTGCCGCCGTTCGAGTGGATGGCTCGCGCGCGGGACGGCACGATCTTCCCGGTCGAGCTCAGTGCGCACTTCACAGTTATCGGAAAGGAACACCGGTATGTGGTGACCGCGCGCGACATCACCGCTCGCAAAGCAACTGAACGGGATGTACTTGCGCTGCTGGGCGAAAAGGAGATGATCCTGAAAGAGGTGCACCACCGGATAAAGAACAATATCGCGGTGATTGGCAGCCTGCTCTCCCTTCAGGCCGCGCGCACGGAAAACCTCCAGGCGGAAGCCGCACTTCGCCAGGCGCAGGCTCGTGTTCGCACGGTGGGAGCGTTGTACGAAAAACTTCATCGCTCCGATCTCGTGGATCGGGTCGACGCGCAGGTCTACCTCGACGACCTCGCCGACGAGATTTCTCATGCGCTTGATGCAACCGGAGGCAGCGTACAGATTGAACGGCGCATCAGCAGTTTTCCGCTGCCGGTGCGAGCGTGTGTGCCGCTCGGCCTCATCCTGAACGAACTCATAACGAATGCGTTTACGCATGCGTTCCAGCCGGGAACACGCGGCATTGTGGAAGTCAGCTGCACTCAGCCAGGAGACCGGATTGAATTGCGGGTTCGTGACAACGGCCGCGGACTTCCCGCGCCTGTCGACAGCCCGGAGTTTCACGGATTCGGCCTCACGATAGTGAACGCACTGGTGCGGCAGCTTACCGGTACCCTCTCGGTGAGATCCGACGGCGGCGCCGAATTTGTCGTCAACTGTCCGATCGAACCTGATTGATTGCACCTCGCACATTGCGCCACCTTGCCATCCCGGTTATACTCTTTGCAGCTGTCCAGCTCGGGGACAACGGAATACGGTGAGAATCCGTAGCGGTCCCGCCACTGTAACCGGGGATGAACGCGGCAGAAGGTCATTGTCCTGCAACTGGACGAGAAGACGCCGCAAGTAAATTGAACCGGAAGCCAGGAGACGATTCCCGAGTAGCAAACCTTCGAGGAATAAGGATATGACTGGCTGCCTGAATACCATTACCCCCCAGTCGTTGAATGAACTCACTTTTCCCTG
>DATKUC010000261.1:0-2188 GCA_035530835.1 Spirochaetia bacterium
CGTGGAAACAGTAGCCCCGCAAAGAGGAGAACCGTATGTTCGTTGCGCTTCGACTGGTGAGCACACTCATATCGATCTACATGATCGTTCTTGTTGTCCGAATCGTGCTGACCTGGTTCAGCGGCGTCTCCTACCACGGTAAGCCGTTCGAAATTCTGGCCCGCATAACAGATCCCTATCTGAACTTCTTTCGCAGGTTCGGCTGGCTCCGCTTCGGTAACGTCGATTTCTCACCCGTCGCCGCTATCCTTGTTGTTTCCATCGTCGGGAATATCCTGAACTCGGTTGCGTTTCTCGGAGTCATCTCGCTCGGCATCGTTCTAGCCATCATTGTCGGCGCGATCGCTTCGGCGGTCGGCTTCTTTCTCATTCTCTTTCTCGCGCTTGCGATAGTCCGACTTGTCGGGACCTTCGCCAACTTCAATACGGCGAACAGATTCTGGCTCACAATTGATCACATAGTCGAACCGATTGTATACCGATTCACCCAGAAGCTGTTCGGGGGAAGGTCAGTCTCATATCAGAATGGGCTGCTCGTGTTCGGTGGCGTAGATCTCGCGGTAATCCTCATCGGCAACTTCCTGATCGGGCAATTGACGATGCTACTTGTTCGCCTCCCGGTATAGTCGCCACAACCGGACATGTACCTGACCGAGCTGTCGACGCCGGTATCCCATCTGAAGGGCGTCGGTCCTTCAACCCTCGCCGACCTGAAATCGCTCGGCGTCACCATGCTTCGTGATCTGCTCCTTCATCTCCCCCGGGACTATGAGGACCGTTCACATCGCAGGCCGCTTCAGGCGGCGTTCGAAGGACTGTCGGTCAATACAGTAGCCTATGTAGAGGGGCACGAGTTTTTCGGCTTCGGCAAACAGAAGACGCTGAAAGTTCACATCAAGGATGAATCTGCCGCGGCGTACCTCGTCTGCTTTGGCCGCAACTTCCTCGCTCAGAAGCTTCTGCCGGGCATGCGGATCTACGTTGCAGGCTCCTTTTCCTATCGGTTCGGCGAGCTGCAGTCCGCCGCGTTCGACTTCGAACCCTGGTCTGACGATCCCGGCCGTTTCGCCGCAATCATCCCGGTCTACCCGCTTGCCGGAAGGCTCACGCAGACTCTGCTCCGAAAGATCATTGGACAGACAATACGGCAGTACGCAGACAATCTCACCGACGAGCTACCCGAAGAGTTGAGAAGGCGCCGTTCGCTCGTGCCCGAATCCCAGGCGCTGCGGAACGTCCACCTGCCGCAGACGCTGTCTGAAGCCTCCGATGCGCGCCGAACCCTCGCCTATCACGAGCTTTTCCTGCTGCAATTTGCCGCCGGACGGCGTGCGGTGGAACGCAGGCGTGGCGCTCCGGGTAAGCCGCCGGATACGCGGCTTATCGAGTCGGCAACGGCGCTTCAGAACAAGTTACGTGCACGACTGCCCTTTGCACTTACCGAGGATCAGGACCGCGTTATTCGGTCTCATTTCGAATCGTTTTCCGGCGGGAACCGTGTCGCCATGCTGTTGCAGGGCGAGGTCGGTTCGGGGAAGACGCTCGTGGCGTTTTTCATGAGCCTGCTCTACGTCGGGGCGAAACAGCAGGTCGCATTCATGGCGCCCACCGAGCTGCTTGCGCGCCAGCACGCGGAGAACGCAGCTCGCTTTCTCGAGCCAATCGGCGTGCGCATTGCTTTCCTGTCGGGTAACCTGAAAGGCACCGCGCGCACGCAGCTGCTTGCGGCACTCAAGCGGGGTGAGATCGATCTGCTTGTCGGCACACACGCAGTCTTCACCGAGAGCGTGGAGTTCAGGGATCTGCGGCTTGCAGTTGTCGATGAGCAGCACAGGTTCGGTGTTGCGCAGCGGAACTCCCTCATTGGAAAGGGCCGGAATCCGGACACGATCATGATGACGGCTACCCCGATTCCACGGACGCTTGCGCTGTCTGTATTCGGAGATCTTGATGTCCAGGAGATCCGGACCATGCCGGCCGGTCGTAAGCGAGTTGAAACTCACCTTGCGCGTCAGGGCAATGAGCAGAAGGTGTACGACTGGGTTCGCAGAGAGATCGCGTCGGGGCATCAGGCGTACTTCGTCTATCCGCTCATCGAACAGTCTGACAAGCTGGAGCTGAAGGATGCTGAATCGATGCACAAGGAGCTCACGCAGGTCTTCCCGGGAGCCACAATCGGTCTGCTCCA
>DATKUC010000262.1:0-10906 GCA_035530835.1 Spirochaetia bacterium
CACCAAGCGAAATGATGCTTCCGAGCACAATGCCGTAGACTACCAGCTGGACAACGTAAAGCACTTTCCCTCTCTTCAGCCACCGAGGAACATTTCGGCTACTTCTTTGTTATTGACCAGGTTCATCCCGGTATCTTCAAAACGGTTCGTGCCCATGACCAGCACGTAGCCGCGATGCGAAATCTTCAACGCCTGCTTTGCATTCTGCTCCACGAGCAGGATGCTCACGCCGGTGCGATTGATCTCCTGAATCTTTTCGAAAGTCAATTCGATGAGTGCAGGAGAGAGTCCGGCCGAAGGTTCGTCGAGCATGAGTAGCCGCGGATTCAGCATCAGCGCCCGCCCCATTGCCACCATCTGGCGTTGTCCGCCTGACATGGTTCCGACGAGCTGCCTGCGACGCTCCTTCAGGATTGGAAACAGCTGATACACCCGCTCGATGTCGGCAGAAATGTCGTCGTTGCGGATGAAGGCTCCCATTTCCAGATTTTCACGTACTGAAAGTGATGGGAAGACGTTTGCTTCCTGCGGCACGTAGCAGATGCCGCGCCGCACGACCTGGTCGGGGCGCAAACCGGTGATCTCGCTGCCGTTGAACAGGATGCTTCCCTTCCGGATCTTGATAAGACCGAACAGAGACTTCATTGCAGTGGATTTCCCGGCACCATTCGGCCCGACTATGGAGACGAACTCCCCTTCATCCACTCGCAACGAGATGCCTTTCAGGATGTCAACTGCCCCGTACCCGCCGTGTACTGCCTGGGCATCAAGCAATATCGCCAACTGTTGCTCTCCTCACGCGGTTCCGCCGAGATACGCTTCCCTGACTCGTTCGTCGCGTCTCAGCGTTTCCATCTTTCCCTGGGCAAGGACCTTGCCCTGTGCCATCACGATAACGGGGTCACACAGTCGCGCAACCAGGTCCATGTCATGCTCGATGATGCAGAACGTATAGCCGAGCTCGCGGTTCAGCCGCAGAATATCGTCGGCAAGTTTCTGCAGCAGCGTTCGGTTCACGCCAGCTCCCGGCTCGTCAAGCAGAACGATGCGCGGACTCGTCATCATGGTACGCGCAAGCTCGAGCAGTTTCTTCTGCCCACCGGAAAGATTCCCCGCAAGCTCGTCACGGACGTGCGAGAGGTTCACGAACCGCAGCACTTCGTCGGCTTGTTTGCGCAGAATGCGTTCCTGTTTTTTTACTCTTTGAAAGGTCAGGAGGGAAGAGAGAATCTGTTCGCCGATCTGATGCGGCGGAACAACCATGAGGTTCTCCAGAACCGTCATGCGATCAAACTCGTGCGGAATCTGAAACGTCCGTACCACACCGCGGTGAAAAAGGCGGTGTGGGGACATGCCGGTAACATCGTTTCCGTCTACGGTAATCTTGCCGGAATCCGGCTTGATGAAGCCCGCAATTATGTTGAACAGTGTGGATTTACCCGCTCCGTTCGGTCCGATGAGCCCGGTAATCGAACCGGATGGTATATCGAAACTACACCCGTCGACAGCCGCAAGCCCACCGAAGTGTTTTACAACGTTCTGAACGGTAACCACCGCACCTCCGAAAACTGGCGAACGGAGCATTCGCTCCGTTCAGCCGACGTAGATGTTGACAAACTACGTTAGAATAAGTGCAGTTCGGGTACCTGTCAACCGGTTAGGCTATTTCACTCACCGGTGAGCTCCATTCGAAATCGGGGGAAGGCCTGCGGCAGTCTGCTTCACTTTCTCGGCGTTCGCGACCAGCAGTGTCGTACTGTCCCAGATGCCGTCGACGAGCGCGCGGCGTCTGCCTTCCGGCATCGTAATCTTTACCGACAGGTCGCCGGCAGTGATCACGAGCGCTGCAAGATCAAGGGTGAAAACCGTGGAAGGCTTCTCAATCGACAGTTTCTGCAACCGCTCGATGTCGGCCTTCTCCGCAAGCACTGTCGGCATGCCGATCATGGTGCTGTTTCCGGCAAATATCTCGGCAAAACTTTCAGCAACAACCGCCTTGATTCCCCAGCGATAGAGGGCCTGCGGCGCGTGCTCACGGGAACTGCCGCAACCGAAGTTGGAATTGCCGATGAGGATCGCAGCACCCTGATTTTCCGGCTTGTTGAACGGATGATCCTTCTTGCTTCCGTCGGGGTTGAACCGTTCGTCAAAGAATGGGTACTCCCCCATCTTGCTGAAGGTGATCTCCTTCAGGTAACGAGCGGGAATGATGCGGTCTGTGTCGATATCATCACCGACAACTGAAACTGCGCGGCCTTCGATGCGGGTTATTTTAGACATGATGCGCTCCTTTCGAGGGGTTTGCGGTGAGCTTACGGATATCCACCACATGACCGGCTGTTGCCGCTGCTGCGACCATTGCCGGTGACATGAGCAGCGTGCGCCCGGTCGGGCTGCCCTGTCTGCCGATAAAATTGCGGTTACTCGAACTTGCCGAAACCTGATCGCCTTTCAGTTTGTCGGGATTCATCGCAAGACACATCGAGCAGCCTGCTTCACGCCATTCGAAACCGGCTTCCGCAAATATCCGGTCAAGCCCTTCCTCTATCGCCTGCTTGCGAACCTGCATGGAGCCGGGAACAACGAACGCCTTCACACCACCTGCAACCTTCCGGCCACGTACCACCTCGGCTGCTGCCCGCAGATCGGAGATGCGCCCGTTTGTGCAGCTTCCAATGAACGCAACGTCGATTCTGGTCTCCTCCATCCTGCGCCCCGGAGCAAGTTTCATGTGGCGGTAGGCAAGCTCCATCGATTTTCGCTCGCCGTCGTCCGAGACCCGGGCCGGATCCGGAAGCAGCTCGTCGATTCCGACGCTCTGTCCGGGTGTCACACCCCAGGTAACCATTGGCTGGATGTCCGATGCGTTGTACCTGACAACATCGTCATATTCTGCGCCGGAATCAGAAGCGAGAGCTTTCCATCGCGCCACCGCTTTGTCCCACTCCGCACCCTTTGGCGAATACTCGCGGCCTGCAAGATAGTCGAAGGTGGTCTGATCCGGATTGACATAGCCGGCACGGGCACCGCCCTCGATTGACATGTTGCAGACTGTCATCCGCCCTTCCATGCTCATGGAATCAAAGACGTCACCGGCGTACTCATACGCGAAGCCGATGCCGCCCTTCACCCCGAGTCGGTTTATAATGAAGAGGATGACATCCTTCGGAGTGACTCCGGTACCGAGCTTTCCGTTCACCTCGATTCGTCTCACCTTCATCGGATCCATTGCAAGACACTGAGAGGCGAGCACGTCTCGCACCTGTGAGGTACCGACGCCGAATGCGAGCGTTCCAAACGCGCCGTGAGTCGAGGTGTGCGAATCGCCGCAGGCAATCGTCATGCCGGGCTGGGTGAGTCCGAGTTCCGGCCCAATGATGTGGACTACGCCCTGACGGCCACTTTCGAAGTTGAAAAAATCGATGCCGAAGTTCCGTGTGTTGACTTCGATCGCCTTCATCATCTGTTCGGCTTCCCCGTCGATAAATGGTCGTTCGTGAGTCGATGTGGGAACAATGTGATCAACGGTAGCGAAAGTGCGGTCCGGATAGGCAACCTTCAGATTGCGTTCACGCAGCATGTCGAATGCCTGAGGACTGGTCACTTCGTGCACCAGATGCAGGCCGATGAAGAGCTGGGTCTGTCCGGTCGGAAGCGTCGCCACCGAATGTGCGTCCCATATCTTGTTATAGAGAGTTCCTTTTGCCATAGAGCCTCCAAATCCTTCAGTGGTGCAATAGTACACGAAGTCAAAGTATTTGTATAAGATATGTTATCTATGTATTACATAGGAGTTGAGTATGGAAATCCATCAACTTCGCTACTTCCTCTCGATTGCCGAGACCGGTTCATTCACCGCAGCGGCAGAAGCCTGCCACGTTTCGCAGCCTTCGCTCTCGGCCCAGATCGCGAAACTTGAGTCCGAACTCGGCGGGACACTGTTCGACCGCGGCCGTCACGGCGCACGCATCACCCAGCGCGGAGAGCTTTTTCGTTTTCGCGCGGCCGAGGCAATCAGACAGCTTGAGGCGGGACGGCACGAACTTGATGAGCTTGCGGGTCTCACGCGGGGAAGCGTTGCGCTCGGCTGCCTTCCGACTACCGGTGCGTATCTTCTGCCCCGGCTCCTGCGTGCCTTTCTCGACACCTATCCCGGAGTGCAGGTGAAGCTGCGTGAAGCTTCTTCCCCCCAACTTGCCCGCGCGCTCCGCGAGTTTGAAATCGACCTCGCAATTATCGACGAGGCGGGGCTGGACTCGGGAATTGCGTCCGAAACGCTATTTACCGAACCGCTGGTCCTGGCGGTTCCACGGAGCCACACCTTTGCGAGAATGCGTGCGGTTGTGATGAAGGAACTTGGCGGTGAACCGTTTATTCTCATGAAACAGGGTCACGGTTACCGGAGCATCGTGCTGTCGGCTCTCTCCCAGGCCGGGGTGAATCCTCGTATCGTCTATGAGAGTGACGAGATCGAAACGGTCCAGCGGTTGGTCGAGGCAGGCTTCGGAGTGAGTATTGTTCCCCGAATGGTTATGAAAAAGGAGGGGCCCGCGTACATGCGGCTCGAAGATCCATCGCCGTCGCGGACACTGTTTCTCGCCCGCAGGGAAGCGGGCAACCTGAGCCCTGCGGCGGCGGCCATGAAAGCGGTCGCCGCTCGCGTGCTCGGCAGATATGATGAGGAGGCTCCGGAACCGGGATAGGGGTCCCGGCGAACCGAAGCCTCTCCGAAAAATGCGGTCGTCAGAGTTTGAGTTTCAGTCCTATCCCGTATTCGTACGCCCAGCCGACATAGCCGGAATCTATGATAAGCGCGATGGCATCGGAAAAGTGCCATGCGATACCCGAGAAGAACGCGAAGCCGAAGTTGATCGTTGAATAGTTCAGAAATGCCTGGCTGAAGCCGTAGATGCCAAGACCGAGAGCAGCATAGAGATCGAACTTCGCCGGGCCGCCGAAGTCAACGCCCCAGTGGAGGCTCACCGCAGGAGCCGCTCCCCACGATATCCAGTTGTAGCCGTAGTACGACGCAAAGGTTGCAACCCCGCGAACCATGATGCCCAGGGAAAGGGGCACTCCGCCTGCGTCAAACTGGTTGATCATGAACTCCGGCCCTGCCGAGGCGCTCAATCCGTAGTAAGACAGTCCGACTGTCCCATAGAAGTTCAGGTCGCCCCCGTGGTCGAACGATGCCATCCATGGAATCTGCGAACTCTTTGTTTCATTGGCAAAAGCCATTGCCGATGAGGCGAGAAGCGCCGCAAACACTATGCACGCAATCCTTTTCACATCAACCTCCTCCATATGGCGGTAGGCTCGTCAGCCTATCGCCAGCTGAATATGACTATTCTGAATTATAACGGATAAGTTGAAAATGGCGGGAAAAAAATCATCAATTCGGTAAATTTTTCGCTTTTAACGACGTTCATGTCGATTTCCGCATCCGGTTCGCCTGAATCGCGGTTTCGTGCTATGATCCGCACAGGATGGTTCGACTCCAGAGGCCGTTTGCCAGTCTTGTCATAACCGGTGCGTGCTATCTCATGGCCGGAGGAACGTTCCTGATTTCCCGCTCCGATTTTGCGTTGCTGCCGGACCACTCACAGCAGGTTGTCTGGGTTATTGGTGGCTCACTGCTCCTCGCACTTCCCGGAGCACTCCTGGGATCGGGCATCGCAATATCCATGCTGGTGCTTCGCGCGGGAGGAGTACTCTTTCTGGCGAAAGCTCTGGGTCCGGCAACCGGCATCCTGACCTTCGCGCTCATCCCCATCGTCGTTGAATCTTTCGAGATATTCGCCTGGCCATACGGCATCCCGGCGGCAGCTGCATGCGTCGGGCTTGCGGTTGCGGCGCTTGCACCCCACACGGCATGGGGATTCACGCTTACCGCACCTCCTGCACGGGAAGTTCTCTTCATAATTCTCTACACAGGACTCGCGGGCTTTCTTGCGGCGTCGCTCCGCAGAAAGCGTGAACAGACCGAAGCGCGGGATGCCGAGCTCAGGCGACTCGAAGAGGCGGTCCGGCGCCTGACGGACGCAAATGTTGAGTATCAGAGCTATGCTGCGAGCGTGAAGGAGGAGTCGATCGATCAGGAGCGAAAGCGCATCACACGGGAAATCCACGACATCATCGGATACACGATGACGAATCTCCTCATGATCATTCAGGCCGCGCTCTACCGCGACGCGAACGATCAGGAGCGCGTACATCAGCTCCTGCTGAAAGCTCAGTCACACGTAAACGAGAGCATGCAGGATGCGCGGCGGGCGCTGAGGCGTCTTCGGGACGAATCGGTCCGTCGACCGGCCGGTGCAAAACTCTTCCTCAGGTTGACTCGTACATTCCAGGCGATGACCGGCGTAATCGTTCGAATCGAGTTCGCAAACCTTCCGGACCAGCTTCCCCTGACCACCGAGCGGGCAATCTACCGGTTGCTCCAGGAGAGCATGACGAATGCGTTCCGGCACGGAAAAGCTACCGAAGTCGATGTGCAATTCTGGTCGGCAGGTCGGATAATAAAGGTTGCGGTGAGTGATAACGGAACATCCGGCAACATTCAGATCACCGAAGGGATCGGTATTCAGGGTATGCGTGAACGGATCGAGCAACTGGGAGGCAACGTCACCGCGGGACCGACAGTCACAGGATTCGCAGTACACGCGGATGTGCCATGGATAGAGGCGCCGATCGGAGCGCCTCGAACGGAGCGTACCGGTGGATGAGATCAAGCTCCTCATAGTCGATGATCAGTATCTTTTCCTCGAGAGTCTGAAGGTAGTCATCGAAGGCCTCGCAAAGGACATGAAGGTCGTGGGTATCGCGCTCGACGGGGAACAGGCGCTCGCGGCAATGGAGCGCGAGCCCGCTGACGTGGTTCTGCTCGACGTCCGCATGCCAGTGATGGATGGCGTGGCTACCGCGCGGCAGCTTCGATCGCGATGGCCCAAGACGGCGGTCATCATGCTCACGACATTCGAAGACGATGAGTATGTCACTGAAGCTTTGCGGAATGGGGCTCACGGATACCTGTTGAAGAACATAGCGCCGCAAATGCTGGTGTCGGCGGTGCGCGCAGTGCTTGACGGCTCTGTCCTGATAGCGCCGGATATTGCCGGCCATCTTGTCGAAAGCCTCTACGGCGGACGACAGATGACCGAGCGGGTACACGGCACGACGCTTCCGGACTGGTACTGGGATCTCAGTCCGCGTGAGAGAACAATTATGAAGCACATGTTGCGGGGACGTTCCAACAAGGAGATATCGACCGATATCCATCTTGGAGAGCAGACAATCCGCAACTACATCAGCACAATCTACTCGAAACTCGGCGCGACCGACCGAAGGGATGCGCTGAGAAAGGCGAGGGAGATTGACTCTTACTATTTCGAATAGATAACCCCGGCCCTGCCAACGACAGCACCGGGGTTAAGGGGTTTGAAGCACCGTGCACTATATATAACCTCACCTGACTGTATTAGTTACGCATGAGGCTGCGGTTTGTTTTTGATTCGGTGCGGGAGTTCGATGATCTGCCGGCGGGCAGCGTCAGCGAACCAGATAACCGTTGGCCTGAGCGGTATACGAGGCAACCTGCTCTGCCTGCCAGGCAAAATCGCGACCAAGCTCCCGCGCCATGATCTCGGCGACCCTCGGCGCGGCTTCGATGCTGCGACGCGCGTCGAGCAGCAGCGCACGGGTACGCCGTGCCAGAAAATCCTCGACTGATCGCGCCATCTCTGACCGGACTGCCCACACCACCTGCGCCGCGAGACACTGCAATTCAGGATGCACTCGCTCGGCAAGGCTCGGATCCTGGTGCATCAGGTCGCGGATCTGAACTGCGTCGGTGCCGTAGTAGGAGAGTTCGCCGAACTCCGCAGCATTTCGATGGTACCCGTGGATATGGGTTTCGACGGTAGCGCAGGGCCGATCCGGCAGCTGACCGATCTGGGCCGCCTGATCAACTGTTCCCTCCGCCATTTTCCGATAGGTCGTCCACTTGCCTCCGGCAACTGTCACCAGACCGGAAGGTGAGACGAGGATTGTTTCGTCCCTGCTTACCGACGCGGTGTCATCCGAGCCTCCCGGAGCAACGAGCGGACGGACACCGGCGTACGCACTGAGCACGTCCTGGCGCGTGGGATGCTTCGCGAGATAGCGTGCGACGTTGTCGAGTATGAAGCCGATCTCTTCGTCCTGCGGCCGAGGCTCAAGAAGCACTGTGTCGATCGGTGTGTCGGTGGTGCCGACTACAACCCGGTTGTGCCACGGAACTGCGAACAGTACGCGACCGTCGCTGGTGTGCGGAACCATGATGGCGGTGTCCCCCGGCAGGAATGATTTGTCGAGAACGAGGTGAACGCCCTGACTCGGGCTGATGATTGGTTTCAGGGACGAGTCGTCCATCATTCTGATGGAGTCGGTAAAGGGACCTGTCGCATTGACAACGACCTTGCCGGTAAGTTCGTAGATCTCGCCGGACTCCTCGTCGTGCACCTGCACCCCGCTCACCATATCGTTTACCTTCAGCAAAGCGGTAACTCGCATGTAGTTCAGGATGGTGCCGCCCTGCGTTACCGCCGTCTGGGCAAGGTCCACTGCGAGACGGGCGTCGTCGAACTGACCGTCGTAGTAGATGATTCCGCCGCGCAGGCCCTCTGTTTCTACCGTCGGGATAAGCTCACGAGTTCGTTCGCGAGTCAGGAATCGAGATCTGCCGAAGCCGAGCTTTCCGGCAAGCATGTCATACATCTTCAGGCCCGCACCGTAGAACGGTCCTTCCCACCAGTCGTAATTTGGTACGACAAACGGCAGGCTGTGCACAAGGTGCGGTGCGTTTCGTTGGAGAATGCCGCGTTCGCGCAGCGCTTCGAGAACGAGCGCGATGTTGCCCTGCTGCAGGTAGCGTACGCCGCCGTGCACCATCTTGGTGCTCCTGCTTGAGGTTCCCTTCGCGAAATCGTGCTGCTCGAGCAGCAAGGTCCGGTAGCCGCGCGATGTTGCATCGACCGCAGTTCCCAGTCCGCTTGCGCCTCCCCCTATGATAATCAGATCCCACGCATCAGATTTCGACCGGATGCGCGCTACCATCTCTTCCCGCTTCATCAACTCCTCCGCAACGTGCGAGTGAACAAAATGTCAGGCGACACGAACAAATGTAACAGATTTCGATCTGCATGACGAGGGATAGCGCATGAGTTTTCAGTGAAGTAGAATGTGGGGATGCGTACAGTTGGCATCGACCTGGGGACAACGAAGGTCGCCGTGCTCTGCGTGGATACCGATAGCCGGACCGTCGTCTGGACCGGATCGATTGACCACCAGGCGCACATGGCGGGAAAGCATCAGTGGGAACATCTTCAGGATCCTGAGAAGATAGTGCGCGCGGTCAATGAACTGCTTCGAACGGCACTGTCGAAATCAGGCAGGGTCGATGCTGTAGCCGTAACCGGGCAGGTTCACGGAATTCTCTACCTGGATTCAGCGGCACGTGCGGTATCACCGCTCATGACATGGCTCGACGGTCGCGGCGCACAGCAATTCGACGAAAAGCACACCTTCAGCGAGCACGTGGCGCAAGTGAGCGGATCCTTCGCCGCACCAGGTTACGGTATGGTTACGCACTTCTACAACCTGCGCAACGGACTCGTTCCGCCGTCGGCTCGATCGCTGGCAACCATCATCTCCTATGTTGCGACCCGTCTCGCAGGGCTTTCTCACCCGGTTACCGATCCGACCGACGCTGCATCACTCGGCCTGTTCGATGTGGTCAACCATCTCTACCGATCCGATCCTCTTCGGGAACTGGGAATTCCCGAGCATTTCCTTCCCCGCGTGGTGGACTGGAAAGAGAGGATCGGCGCGATGCCTGATGGAACAGTTGTCGCCACTGCAATCGGGGATAACCAGGCAGGATTCCTCAGCGCGGTTCCGAACCGGAAGTCAATGGCGATGATGAGTATCGGCACGAGCGGTCAGATTTCAGTCTTCTCCGAACAGCCTGACACGCTGCCGGGACTCGAATTGCGTCCCTTTCCCGGCGGTTTTCTCCAGGTCGGGGCAACCTTAAGTGCGGGAGCGACACTTGCGGCACTCGCTCGTTTCTTCGAGGAGACTGTTGCCGCGTTCGGCGCCACGCCCGCGGCGGACGTTTACGCCCGTATGAACTCGCTTGCCGAATCGGCGCACGGAACGGATGAACGCCCCGCAGTTGACCCGCGATTTGCCGGCACCAGAGATGACACGACCCGGCGCGGTGCCATAACGGGAATAACGCTTTCCGGTCTGACACCGGCAAATCTGACGCTTGGAACGGTGGAGGGCATAGTGCGTGAGCTATTCGATCTCTACCAGCGCGTTCCGCAACGGATCAGGTCACTGCATACCGCAGTTGTGGGAGCCGGCAACGGCCTGAGACGAAACCCCATGATTCGGAACGCGGTTGAACGCGTCTTCGGGCAGAGATTGACGGTGTCGTCAGTGAGAGAAGAGGCAGCTACCGGTGCCGCACTTCTGGCTGCAGTGCAGGCGGGAGCAATCGCCAAAGTTGATAATGTAGGCGGATTTACGCTGCGACCATCGGAACGAGAGGACCAATAAAAGGACGATCGGGAAACCCGACCGTCCTTATCTATTTGTTCACCAATGTAAGAAGACGCGAAGATGTTAGAAACGGGGGCGTGAACGTTCCTGAGCCTCGTTAACACGGAGCTTGCGCCCGTCGAGCTCGGCACCATCGAGAGCAGAAATCGCAGCGCGTGCTGCATCAGCCGACTGCATTTCCACGAAGCCGAAGCCGCGCGGCCGACCGGTGTCCCGATCAGTGATGATGTTGACAGATACGATCTCGCCATACTGTGAGAACAGCTGGTGAAGACTGTCGGACTCAGTCTGATAGCTG
>DATKUC010000263.1:0-25559 GCA_035530835.1 Spirochaetia bacterium
GCAAAGATTTCCCGCGAGATAGTGCCTGATCTGTTCATCAGTCGGGGACGGAAATTCCTTCTTCATAGCGTGCACCGTGATCGCGAATCCGGGAGCACAGAAGCCGCACTGATCCGCTCCTTCCGCAACCAGGTATTCAGCAAGTTCGGCAGCTTCACTCGCGAGTCCGCCAACAGTGGTCACCTCGTGTCCGTCCGCACGAGCCGCGAAGTAGGAACAGGAGGGAATCGGCGTACCATCGAGAAGTACCGTACAGACGCCGCAACTTCCGGTATCACATCCCTTCTTTACCTCAACAAAACCGGCATCACGAAGTACGTCGGCAAGCATATCTGCCGGACGGATATCGAATGATCGTTCCCGTCCATTGATGGTGATGGTAATGTTCACGAGGTTGCCTCCGTTAATGCGCGACGGACCAGTACGGCGCAGACACTCCTGCGATACTCTGCTGTTCCGCGGATATCACTCCGAAATGAAAGTTCCTCGGCCGTTGCCCGGGCCGCAGCGACGATGTGTTCATCACTCGGCGTCTCTGCAGAACCGAGGAGATGGGCGGCGTTCGGCGCAGACCGTGCCGGCCCCGGTCTCGCGCCCACCGCTATCCTCCAACCTTTCGGGGTGAGGGCAACTGCAGCGTTGAGGATGGGAAGATCGGTTGCCGTATTACGTACCGACTTGAACGCCGAACGGATTCCGCTGTCAATCAGGACTTTTTCAATGAGCAGCGGAAACTTCGGCGCTTTTGCGAGGAAGGACTCGATTCCGAGCTCCCCGGCAGAGTGAAGGACAAGGTGGGCATCGAGTGCAAGAAAGAGCGTATTGAGGTCGGAGAATCCGAAGCGACCGGCAATGGTCCCGCCCATTGAGACGATATTCCGCATTTGAACGCCGACTATGTTTTCGGCCGCATGTCTGAATACGTCGCCGAACGCGTGTTCGAGGACTGCTGAAGTCTCGACGTCACGTGCCGTCGCCATTGCGCCAATTTCAATGAGTTGCCCTGACTGCCGGATATATCGCAGATCGAGCGACGAGAGATCGACCGCGGTCTCCACGCTCCTTGGACTCATGCGTAACCATGCTCCTCCGCCAAGCAATAGCGCGTTCCGTTCAACGACATAGGAGTACGCCTCTTCAACCGAACGGGGACGCACAAGATGAGAGAATTCCATGACCTTCCTCCCGGGTGTCTTTGGCTGTCTGTGCTGATTGTGTGAGACAATGTAGCCGTGGAGACCTACTTCTCCGCTGCGGTAACGAACTCCCTTGCGAACGTTGTGGCCTTCTGCACGTCCTGCTCTTTCAGCGGGCCCTTCAATCCGGTGACTTCACACCGCAGATCGTGGTCGTAGACCGGCAGTCCCTGGTCAACCGCTGCCTTGCGCAGACGTCCGACCGCTCCCGGTTCGATAAGGTGTCGGCCCTTTTCCATTTCCGCCTCGGTGGCGGGAAGCGGGCCATAGGTATCGAAAAGTGCAATCGACTTGCCGGCGAAACCGCTACCTCGGAGCCTTCTGATCAGACGCACTGCCCTACCATTCGCGCGTCCCATCCGGGTTGGCGAACCAACCATCGCGAGATCAATGTCCCGCATGTCCGGCAATCGATCGCGAACATCCTTCACCACCGCATCATGACCTTCGGCAATCATTTCCCGGGCAAGAACATCGGCAATTGCACGGGTGTTTCCATAGTGACTTCTATAGAAGATGACACTCTTCATTCGAAACCTCCAGCGCCTTGTATGTGCGTAGTATGACGATGATTCTACTCTTTCGGCCTTCCCGTTGCAATGGTCAGGTGAATCGTCAATTGGCGGTGACATGGTGACAGCGCATGACAAAGGTGGTTATAGTTCTGACGCAGCAATTTCGGAGGGTACATTATGGATGACGCTGATGTTTCCGGTTACTGGAACCAGAACGCTACCGCCTGGGCAGAACAGGTCCGACGCGGTTACGATCTGTACCGCGAAGTATTGAACAATCCAGCTATGTTCGCGCTCATTGGCCCTGTTTCCGGAAAAGATGTGATCGACCTCGGCTGTGGCGAAGGATACAATACGAGAAAAATCGCACCTCACGCTCGAAGTGTCTGTGGTGTCGATATTTCAGAACGTATGATCCAATATGCGCAGGACGCTGAACGGAAGCAACCGCTCGGAATCAGGTACTCGGTTTCATCATTTTCCGCGCTCTCGATGTACCAGGACGAAAGCTTCGATCTGGCAATCTCGTTCATGGCTCTCATGGACGGTGCCGACTATGACAGAGCAATCGCAGAGGCCGCTCGCGTCCTTCGACCCGGTGGAGCGCTGGTATTCTCGATCCTTCACCCCTGCTTCGCCACGCCAGGCCTTGAATGGACCACCGATGCCAGTGGTGAAAAGAACAAGTTGCTGGTAGGCAATTACTTCGGATGTGATCCCTACGTAGACACCTGGTCATTTTCCCGGTCGCCGATTGCAGAAGAGTTTCCGCCCTTCAACGTACCGCGATTTCAACGTACATTGTCCCAGTATCTCAATCCACTTCCTGCGAACGGCCTCTGCATCCAGCAGCTGGGTGAACCACAACCGGGTGAACTCGCGTGCGAAGAACATCCATTCCTCGCCAAGTGGAGTCGGCACGCAGCGCTGTTCCTTCACGTCAGGGCGATCAAGGCAATGCGCTGAAATTTCGATTGCCCTTGAGTTCCGAACACTCTATTATGGTTTGCCAAGGAGTCATTCCATCTCATGTCCGTAACGCTTTTCCTCCTGCTTGTCTTCCTTATTTCGCTCGCTGCCGGTCTTCTGGGCGTACTCACGGGTTTAGGTGGCGGGGTCGTTCTGATTCCAGCGCTCATGCTACTCCTGGGCGTCAATATCCATTACGCGATGGGCGCCTCATTGATTGCGGTCATTGTGACCTCCTCGGCGGCCGCGCCGACGTTCATGTCTCAGGGCCTGAGCAATCTGAGGATCGGACTCTTTCTGGAGACCGCAGCAGCGGCCGGCGCGGTTGGCGGGGCAATTCTCCTTTCGGTTGTTCCCTCACAGTTCATCGGAATCCTGCTCGGAATTGTGCTCCTCTATTCGGCCTACCTTTCCTCGAGGCAGAAAGACGATGTGACAAGCGAACGTCCTTCGGACCCGATAGCGGTGCGGCTGGGGATGGAGGGAGAGTATCCCACCGCTGACGGTGTCAAGGAGTACCGGGTCTACCACGTGCTCGCCGGAACAGGTCTCCTCGGGGTTGCGGGCGTGCTCTCAGGACTGCTTGGTATCGGCTCGGGCGCGGTGAAGGTGCTTGCGATGGACAGAATCATGCGCCTTCCGTACAAGATTTCGACCACCACGAGCAATTTCATCATCGGCATTACCGCAGCTGCAAGTGCGGGAGTCTACTTCACCCGCGGATATATTGATCCGGGGCTGACCATGCCGGTGGTGCTCGGCGTACTTGCGGGTGCCACCTTCGGAGCGCGGGTACTGCTGCGGGCACCAAGCCGAATTCTGCGGCTCGTCTTCGTCATAGTCATCGCGGTTCTTGGATTGCAGTTGATTGCGAAGAGTGTCGGTATTTATTGAAGGAATCTGGAAAAAGGATCGATATGACAAAGGCAGAAAGAGAGCTCGAACGCGGTATTCAGAAACGGATGGGAAGAATTCTCTTCTGGGGAATGATGTTCTGCACAGTGGTCATTGTGATAGGCGGCGTACTCTACCTCAACGAGCACTCGGGTGCGAAGGCGAACTTCGGAGTATTCGTCACCTCGCAGAATCAGCCTCGCTCACTCGCCGCTGTGGTGAAAGGAATTGTTTCGTCCAACGGCGGTGCAATTATCGCCGCTGGTATCCTGCTACTCGTGGTGCTTCAGTACGTTCGGGTAGCCTTGAGCATCGGCATGTTTATCAGATTGAAGTCGTGGTTCTTTACCGGTATCAGCCTGTTCATTCTCGGCGTCCTTCTGTACGCGCTGATCGTGTAGCAGACTGATCCGGTGACCGCGCTGTCTGCGTTGCGCGGCCGGCTACACAAGAGTCTTCACATTGGCTATGACTTCGGAAAGCGCGGACTGCGCGGAACCGTAGAGCATCCGGGTATTGTCGCCGTAGAACAGCGCGTTTTCGATTCCCGAATACCCGGTGCCTTTGCCGCGTTTGTTAACAATGACATTATGTGAATGGTCGGCGTTGAGAATCGGCATGCCATATATCGGACTGCCTTTGTCGGTTCGCGCAGACGGGTTCACCACGTCGTTCGCACCGATGACCAGGGCAACATCAGCCTGCGAAAACTCCTGGTTTATCTCTTCAAGGTCGTAGATCAGTTCATAGGGTACGCCAGCCTCGGCGAGAAGTACATTCATGTGGCCCGGCATGCGGCCGGCAACCGGATGTATTGCGAACTTCACGTTCACGCCGGCGTCCTGCAGGAGTCGGGTGAGTTCCCACACCTTGTGCTGGGCGCCTGCAACTGCCATGCCATAGCCGGGGACAACAATCACGCGCTCCGCATACCGCATCATCGACGCCACGTCCATGGCGGATGCCTCCTTCATGCTGCCCTCGATAGCCTCACCTGCCTTTGCTTCGCCGGTGATTGGTTTGAAGATTACATTCAGAATCCGTCGATTCATCGCCTTTGCCATGAGCTGCGTGAGCAGAGTACCCGAGGCGCCAACTACGATTCCCGCGATAATCAGAGCTGGATTGCGCAGCACATACCCTTCGAATCCGACCGCGAGGCCCGTGAAGGCATTGAGCAGTGAGATCACGACCGGCATGTCGGCACCACCAATTGGAATGGTGATTACGATACCGAGCACAAGCGCGACTATGAAGAAGGCAACAAGTACTCCGCCACCAAGTCCGCCCTGGACTACTATCAGTACGCCGAGCACGACCGCCGCGAGAGCAAGCAGTGCGTTGATGAAGTTCTGGGCAGGGAGTCGATGCGCCCGCTTCATGATTCCCTGAAGCTTTGCGAATGCCACGCATGAACCGGAGAATGAGACTGCACCGACGAGCGACCCGAGCACGGCGAGAATCATAACCGCTGTCGGAAGACTCGTGCCGCGCGAGAGTGCCCCCGCAAACTTGATCGCGGCGATTGCAGCCGCCGCGCCGCCGCCCATACCGTTGTACACCGCGACCATCTGCGGCATGTCGGTCATCTTCACGGTTCTTCCGAGCCAAGCCGCAACGATACCGCCTGCAACAAGCGCGAGAATGATAAGCAGGAAGTTCTTCATGCCGGGAGTTGCAAAGGTCACGAGTATGGCAACGGCCATGCCGATGCCCGCCCAGAGGATTCCTCGTCGCGCGGTGACCGGTGAGGACATCGCCCGGAGTCCCAGGATAAACAGGAGTGCAACTACGGCGTATGCAATCCGGATCACAAGTTGCACGGTCATACGGTGTCCTTCTTCTTTCCTGACTTGAACATTGCCAGCATCCGTTCGGTAACGACAAATCCGCCTACCGCGTTTGCCGAGCCGAGGAATACCGCTATCACGCCGATGATAATCTGAAGTGGATCATTCGGATCGGCACTGCCGAGGGCGACCATAGCGCCCACCAGCACGACTCCATGTACGAAATTGGAGCCGGACATGAGCGGTGTGTGCAGGATGACCGGCACCCGGGAAATGATCTCGTAGCCGGTAAACGCCGCGAGCATAAAAACATATATGTAGATAAAATCCGACATCACAGACTCCCGTTCAGCGCCTTTTTTACACCTTCATGAACCAGCTCGCCTCCGCGAGTCAGGCATGCCCCTGAAATAACCGCATCGTCCCAGTCAATCTCCAGATTTCCCTCACGAATGAACGGTGAAATGAAGTTGAACAGATTCTTCGAATACATTTCGGATGCGTGTACGGGCATTCGGCTCGGAAGGTTGGTTGGACCAAAGATGGTAACGCCATTCATATGGACTGTCTCATCGGCCTTTGTTCCGGCGACGTTTCCGCCGCCCTCGGCCGCCATGTCCACCACAACGGCGCCGCTCTTCATCCCGGCGACCATGGCTGCGGTCACGATGACCGGCGAACGCCGCCCCGGTATCGCGGCGGTGGTTACCAGTACGTCAGCGAGAGATACCGCCTTGCCGAGCTTCTCCGCCTGCAGCGCCCGCTCCTCCTCGGTGAGCTCTCGAGCATACCCGCCGGCTCCCGCGGCCGAGACCCCGACGTCAACGAACCGAGCACCGAGTGACTCAACCTGCTCTTTTGTTTCGGGGCGTACATCGTATGCTTCCACGACTGCGCCCAACCGTTTGGCGGTTGCTATCACCTGAAGTCCGGCTACACCGGCACCAATTACCAACACCCTCGCGGGGCGAATAGTCCCTGCGGCGTAGGTGATCATGGGGAAGAACTTCGGGCACGCATTCGCAGCGATGAGGGCGCAGAGGTAACCTGCTACCGCGGCCTGAGATGAAAGTGCGTCCATACTTTGCGCGCGCGAAATTCGAGGTATGAGCTCGACAGCAAAGCTCAGTATCTTTCTGTCGTTGAGCGCCTTTATCCGCTCGGCACTCTGATAGGGCTGAAGGTGCCCGATGAGTACCGATTCCGGCTGCATGGCCCGGATCTCATCGACTGTGGGAGGCGCTACTTTCAGAAGCACCTGAGATCGCTCGAACACCTCGGCTGCGTTTCCGACTAATGTTGCATCGGTGAAGTCATCATCTCCAGCCGAGCTCCCGGCGCCAGCTCCCGTCTCGATACACAACTGGGCTCCGAGCCCCCGGTATTTCTTCGCGACCTCCGGGACGACCGCTATGCGCCGTTCTCCGCGTGCGGTCTCCTTTGGCACTCCGATAGTTAATGACATTACAACTCCTTCGATTACGTTCGAACACCAGGGGCACGACCGGAATCGTGTGGTGGCACCCATTTGGACAATCTTCCTCCGCCAGGTGAGACCAGAGGAAAGCAAACACGTCCCTCGGGTGGACAGACCGTGCTCGCTCTGGAAAATTGTGACCACCGTATGACATTAGTGTACAAACGTGCCATTCGATAGGACAATAGGCTGTAATGTCTACCGGGACATAGGCTGTTCGCCGATGGATCGTTGAAATTCGTGACTTGCGCAGGCGATGTGGGTACCCGTACAATCTCAGCACAGGCAGGGCATGAAAAAGATAGTCTTTCAGGGCATCGATACGGTCACGGTTACAGACGACGCGCCGTCGGCAGAAGACCTCGCGAAGCCCGGCGAGCTGCTGATTCGAAACAGCTACAGCATTGTGAGCCCCGGTACGGAACTCGCCGTGCTCTCCGGCGGCGAAAGCTGGGCGTCCCTGCCGTATGTACCCGGCTACGGATCGGTCGGGACAATTGCGGAGAGCTTTGATCCGGCTGCATATCCCGTCGGGCAACTGGTCTTCACGTACGGACGGCATGCAGAGTACACGCCCGGTCTCACAATTGTGCTCCCCGTTCCCGAAGGACTTCGACCGGATCACGCCGTCTTTGCCCGCATGGCAGCGGTGGCTATGACTGCCATTCGCGTCTCGGACATCGAACTTGGAGACTGGGTCGCTGTGTTCGGCGTCGGGATCGTCGGCAACCTCGCCGCGCAGCTTGCCCTGCTATCAGGTGCAAAGGTGATAGTTGTGGACAAAAGCGGCGAACGGCTCGCTGTCGCGATGCGTTCGGGCGCGCACGCAGCCATTCAGTCAGGCGATGACGTGGAAGCTCGGGTAGCGGCATTTACCGGCGGGAAGATGTGTTCGACTGTCATTGACGCAACCGGGGTGCCCGAAGTCGCCCTTGAGGCCTCGAACCTTGTCGGGAACCGTGGTGAGCTCATACTGCTGGGAACTCCCCGCGGTGAGTTCGCTCACGATGCTACGCCGTTCCTCCGCCGGATTCATCTTCACCCGAACTCCATGACAGTGAAGGGTGCACACGAATGGCGGTATCCAACGGCGAGCGCCGACAACGGGTCGAAACACTCAATCACGCGGAACCTTGGGATTATCTTCGACCTGCTGCTCAGCAATAAGCTGACGGTCGATCCTCTGATATCCGATATTTCAAAACCTGAGCGAGCTCCTGAAATCTACGAGTCGCTCAGGTCAGGTTCGGGCAGTCTCATCGGCGTTCTGTTTGACTGGCGTCAACAGTGAATTGTCCGCTCAGCCAACTGTCTCTACGCGGACCATGTTGGTCGTACCCTGCTTGTCGAGCGGTAGTCCGGCAACGTAGACCACTCGATCACCCTTCTTCAGGGCGCCCGCTGTTTTGCAGCTATTGATCGTCTCAGATACAATCGCGTCGAGACTTGAGAGCGGGTGCTCGAGCAGCTGCGGGTAGACGCCCCAGTTCATCGTAAGTTGGTGATAGACGGTCTCCGCCTTCGTGAATGCAAATATCGGCATGCGAGGTCGCAATCGTGAGATGAGACGGGCGGCGTGGCCGGTTTCAGTCAGTACGAGAATTGCCGCGGCGTTGCACTCATACGCTACCGAAACTGCGTTATACGACATGATAGCGGCCAGATCTCCGGCTTTCACTTCCGGCGGCATTGTGCGGTGATACTCCATGTAGTCAAATGCCGCCTCGACCTCGCGAATGATGTTTCCCATCGTTTCAACGACCTGAATGGGATAGCGGCCCATGGCGGTTTCTCCGGACAGCATTACAGCACTCGTCGAATCGAAACACGCGTTTGCGACATCGCTCGCCTCGGCGCGGGTCGGCATCGGACTCTCGATCATCGACTCGAGCATCTGCGTGGCCGTGATGACCGGCTTGGCAGCGAGGTAACCTGTCCGAATGAGCCTCTTCTGCGCAATCGGCACTTTTTCGATTGCGATTTCGACGCCCATATCGCCGCGGGCCACCATGATTCCATCGGCTACTGCGAGGATCTCATCCGCGTTGGACAACCCCTTCGCGCTCTCTATCTTGCCGATGAGTTTGCAGGAGCTTTTCTTTCCCGAAGCCGTTTTGGTACGCTGAACCAGCCGTCTGACCTCTTCGATGTCCGTAGCTTCACGGACGAACGAGAGTGCGATATATTCGACTTCCTGCTCTACGGCGAAACTGATGTCCCTGATATCTTTATCAGACAAAAATGGAATTGGGTAATCCACATGGGGGATTGTCAGGTGAGCCTTGGGACGAAGCGAACCGGGATTTCCGACACGAATCGAAATGAAGCCATCACCCTTATCGGTGACCTCACCCGAAAAGTATCCGTCCATGAGCAGAACACGCTGCCCGATCGCACAGAGGGTATCGATACCCGGAAGGTTGGTGTATATGTGCACCGAGTCCGGCGACACGAGAGCCTCGATTCCTTCCGCCGGCCGCGATTCAATGACGAGGACCGTACCCGCTTCCACCGGTAGCGCCTCCGAGTATCCGTATACACGGACAGCAGGGCCCTTTATGTCTGCCATGATCGCTGCGGGCATCTTCAGCTCCGCGCGCGCGGCTCTGACCTTGGCGATCGCGGCCCGCGCATCGTCTGCATTACTGTGCGAGAAATTGATTCTGAAAACATTGACACCAGCCGAGAGCAGTGCCTTCACCGTTTCCGGCTTCTCCGACGCTGGCCCCAGGGTCGCGACGATCTTTGTCCGTTTGTCCAGATTGTCCATGTGAGTTGTTTCTCCTTGGTTGCATGTTCTGCAATACTATTTGTCAAGCAAGACGTTCTTTGAACAGAAATATCAGCAGTATCGTGTTCTCAGGACGGAGTTGCGTGTTGCGCAAGACTGAAGGCTACGTAAATAGCGACTTGAACCTACTGGAATCTACCCCGACCGTATCGGTTTTGGCAATATCTTCGTTCTCACTTCCCGGGATGCGAAGCGTAAGGATCGCGTGCGTCGAGTGATCGTCTGAGGTCGGTGATGTAGCGGACAAAGTGCGGAAAAGCCACACTTGCCGGGGGAATACCGGGATTCCATGCCTTCTCCCATTCGAACTCGTAGTAGCCGGAATATCCGGACGCGTCGAGCAGCATGAGGGCATCGCGAATGGGAACTCGCCCCTCACCGCACAACGTGACGTCGAAATGACGCGAATCGAAATCCGAAGAGTCCTTCAGGTGCACGTTTCGGACGTCTGTTCCCAGCTCCGCGACGGTGTCCCGGAAGCTCTCGCCGTTCCTGAGCGAATGCAGGATGTCCCAGATCACTCCCACAGCTTCCCGACCTACTCGATTGAGAATGTCTCGTGTAGAGGAACCTTTCGCGAAGGTGTCATGCGTCTCAACCAGCACCTCTACTCCGAGCGGACCGGCGTAATCCGTCGCGCTGCGGAAACCCTCGACCACGTAGTTCATAGTGCGCTCATAATCGGGCGTCGGTTCCACCGGTCCGCCGAAAATCCGCACAAAGGGCGCCGAGAGTTCCAGGGCAAGATCGATGTACCGGCGCGCCTCGTCAAGCTGATCCTCCCGCTCCTGCCGCAGTTCGGAGGCAAAGCGCACCCCGGTCGACACGCACAGAAGCTCCACTCCGGTGTCACGCAATCGTGCGCGCGATTCGGGTAATCTGGCCGAGAAGTCCGGCAGGCCCAGGAGATCCGTCGTACCCTCTGCGGTACGGATGCTCACGCCCTGAAAACCGAATTGCTCGGCGGCAGCGATCATCTGTTCGAATGTATATTCCGGACAGCCAAGTGAACTGAATGCCAATTTCATGAAATTATGAGTTTAATAGCGTGGCAACGAAGGGTCAACGAGTTCGGCCCACGCGTTGATCCCGCCCCTGAGATTCCTCACGCGTCGGAACCCTGCACTGCGCAGGAACTCAACAGCCCGGGCGCTGCGGACACCGCTCTTGCAGTAGGCTACAATTTGATGCGCCGAATTCAGTTCGTGAATGCGCTCGGGCAGGTCACCAAGCGGGATGAAGTGACCGCCGATATGGACGATCTCTCGTTCATGCGGTTCGCGCACGTCGAGCAGAAGGAGATCCTCGCCACTATCGAGCAGTCTCTTCAGCTCTGCCGGACCAATCTCAGGCACTGAAAGCCCGTCATCATGCTCCTCGCCGCGAACTCCACAGAACTCCTCGTAGTCAATCAATTCATGCACCGTCGGATGATCCCCGCAAACCGGACAGTCGGGACTGCGGCTGAGCTTCAGCTCGCTGAATCGCATTGAAAGCGCGTCCACGAGCAGCAGCCTTCCGGCAAGGGTGTCACCTGTCCCGAGAACCAGCTTGATCGCTTCTGTTGCCTGAATGACGCCGAGCAGCCCCGGGAGGACACCGAGCACGCCGCCCTCCGCACAGGAAGGCACCATGCCCGGCGGTGGCGGCTCCGGATAGAGGCATCGGTAACAGGGGCCTCCGGCGGTTGCGAACACCGACGCCTGCCCTTCAAACCGGTAAACCGATGCGTAGACGTAGGGTTTCCCCTCCAGAACGCATGCGTCGTTTACGAGGTAGCGTGTGGCAAAGTTATCGCTCCCGTCAACGACGATATCGAACTCGCGAATAATTCCGAGCGCATTATCGCTCGTAAGCTGCGTATCGAAGGTGCGTACTGTAATGTACGGATTGATGCCGTGCAGTCTTTCTGCAGCGGACTCAACTTTCGGCCGATCAACGTCGGCAGTTGAATGAATAATCTGTCGCTGCAGATTAGTTGAATCCACAACATCAAAATCCACAATGCCGAGAGTCCCGACCCCAGCCGCCGCAAGATATAGCGCGACGGGCGAGCCGAGACCTCCGGCGCCGATGCAAAGTACGCGCGCCGCCTTGAGCCGGGCCTGACCGGCGAGGGCGACCTCCGGCATGATGAGGTGGCGCGAATAACGCAGAATCTCCTCATTCGAGAAGTTCACCGGCTCATCCCCCTGCGATGGCGCCCACGACGAGAAATGGCTCCCTGCCTGTGGCTACCGGTTCGGGCAGTGGCGTGTCAGGGGATTCAAGCGACAGATCCTCGCCACAGGCGAAGAAACGGACAAACGCTCTCCGCCTGTGGGTAATATGGTCCCGAATCGTTCCACGGAGCGTCGGGTAGTTCACTTCAAGAGCATCAAGCACCGATCGTTGTGTGACAGCGCCATCAATTTGGACGGTGATCTCTCCGGCAACGTGCGCGAGTGTGCGCAAATGTGCCGGAAGCTGGACACGGATCCGGATCATGACAGCGTCTGCACCTCAACCGAAAGTACAGCAGGCAGGTTCTGCACAATTGGCTTCCAGTTATCCCCTTCGTCCGCGGATACATATACCTGCCCGCCGGTCGTTCCAAAGTAGATGCCGCACTTGTCGAGCGTGTCCACTGACATTGCATCGCGGAGCACATTCACGTAGCAGTTCTCCTGCGGCAAGCCCCTGGTAAGCGCCTCCCATTCGTTGCCGCCGGTGCGGCTGCGATAGACACGCAACTTCCCGTCCGGAGGTACATGTTCGGAATCACTCTTGATGGGGACAACATAGATGGTCTCCGGATGGTGAGCGTGAATGTCGACCACGAAGCCGAAGTCGCTTGGCAGGTTACCGCTTACCTCATGCCAGTTATCACCCGCGTCGTCGCTCCGCATCACGTCCCAGTGCTTCTGCATGAAAAGTACACCCGGTCGCGACGGATGCATTGCAACGTGATGCACACAGTGGCCGATCTCCGCAGTTGGTTCCGGCATGAAGTCCGAGACGAGTCCCTTGTTGATGGGAGTCCAGCTCTTGCCGCCGTCAGTGGTGCGAAAGGCGCCTGCGGCGGAAATTGCGATGAAGATACGATTGGGATCACTCGGATCAAGTATGATTGTATGAAGGCAGAGTCCACCGGCTCCCGGCTGCCACCGCGGTCCGGTATTGTGCTCCCGGAGCCCTGCCAGCTCGTCCCAGCTCTTGCCGCCGTCAGCGCTGCGAAACAGTGCCGCGTCCTCCGCTCCGGCGTAGACCACATCGGGATCTTTGAGCGAAGGCTCAAGGTGCCAGACTCTCTTGAACTCCCACGGATGCGGCGTGCCATCGTACCATGTGTGAGTGCCGGGAGTCCCCTCATAGGCGAACTTATTGTCCACCGGCTCCCAGCTCTTGCCGCCATCATTTGAACGCTGGATGATCTGACCGAACCATCCAGTAGTTTGAGACGCGTAGATGCGGTCCGGATCGACCGGCGAACCCTTGAGGTGATACACCTCCCATCCGCCGAAATGAGGACCGCTCACATCCCACTTATCCCGTTTGCCGTCCGAAGTGAGGACAAACGCGCCTTTGTGCGTGCCAACCAGAACCCGAACACTGCTCATTTCACACCCCCGTAGACTCCGGTAATGATGCCCGAGAGGGCAGGCGGCTGAAAAAGCAAACCGTTTCTCAGCGACCCGCCAGGGCATTCGTGCAGCACTCTGTCTAGTAAATTAAAACCGGCACTCCTGTCCAGCCGCTATTTGCGTAAATCACACCGGTGTCCGGCAGGCTCCCAGCCTCCAAACCTGCCATATATAGTAAGGTATCACAGCCTCTCTGGCTGAACAAGAGAAATCGGGTCACTGCTTTCCCGATCCTGCCAGGGCAGCGCCGACGCCGAGCGACAGATAGATGCCGCCGGACACGTATTTCTGGATTCGCTGAAAGGGTTTCCATTTTACCGCGCGACTTCCTATACCCGACGCGAGAAGGGCATAGGCGCTGTCGGTGATTGTCGCGAACGAAACGAAAAGCGCCCCGAGGAGGAGGATCTGCACCACTGGGGAACCGCGGGAAGGATCCACGAATTGCGGCAGAAACGCGTAGAAGAAGAGTGCAGTCTTCGGATTCAGCAGGTTGACCACAAACCCCCTCCGGAACATCTGCGCGAGAGTCGGCTGCGCCGAGTTTCCCGCTACTGGCATGCTGTTCCGGCTCAAGATCGATGTGATCCCGAGGTAAATCAGGTAGCCGGCTCCTGCATATTTGACGATATCGAACGCCAGCGCCGAGGCGAACAGGATGGCCGAAAGACCAAACGCCGCGGCAATTGTATGGCACAACGTCGCGAGCTCGATTCCGAGCACTGAAGAGAGTCCGGCCCGCCGCCCGTGCGCGAGGCTCCGGGCGGTGATATAGAGAACCGAAGGGCCCGGAATCAGAAGCAGTCCGAGGGCCGAGGCGAGGAACAGCAGAATCGTAGTGAGTGGTATCATCCGGCAACTCCCGCACTGTTGTGCTCGGTAGCTATGGATTTGATGCGTACAAGCTGTCCCAATAGTTTCGTTTTGTCAACTTGAATTGCAGGAGAAAGTGACTCCGCTATGCGCGCAATTTCAAGGTTCAGGAACTCGATTTCTGTTTCGTTTCCCTTTTTCAAGTCCTGCAATGTCGAAATGAGCTGACCGTCGGAGCGCCTGCTGATGAGGAGCAGTTGCTCCAGAAGCTCACCCTCGGTAAAACTGAAGCCAAGCCGTTCAGTAACCTGCATCATTTCGCGGATCAAATCAATCGCGATCGCGGCAACCTGCTGGTCTCTGTGGAAGATCCCATTGTCTACATCCAGAAGCGGACACACAGAGTTGAAGACTGCATTCATGATTGTCTTTCTCCACACTTCGCCTTCGATCCGCTCCTCCATCCGAAACGGAAATCTAGCGGTATTCAAGTGGTTCACAACATCCCCGACTATTGCCGGGTTCCCCCTGACCGCTCCGACTGGCGACGCCGCCACCGGCCGGAACCGGAATCTGCCGTCGTCGGTTTCCTGGCTGGTCGCGTAGAGGATGCAGCGATGGACATCGGTGAACCCCGAATCGACGAACGGAGTTTCCACACTGAGCCCGTTCTGCATGACTACAATCGGGCCGCGAGCCAGGCGCCTCGTGAGTTCAGCTGCAATGAAGCTGTTAGCGGTCGCCTTGGTCGTTATCACGAAAATCCCATCACCGAGGTTCCAAAGATCTGATAGACGTGCCATATCGAGCGGCGCAGAGACTGTCTCGCCTTCGCCATACTCGACAGCTACACCGCAGTTTCCAATCGGTTGGGCGTTTACTCTCGTTCGAACAACAGTCACCTTCCGCCCTTCGTCGACAAGTGTTGCAGCAAGTGCCATTCCGATAGCACCGCCCCCGATAACGAAAATATCAGCGTTCTCGAACATGGTTCCTCCATCCCACGAGCGGAAACATACAGAAGAACTTTCAATATGGCAAATGACTCTTTGTCCGGTGATATCACTTGACCATGCGGGCAGGCAAATCTATCATCGGAATTGAGTTACAGGAGCAACCATCGTGACAGACTTCCCGGATGACGTTGAGTCAAAAAGGCAAACCTGCTTCCAGCTTGCCGCGACAGCATTTTCGGAAAATCAGCTTGATCTCGATGGATATGAGGTCCTCGCAGGCCAGATCGCGGGGGCTGACGATATTCAGAGCATTATGGTCATCGAAAGCTCACTTCCCCAACCGCAGCACAGGTCACTCGAAACTCAGATTGTAACCTGTGACAAGAGCCGGACATACAAACTCGGGAAGTGGATTGAATCATATTCTGATCCGCGGAGAAAGACCTCCGACTGGAGCTCCAGCTTGACTGCCGAATGTCAGATGTCCGTATCATTGCGCCTCGAAACATCGACATCGTCGAACGGCTCGCATCGAATTCGATGTCAGCCTTTCGGGACCGCCGACGCCCCGAAATGACAAACAATGCGATCGTAGTTTCCGGCGAACTTTCGATGACCACGGTCAAAGTAAAGCGCAAGAGGCCGAGGAGATAGCGAGCGGCGGTAGTGTGGATCAACGCAAACAGTCAGTTGATGTTCCCATCCGAAGATCGACTCCGCATCTACAGAGCAAACTCGAGTATGAATCGAGTTCCGCGATCACTCTCTGCGCGCAAACGTCCATTCAACTGGCGCGCAAGTGTTCGCACGAGGGTGAGGCCAAAGCCAGTGGGGGTTTCAGCACCCGGCAACTCCCGCATGCCCACTCCATCGTCTTCGACGGTAATGATCACATTCCCGTCTGACTTTGACGCATTGACAGATATTACGCCGTTGGTCTTTCCGACGAAGGCATGCTTCATAGTATTCGTCAGTAGCTCATTGACGATAATTCCCAGGCTGGTCATGCTTTTTACCGGCACCCGGATATCCTGGATGCTCGTATTCACTTTCACGCTCCCTGCGTTTGGAAACATACGCACAACTTCCGAAATGAGATCGGGAAGATAAATACTCAGATTCATATCGGTGAGATTGTCGGTACGGTAGAGCTTGTCATACAGGACAGACATGCTGTGAAGTCTTCCGCGAGCGTCGATAAGTGCAGTTGCCGTGGCCTCGTCGCCAGCAGCGTGAGCCTGAATTGAAAGGAGGCTTTCCATGACGCTCATATTGTTCTTGATCCGGTGATGCACCTCTTTGAGAATGAGTTCCTTCTCCGCGACAAGTGCATGGATTCTGTCCTCTGCGGCCTTGCGGTCGGTAATATCCCGTCCGGTGCACACGATGCCGGCAATGTCTCCTTCAGCGTCCCGAAGCGGTACCTTCGATGTCAGCGTCCAGCGTCTGCTCCCATCAGGATCGATCGTCAACTCTTCCTTATTAAGCATCGCGTTACCGGTCCGAACGATCTCCCGCTCATCGGTGAGGTACCCTTCGGCCTCTGCCATCGGATAGAAATCAAGATCAGTCCTGCCTATCGCATCTTCAGGTCGCTTGAGGCCCATGACCTGCGCATTCGCGGTATTGGTTATCAGGAAACGACTCTCGCGATCCTTGACCGCGACGTGGTCCGGCAGGTTATTGATGAGAGTAAGGAGCAGCGACTTTTCCCGTTGCAGATTCTCTTCAAGCTCTTTCCGATCGGTAATATCCTGCGCGAATCCATGTATGATGAGTTCGGCACCGACTGTCTGGTAGCCAATGACGCGGTCCTCAATCCAGTGCCATTTGCCGAACGCATCGCAAATCCGGTATCGTTGAAGAACCGGTTTCCCCGCCTCTATATCACGAAACGCCGCTGAGACCTCCTCAGCATGTTCGGGATGAATCGATTCGCGCCACAACTGCGGATTGCGATAGTATTCCTCAACCGGTCTTCCGAGAATATCCTCGGCTTGCGCTGAATAGCGAATGCCGCCGCGAAGCGTCGAGTAGGAATAGACAATGCCGGGTAGATTCTCAACGAGCTCGCCGTATTCGTGCTCTTTCTGCTTCAGTTCGTTTTCCTGTCTGGTACGATCGGTAATGTCCTGAACATAACCTGTCAGTCTTTCCGGAGAACCGGCATTGTCAACAACGAGCTCTGCAGGTTCGGCCCACACGGTGTGGACAGACTGGTCGGGCCAGATCACCCGGAACTTGATCGGTATGAACCTCTTCTCGCGAATCGCACGCATATTCGTTTGTTCAACTTTCGCGCGGTCGGCAGGATGTACTGCGTCAAGTGCGATTCGGGAGAGCTGCCCGGATGCGGTCTCCGTCGGAATGCCGAGAATGCGATACACTTCGTCCGACCAGGTGAGCAGCCCTTCGCGGATATCCCACGCCCAGCTGCCAATGTGTGCGAACGAGTGCACTTTCTTCAGCTCCCGCTCGCGCGCTGATGCAGCCTGCCGTGCTTCGAACATCTCAAAGGCCATTTCAATGGAGGAGCGGAGAACAAAGTCCCCGGAGTTCTTCAAGACATAGCCGTACTTGGTGATTTCCCTGACTCGATTTACGTACTCCTCTTCCGCGTGGCTGGTGAGGAACACGATGGGAACATACCGTCTCTTAAGTATCTGCCGCGCTGCCTCCGGACCGTCAATACCCCATCCGAGATCGATGTCCATGAGCACGAGGTCGACATCCATATTGCCGGTCGCGGTTTCCACAGCCCTTTCGCCAGTTGGAGCCATCAACACGGTGTATCCGAGTGCACGCAGCGTGTCGGTTTCGGCAAGCGCGATTATTGCGTCGTCTTCTACAAGCAGGATGCATTTTCGCGGCAATAGATCCATCGACGGAAGCTCCAGTTCAATGTATTGCCTACAATAATTCTAATAGTGCCATTCGTCAACGGACAAGCCGGATCACTTCACCGCTCCGACAGTCATTCCCCTGACGAGGTACCGTTGCAGGAAGATGAAGATGATCATGAGCGGAATGCTGCTCAGCGTTCCGGTGGCCATAACGGAGTTCCAGTTGATTCCAAACTCGCCGAAGAACTCTCCCAGGCCGACAGTCGCCGGGGCTCTCTGCCAACCTGTGGTCAGGGTAACGGCGAACATATACTCGTTCCACGCCCCGAGGAATGCCCAGGTTCCCACAGCCACAAATGAGGGAGCCATCAACGGAACCACCACGCGGGTAATTGCCTGCAAGCGCGAGCATCCGTCAATCATTGCGGCAGACTCGATTTCAGTCGGCACACTGTCCAGATAGCTCTTCAGCATCCAGATGGTGAACGGGAGAACAAAGGATGTGTCGGCCATTATGAGCACGCCGTAGGTATTGAAGAGATGCAGCGTCTTTGCCAGTTCAAAATAGGGTACGATCAGCACAACTCCGGGAAACATCTGCATGACCAGCGTAGCATACAACAGCGGCCCCTTCGCGCCGATCTTCATACGCGAGAATCCGTACGCTGCAAGAGTCCCGACGACAAGGCAAAGAAGCGTTACTGAGCATGCAATGAAGTAGCTGTTGTAGAAGTAGTGCAACCATCGCGAGTCATTCAGAATCGTCCGATATCCGGACAGAGAGAAGTGTTGAGGTATAAGGTGAGGCGGAACCGAGAAAATCCCCATGATGGGTTTCAGCGAGGTGCTGACCATCCAGAAGACGGGAAAGAGCAACACCACGGTCAGGATCAGCATGGTAAAGGTGCGCAGGATCGATACGAGTCGAATCTGTCGAGTCATGTCATGTTGCTCCTCATATATGCCTTGAGGTACGCGACACTGAAGATTGAGAGGAACGCGAACATGAGGACACTCACCGCCGCGCTGTAGGAAAAGTTGGCGGAAAGGAATGCTTCACGGTAGATGTAGAAGGCAAGCGTTTGCGTCGAACCCTGGGGCCCGCCACCGGTCATCATCTTGACCAGGTCAAAATGACCGAAGGTGGTTATGAAATCAAGAAGTGTCATGGTGAGCACTGCAGGCCATACAAACGGAAACACGACATAACGCAATTCTTTGAAGTAAGACGCGCCCTCGATCCGCGCAGCCTCCAGGAGCGAGTCCGGCACCGATTGCATTGCGCCCAGAAGAAGTACGAAGTAGATCGGATAGGTCCTCCAGACATTGACGTTGACCAGAGCCCCGAGTGCGGTGCCCGACCTTCCCAGAAAATCGATCGGTTCCTGCAGGATCCCGGTATTTACTAATGTATAGTTAAGAACTCCGAATGGGTTGTACAGCAACCCCCACATAAGCGCGGCCGCAGCAGTGGAAAACAACCACGGAAGTATCCAGAGTCCTCTGAACAGGTTCGTCACCCAGTGAGTCTTGCGTGATCCGTACATCAGAAGTGCAAGGGCCCAGGCGACCACGGCGTGAAGGATCAGAGAGAACACGGTGAACTCGATCGTGATCGATGCGCTCGACCAGAATGAGCGACTCGCCAGGACCGCGCTGAACTCCGTCAACCCGACCCAACCGGTATTGGCTGTTTGAAAACTGAACGAGGAAAGACTCATTCCGATAATTCTGATTACCGGATATCCGGTTACCAGTGCCAGTAGCGTGTAAGCCGGCAAGATATAGAAATAGCCCTCAGCCCGCTTCCTGAACCGTCTGCGCATTACCCCGAATCTCCGATGCTACTTTGCCAGGCTGTTCCACGCAGCTGCCGCATCGTCAAGAGCCTGACTTACGCTCTTCTGGTTCTGCATCGCGGCCTGAATGTTATTTATGAACGCTGTCTGCACCTTGTCGGCATTCGAAATAACCGGGAACAGAATCGAGTGCGGGTTCGCTATCATCGCGGGAGCCTGACGCAACACCGGACTGCTCTCGATGAACGGATCTGTTGACATGCTCTTGAGTCCCCAGGGCAGTCCGGTGACCTTCACCATCATGCTGGCAACCTGATCGCTCATCATGTACTTGATGAAATCCCAAGCCTCCTGCTTGTGCTGCGATTTGGCAGACATCGAAAGCCCGCTTCCGCTGACCAAATAACCACCATCGGTCGTCCTCATCGGCGGAGTAAACGCCGGGTCGAGATCGGGGTTTGCCTGTTTTGTGATCGTGGTTATGAACGGACCATCAAAGGTATATGGCGTCTCGTTCGCTGCGAAATATTCGCGCGTCTGAGTTGCCGACTGGCCAAGCGGATCGGGAACTATTACCTTCTGGTCGACAAGATCTTTCATGTACTTGAGAGCCAAAACGCCCGCCGGAGAATTGAATGCGGCAGTTCCATCGGGGTTTTCGAACTTGCCACCGTACTGGGCCAGAAAGAGCCCAAACGTCATCATAGCCTGATATGCCGAGTCGGAACTCAATGCAAGTGAGGCACCAAAGACATTCTTTTTCGGATTGGTGAGCGCGTGAAGCTGACTCATCAACTCGGGCAGGCTCGTTGCCGGCGTGAGTCCTGCCGCCTTGAGCATTGGCGGATTGTACGCTACTGCGAACGGAAACACGTAGATGTAGATTGCCTTGATCTGACCGTGATATTTCACCAGCGCGGGACGTACGAATCGATCCTTGTACGCCGCGCTTTCCCTGTCCAGCCACGGCCCGAGGTCCTGCAGCATGCCCATCTTGTCCAAAGTCGACATCCAGATCCCTTCCATACCCAGGACGTCCTGTTCGCTACCGGCTTCAGCCATCGCAATCTCGGTGTTGTGCGTGTCCCACCAGTTGTGATCGATCAGATCGACCGCGATACCAGGGTGTTGTGCCTCAAAACCTTTGACCAGCTTGCTCATAACGCCGTCGCCCCACTCATTCCTCCACCACTCTACCCATACTATATGAGTCTTTTTGTGAGCGGAGATACCGGATGAAGACGCTGACGCCTCGGTCTGCCCTCCGGCGAAAACGGCGAAAGTGCCGATCAAACAGAAGATTCCCACAAAAGCAAATGTCAGAATTCTCTTCATTCCCTTACCCCAATGAGCGGAATCGGCCGGGTTCCGGCAGAATAAGAAGATTTACGCATGGACATATCCCCGATGAGGCAAATTCTCTCAATAATGAGCGCATTTGTCTAATTGGTCAATTGTTTGCCGACCGCGTTGGGCCCGAACAGTGCCGAATATGGCTACGAAATAGACGTTGCGCCTCGCAGGGTGTTCACAAACTCGTCTCGATTAAGTCGGCGCCCAAAGACAGGAGTACCGGGTTGAAGTCCGGCACCGTTGCGCAATGCGCCTACGTCTACCGGGTCGAACCCGAGACGGTCAACAAGTTCACACACCGTGGCGGTTGCCAGGTGATCATTGGATGCGACACCGAGCGCACGACGCCCCGGACTGCCGGCTGGGAGTGCATCATCTTCCAACTCATGGTAACCAAGGTGATTAAGCGTCTTCACGATCCTTGCTTCGGGAATGTGATCGGCCACAATCTCGCTCGTGCCCCGGGGATCGTTGGCTATCTCCTCAATAACGCCGTCAGTCGGAGGCCAGTAGTTCATGAGATCGATGATGATCTTCCCGGCAAGCAGTGAGTTCGGAAGCATCGCGGATTTTCGAAACGGCAAGCTCAGCACAACGATTTCGGCCGCTTCAACAAGTGTTTCGAGCGAGCACGCTCGCGCTCCGGGCGCTGCAATGCTCAGAATGAGCTCCAGTTCCTGCTCACGTCCCGGCGAGCCGCAGACGTAGGTGGCTACACCCGCCTCAACCGCGCACCGGGCAATCGCAGTCCCCACCTTCCCCGGGCCGATGATTCCGATTGTCATGCGATTATCCAATTGCCGCCCTCACGCGCGGGGCAACGATCGTGCCCAGAAGCTCGATCGACTTCATAAATTGTGCATGTGGAATCCCACCAATATCCATTTGGAGAATATGACGAGTATGACCGAGAGTGCTCTGCAATTCGATCAGACGGTCGGCAATCTCGACCGGATCGCCCGCAAATGCCATGCCGCCAGGCGCCGAGTTCGCCTCGAAGTACGCCCGGTCGGGGACCGCAAAACCTCGCTGCTTCGCAGCCACCTCCATTGCAGTACGCTCATAACGATAGAACGTATCCTTCGCCGTGCGACCATCACTGTCGAGAAATCCGTGGCTTGCTGCAGACACCTGCAGCTCCGACTCACCCTTTCCGGCCCGAATCCCGGCCTCGCGGTAGATCGCGGCCGCACGCGCCCAGCTGCGCGAATTGCCGCCCAGAATCTCGTAGGCAACCGGAAGACCCGATTCACCCGCCCGTAACGATGAACCCGGATTCCCCCCGGTGCCGAGCCAGATCTTCAGTGGCCTATCGGCCCTCGGTACCACGGTTGCATCCACAAGAGGGATCGATCGATATGCCCCGCTCCACGTCACCCGCTCGTTCGCGTTCAAAAGGAGCAACAATTCAAGCTTTTCCGCATACAACGAGTCATACTCTTCTATTCGATACCCGAACAATGGAAATGAATCGATAGACGAGCCCCTGCCGGCGATAATTTCAACCCGGCCATCCGAGATCGCAGCCGCAGTGGCATGCTGCTGATAGATGCGGATCGGATCGTCGGTCGAGAGCACGGTGACCGCACTTCCGAGGCGTATGCGTTTTGTGACTGCCGCCGCCGCGTTCAGAATGGAAACCGGAGAAGAGATGGGAGTCTCGGCCCGGTGATGCTCACCAACGCCGAAGAAATCGAGACCGACCTGCTCCGCGAGAACGATCGCCTCCATTATATTGCGGATAGCGTCCGACGTGCGGCCCAGGCTGCCATCCGGCAGACGAGGAGTGTTACCGGTGCTGTAGACACCAAGTTCGAAACCCATGGTACCCCTTCGTTAAGGTAGTACCTGGTCGGCACCCGGTCAACACGGAACAGGCGAACCACGCGTCCATTCATATCTACATTGCTCCCGTTGTGACAATTGTACTACGGTAAATGTCACGCCCCGGTACTGTTGTCTGTTTCGCCCTCACCCGTAACAGAATACAATCATCACAGATCAACAAACTCAAGTATTTGCAGCCAGAGTATACGGAGGTTTAGTCATGACAGTGAGAAAGTTGTCAGTTATCCTGATTGCACTTTGTCTTACCGTAGCCGCTTCGGTGGCAACAGCTGCAGGTTCGCACGAAACTACGGCTGCCGCACCGGCTGCATCGACAGCACAGACGATAGATTCTGCGTGGATTCCGACGGGTCAGCCCGCAACATACTTCAATGTTGACGGCAAAACGCCTGACCAGATCAAAGGCAAAATCACCTACTGGTCCTGGGATCCGAACTTCTTTGGCATGGTGAAGAAGATGAACATGATATACCCGAATGTCACGTTCGACTTCGTGAGCGTGAAGGATTCCACCGACTACATGCTGAAACTCCAGACCGGGCTGGCTTCCGGCGGCGTGGTTCCTGACGTACTGGCCATGGAAATGGCGGCGGTCGGAAGGTTCTACGATATGGGAATTACTGAAGACATCGGAAGCGCACCGTGGAATATCGACAAGAAATTGCTTATTCCCTACCTTGCGGGCATCGGTACCGACAACCAGGGCAAGTTCATCGGTGTCCCGAATACTGTTGGCGCGGGAGCAGTCTATTACCGCAGGGATATCGCGAAGAAATATCTGGGAACCGATGATCCACAGAAGATCGGAGAAATGCTCTCCACATGGGAAGGATTCATCAAGACCGGTGAACAGCTGAAGCAAGCTTCAGGCGGAAAGGTCTCAATGGTCTCCGGGCTGGATGCTCTGGTGACCCCGCTCATTCAGCAGAACGGCAAACCGTGGCGGGACGGAAACAAGTTACTGATTACGCAGAACTATCTGGATACCTTCAAGTTTCTCGCCCGGGTGAAAGATGCCAGGATAGATGCAGGACTTGATATGTGGAGTCCGGCCTATTTTGCCTCATTCGCACAGGACAATGTATTCTGTCATGTCGGATCGATCTGGTTTGAATCGTTTATCATCAAGCCGAATGATCCAAACGGCGCCGGAAAATGGGGAGTTACCAATAACCCGGGGAAACCGTACAACTGGGGTGGCATCTGGTGGGGTATGTACAAGGGAAGCAAGGCGAAGGATGCGGTTGCGGCATACCTTCGGTACGAAATGAGCCCGATCGGAGCCCAGAACAAGTACGAGATGATCCACTTCTACCCGGGATTACAGCAGGCGTACACCTCCGACTACATCACAAAACCCAATGAGTTTTTCGGTGGAGAGAATGTTGCCCCATACTACCTGGACACGATGAAGAAGATGACTGTCCCCCGGCCGCTTGAAAATGACGATACCTTTGCGAATACGTTTGCAACGTATGCACAGGAGTTGAGCCACGTCGGTGGGGACCCGGCACAACTTGTAGCGAAAGTCCAGTCGGACATGCTTGCAAAGTTCCCGGACTATCAGAAATAGAGAGCAGAGCCTGCTGTACTTGCAGGCCGGACGGGGCGAGGGAGTATTCCTGTCGACCCCGCCCGACTCACCATTCCGGACCGAAGAGCATTGAACCATGAAGAATCGCAGGAAAATCAGTTGGCCGTTGATATTCATCGCGCCGTTTTTCATCGTCTACATAGTCTTCAATCTGATTCCTATAATCTCCGGCGTGTACATAAGCCTCACGAGCTGGAGAGGTTTTGGAGCGTTGAAATATGTCGGCGTGGACAACTATATCCGACTATTCAGCAGAGACCCGACATTTCTGAATGCAATTCTGAACAGCGTCATCATCATGCTCGAAGGAATGATTCCGTTGCAGGTTTTCTCGCTTGTCTTCGCGTCGGTGCTGAACCAGAAACTCATTCTGGGAGGTAAGAGCTTCATTCGGAATGCATTCTTTCTCCCCTATATTACAACCCCGGTTGCAATTGGGCTGATCTTCTCAGTTCTGCTTGATCAGCACACAGGCATAGCGAATTTCGTGCTGATGAAAATCGGCATATTGGGCTCACAGTTCGACTGGCTTCACACAGCGTCGGTCGCAAAGCCGCTGGTCGCAGTAATGATCTTCTGGCGATACTTCGGCTACGTCACGCTGTTCTACCTTGCCGGTCTGCAGACTATCAACAAACAGATCTACGACGCGGCGACTGTCGACGGATCCGGTCGCGTGCGAACCTTTGTCTCGATTACCCTTCCGCTCATGCAGCCGGTTATCATGTTCCAGGTGGTAATGGGAATACTCGGCACCCTGCGAACCTTCGAGGAGCCTCTGATGCTCTTCAATAGCTACGAGGGGGGAATCAACCACGCGGCGCAAACAATGAATATGAAATACTTCCAGACCGCGTTTCAGCAGAGCCAGTTTGGATACGGCGCATCGATGGGATATGTCATGTTCCTGATGATCGGAGCCTTCACACTGCTCTACTTCACGGTTGTCAGACGGTTCGCGGGGACCGACTACGCAGGCGGGTCAGACGAATGAAGTATACACTTCCGCGAATAGTCCTCACGGCCCTTTCCATTGGTGGCGCGATCGTCTTCCTGCTACCGTTCTATTTGATGTTTGTGATGTCGACGGAGAACAAC
>DATKUC010000264.1:0-28862 GCA_035530835.1 Spirochaetia bacterium
ATGGGCAGGCGGACGCCGACAGTGCCGAAGGAACTCTACACCTTTCTTGCCACCTACGATTTTCCGGGAAACGTTCGCGAACTGCAGGCTGTGACCTATGATGCGTTGAGCAGACATGTCCGCGGTGTTCTTTCCATCGAGACCTTCATTGCGTATGTAGAGCACCAGCGCACCATCTCAGGAACCTCCGGCAGCGGTAACCCCGAGAGCAGCGCGGCATTTTCATTTACGGGTGCATTCCCCACGCTCAGGGAAGTCGAGGACTACTTTGTGGCCGAGGCGTTGCGGCGTGCGCAGGGCAATCAGTCGGTCGCTGCCAGACTTCTCGGCATTTCCCAATCGACACTGAGTCGCAGACAGCACGCGGAGCACCAGAATGATCCCTCGGAATAGCTTGCGATCCGGCGACTCCCTGAGCGTATGAAATTCGCATATTCGTGCATTCTGCAATGTGCGGGAAATATTTGTAGGGTAAAGAAATATCCGCTTCGCGTCACAAATGCTATGCATTTTGCATAACGACGCTGATCTTCCGCATTTTGAAGTTGCGCAATTAAATCATTACAGAGTATAAAGTTACGCAATTTCTCCACAGCTGGCACGGTGTTTGCTCTATAATAGACAGAGCAGGACCAATAAATCCTATGCAAGCAGGTAAAAAACCAGCTGAAAAGTAAAAAGACAGGTAAAAATCGATGTAAAACCCTTAACGGGGGGACGTTCAGATTCAGCTGAACGTCCCCCCGTTTGTATATGGACAGTTGAACCACTTGATAAAGTGGAGAAAATCACGTATAACAACAGTTGATTTTTACCAATCGGCATCATAAGCTGTCTGCGCCCTGAGGAGGCCGACCGATGCGTACGAAGGGAGATTTTCCAAATTTGAACAGCAAGGACCCTGAAGGACTGCGACCCGACGGTGGCGCGTACCGTGTTCTCATCGTTGACGATTCAATGTTCATCGCAAAACAGCTTGGCCAGATTCTGACGTCCGCCGGCTTTGATGTTGTTGCTACCGCCTCAAACGGCGAGGAAGGGCTCGAAAAGTACAAAGAGCTCCATCCGAACGTTGATCTGGTAACCATGGATATTACGATGCCGAAGATGGATGGTGTAACGGCGCTCGAGAAGATAATCGAGTTCGACAAGGACGCCGCGGTCATCATGATCAGTGCGCTCGGCAAGAACGACCTCGTGAAACGGTCGTTGATGGCGGGGGCGAAGAACTACATCATCAAGCCGCTTGACCGCGCAAAGGTGCTGGAAAGGGTAGTGCTCGCACTTCGATAACGCCGGCCACACCAGGAACTGTTCCAATTCACCAATTCCACGTGACATTCTTGTCCATTTCCATTTAGAATCGACCAGCCGATCACTGAGGAGGAGCTGGGCGGTGATCTACTTCATGCTGCAGCGGTTGGGACGGCTTGTTCTGACCGTCTTCATAGTCGCAACCGTAGTATTCGTCATAGTCCGTGTTGTGCCCGGTGATCCTGCCCTTGTCATAGCGGGAGTCGACGCACGTCCACAGGACATCGCGGCAATCAGGGCGAAGCTCGGCACCGACAGACCAATGCTGCAGCAGTACGGTACCTGGATGTGGGGTCTGCTGCACCTCGATCTCGGGCACTCCTTCACCACCGGTGAGTCGGTCTCCCGGCTCATCCTTGCTCGTTTTCCCCTGACCTTTACGCTTGCGCTGGCAGGTTTCGTTCTTTCAATGCTCATTGCCGTTCCGTTCGGAGTAATTTCCGCGGTACGACGGTGGCAGGCGATCGATTACACTGTGATGGCCTACACCCAGATCGGTCTCGCAGTCCCCAGTTTCTGGCTCGGCATCATTCTGCTGCTGCTCTTCTCGGTGCGCATTCATCTTTTTCCATTGTTTGGACTGGGTGGAATAAGTTCGCTGGTCCTTCCGTCGGTCGCGCTCGGCATTGAACGCTCGGCGTTGCTCATCCGCATAGTTCGCGGATCGATGATCGAGGAACTCTCGAGGGACTACGTCATTACGGCACTTGCGAAAGGGCTCCCCCGTCGCGTCATTATTATCAGGCATGCGCTTCGCAATGCGCTTCTTCCGGTGATCACCATCGCTGGGATACAGTTCGGCTACCTGCTCGGCGGAGCCATTATCATAGAACAGGTATTCTCACTTCCCGGGCTCGGTCGACTATTTCTCACCGCTATTTCCAACCGCGATTTCCCGCTCGTACAGGGTGGGGTTATCTTTGTCGCAGCGGTGTTCTCCGTGGTGAGTTTCCTCGCCGACATTCTGTATTCGCTTGTGAATCCGCGCGTGAGAGTGAGTTGATGGAACAGCCCGGCATCTTCATTCGCAATCTGGCCGTCACCTTCACTTCGCGGGACCCTTCGATTCCCGGCGGGAGAGCTGTCAGGAACGTCTCGATAGCCATCGAGCCGGGCAAGGTACACGCTCTTGTTGGCGAATCCGGTTCAGGCAAGAGCGTCACCGCGAGAACTGTCCTCGGCATTGTCGGAGCCGATGCACGGGTCGAGATCCAGGGCAGCATCGATTTCAGAGGCAGAAACCTTCTCGAGCTGTCCGATGATGAGCTGCGGTCGATACGGGGAAAAGAGATCGCGATGATCTTCCAGGAGCCGTCCCGCTATTTGAACCCGTCGATCACGATCGGCGTGCAGATCGGAGAGGTGCTTGAAGCGCACTTCGGGCTTTCGCGCAGGGCGTCACTCGAGCGCGTCGGGGAGATGCTGTCCGCAGTCGAGCTGCCATCGCGGGTCGCCCGCCGATATCCGCACGAACTATCGGGTGGAATGAAGCAGCGCGCAATGATAGCGATGGCGCTTGTGTGCAATCCGTCGTTCGTGCTCGCCGATGAACCGACGACGTCGCTCGACGTCACCGTTCAAAAGCAGATACTCGAACTGCTTGCGCGTCTTCAAGCCGATTCCCGGATGGGCATGCTGTTCATATCGCACGACCTTGCCGTGGTTCAGTCGATAGCCGACCACGTTTCGGTGATGTACGCAGGCAGGATTGTGGAGTCAGCACCGCGCGACGAACTGTTTGCGAACCCTCTTCATCCATACACACGGCAGTTACTTCTGTCGGTTCCGCGATCCGAGCGCAGGGGCCTGCCGCTCACGGTCATACCCGGCAGAGCTCCGGACGCTCAGAACATTCCCGAAGGTTGCGCGTTTCACCCTCGGTGCCGTTACGCGGTTGATGTCTGTCGGCGGGAGATGCCCGCTGAGCTCGTGTACGGCCCCTCCCATTCCGCATCCTGCCACATGATCGGCAAGTTGAATGGAGATTCAGAATGAGCCCGTTTGTCGAAGTGCATGAACTCACCAAGATTTACCGTCGCGGTGGAGTCTTCCAGTGGGAGGGACGGAAGTTCCGCGCAATCGACAGGGTTTCGTTTTCGATTGAGGAACATGAGGTACTTGGTCTTGTCGGCGAATCAGGCTGCGGAAAGACGACAGTCGCGCGGTCAATTCTCTGCCTCGATCGACCCACATCGGGCTCGATACGAATCGGCAATTCAAATCCGCTTGAACTTCGCGGAGCGAAATTGCGCGGATTCCGACGAAGCGCTCAAATGATATTCCAGGATGTAGACAGGGCACTTGACCCGCGGCTTACCGTTCGCCGCAGCATTGAGGAGGCCCTGCGAAGCCGCGGAGTCGCGCGGGAACGCCGACGCGAACGGATAGCGGAGCTTCTGGAACTCGTCGGCATTTCACCGGATACCATGGAGCACTATCCCTCTTCATTTTCCGGAGGACAGCGACAGCGGATAGTAATAGCCCGCGCTCTTGCAATGGAACCGAAGTTCCTCATCCTCGACGAACCGGTTTCGAATCTTGATGTGTCGATTCAGGCGCAGATTGTCAATCTGCTGATGGAGTTACGCAGGACGCTGGGTCTGACCTATCTCTTTATCAGCCACGATCTGAACCTGATATCCTATATCAGCGATTCAATAGCGGTCATGAAGGACGGCGTCATTGTTGAGCATGGCGCGGCAGAGCAGCTGATTCGCAAACCGCATCACCCCTATACCCGCACATTGTTTTCTGCGATACCTGAACATGTTCGTGGCGAAGAAAGCTCGGATTCTCCAAGGAGTTGAGTGTGAAGAGACTTACACATAGTTTGATTGTTATGCTGTTCTTGGCGGTAATTGCGGCAAGCGCGTACGCCGGCGGAGCTCAGGAGCAGAAGGGGCGGATGCTGCAGGTCGTGCTTTCGGGTAATCCGGATACGCTTGATCCGCAGAAGACCTCAGGAACACTCACGTTCCAGGTGGATCGCAGCATCTATGATACGCTCGTCGAACCGGATGAGAACGGCAGAATAATCGGCGACCTTGCGCAGAGCTGGGAAGTGAGTTCGGATAACCTGACGTGGACCTTTCACCTGCGCCACGGAGTTAAGTTCCAGAACGGCGATCAGTTCACCTCGCGGGATGTGAAGGCGACACTCGATCGAGCGCGGGATCCCGCAACTGCCTCCCCGAACGCAAGTGAGTACGCGAGCATCAAGAGCATCGACACCCCTGATGAGTACACCGTGGTTCTGCATCTGTCACAGCCGTATGCGCCCCTTCTTGCGACGCTCGCCTCCGGCTGGTCGGCAATTCTCCCCGCTTCGCTCATCGCAAAGAATCACGATTTCGCCGCCGACCCCGTGGGAACCGGACCGTTCATCTTCCGGAAGTGGGTTCGGGACAACGAAATTGTGCTCGCCAGAAATCCTGACTACTGGATGGCCGGGCACCCTCTGCTCGCAGGAGTCGTGTTCCGCATTATCACCGAACACGCGATACAGGTGCAGGGGCTTATCTCCGGGCAGATCGATATTGATTATCTGCTCAACAAGGAGGATCTCGGACTGCTGACGAAGGGTTCGGGCGCGACCTACAAGACCGAGCTCACTTCTCTGGTGCTGGTTCTTGCAATGAACGACAGCCGCCCGCCGTTTGACAACCTGAAGGTCCGTCAGGCAATCAACTACGCAATAGACAAGCAGTCTGCCCTCGACGTCGCGTATGGCGGTGGTAAGGTCATCGGGACATTCATGGACTATTCCAATCCATACTACGAGGAACTCTCGAATCTTTATCCCTACGATCCGGCAAAGGCGCGGCAGCTTCTCGCCTCCGCGGGAGTGTCCGTGGATCGTCCTCTTGATCTTGTGCTTCCACAGAACTACGGTCCACACGTAAAGGCGGGCGAAATCTACCAGCAGATGCTCGAGAAGGTGGGACTGAAGGTCAAAATCAGACTTGTCGACTGGTCGACCTGGCTCTCGAGCGTCTACAAAGGCGGCAACTATGACATGACGGTGATCGGTCATACGGGAAAGCTTGATCCGAACGGCCGTCTGTCCGGTTTCGGAACCGGGACATCATACGTGCACTGGAACGATCCCGAGGTTGCGGCCCTCATTACTCAGGCACGACAGACTGTCGGATTCGATGCGCGTAAGGCGATTTACGACAAGGTCCTGCGCATTATGGGCCAACAGGTACCGATGGTCTTTGTCGGAACGCCGTACCGGTACATCGGACTGCGCACAAATGTATCCGGGTTCCGCATCGATCCTTCGCTCGACACTTTTGATTTCCGATATACCGAGCTGAAGTAGCAGATGAGCGCCGGACTGCTCACTCGCCGCATCCTCCTGGGATTTGTCGCTCTGTACGGTGTTGCGTTCCTTCTCTGCGCAGTCGCCGGGGCGCACCTCTCACCCTACAGTCCGGTCGAGCAGCACCTGGATCTGCGATTCCTGCCGCCACTCTCCCCCGGGCATCTGCTCGGCACCGACGACTTCGGTCGCGATGTGCTCTCCCGCATCATGTACGGCGCCCGTCCGGCGCTCCTTGTCGGCGTGATAGCTGTCGGGATTGCTCTTGCGGCAGGCATGCTGATCGGCCTTGCCGCCGGCCTCACGGGCGGAATTGTCGACAGCACGCTCATGCTGCTCATGGACAGTGTGCTCTCATTTCCTACCGTGCTGCTTGCAATAACGATGGTCGCAGTGCTCGGCTACGGCGTGTCGCAGGTAATGCTCGCCGTTGGCATCATCTACAGTCCGGTATTTGCGCGCATTGTCCGCGCCGAGACGCTTTCCCTGTCCGCAGAGACCTATGTGATAGCCTCCCGCGGGCTCGGGACCCGCGGAGTTCGGACAGTCTTTCTGCACATTATTCCCAATATGATTCCGCGGCTGCTGGTGCAGGGCTCAGCGACATTCGCTCTTGCGGTCGTGATTGAGGCATCGCTCTCTTTTCTCGGACTCGGAACGCAGCCGCCTGAGGCGAGCTGGGGGCTCATGCTGAAGGACGCCCGAACCTATCTGCTGCAGGCACCGTGGCTCGCACTGTTTCCGGGAATTGCGATCGGACTCACCGTATTTTCGTTCAACTATCTCGGGGACATCCTTGCCGAGCATTTCGGAATCGAGCGGACCCGCGGATTAGCCGGAACGTCCGCGAATCTGCTCGGACGCCGCAAGGGGTGACATTCACCCGTTGCGGGGGAGAACCGGCGGCGCGTCCGGCAGGTCGTCCTCCACGATCCGCCTGCGTAGATGTGTGAGCAGCTCGGAGAGCGGAAGCGGACTGGAGCGGCTCTTCGTACACGGGGAGGTGCGACCGCTTCTGTCGCTCAAGCCTCCGTTACCGATTGCACTTTCGAGTGAGTCCGATTGACCAAAGAGCTCAAGGTTCCCGGACCAGGCCCGCTCGAGCTGCGAAAGAGCAGCGCTGCACTCAGTTCCCGCTTCCCGATACAGATCCCAGAATGAGGCGGATGTCCGCTCACCCTCTTCGCACGGTTCGAACCAGACGCTTCCCGCCTCGTTGAGGTAGTCGATATCGGGAAGCAGAGAGATGGGGTGGAGAATAGCGAGCCATCGCGGCCCTATGTCGCCGAGCTTCTCGCGCCGCAAGCCCTCGGCAAGCCGGTCAGGCGTTATCGTGTTCGAATATCGATAATATCCCATTGCATCCGAGTAAGCGTTCCTGAGCCGTTCAGCGAGGCTTTCATCGTTACGTGCGCGCCGGTATGATTCGCTCAATGCGAGTCGCTGAATACGCGAAACCAGACGCGGCGCGTCATCTCCGCAGGAGACCCTGCCGGCGAAGTCGTAATCGTTTACCGTGATCCCCCGAAAACGGGAAAGCACGAACAGGTCGATGATGCGTTCGAAAAACGGATGCATCGAGCGGAAGCGTTCGGTACTCTTGTCCTCCGGGTCGGGCCATCCGGAAAAGTAGTTGATGAACGGGTGAGTGTAGCGGTCAAGCACTGCGTGGGTGATGTATGCTGCGATGAACGCGCCTTCCGCAGAGTGGAAGTCCAGGTGTTCCCGCATTGCAAAGTCAACCAGGTGCGCACAGAACTTGCCATATCCGTGTCGGTGCAGCAGCACCCCGTAGTAGATAGCGGTCGGCATTGTCCGCTGGTTATGGTAGAAGATGTCCGGTCCCTGTGCGCCAAGTGCGAAAATCGAACCATGTTCCCTGAGAAACGGATGATCCGTCCCAAAGCACCGTGTAACCATGTCCTCTGCAAACACCAGGTGGGTGATGTGGGAAGGCATGCCGGTTATGGTAGCACGATGATCGTTTTTGTCACAAGGTTGAAGTCGCGCTTCTGTTTACTAAGCGCCGGGGTTTCGGCTACAATCGGACAATACGGAGGAGAACTATGAGGTACGCAGGCGTGCTGTCACTGACAGTGGTCTTGTTGTTGACGACCGCTGCAATGTCCTTCGCCCAATCATACAATGAACTCGTTACCAAAGCGAGCGCTGACTATCAGTCCGGGAAACTCAAGGACGCCTTGCAGTCCTATACCGCCGCCATCGCGTTGAAACCCGAGATTGCCGGAACTTACTATAACCGGGGTATTGTCGACTATGATCTGAAGATGCTCCCCGAGGCAATCAGCGATTTTTCGCACGCCATATCCCTCGATGCAGGCTACCCGGATGCCTATTTCAACCGTGCCAACTCCTACTCGCTCGCAGGTGACTACGAGAAGGCAGTTGCGGACTACACCTGGCTTATCGACCACCTCACCGGCGCACAGTCCGGCGCCGCAGGTTCAGCCGCATCTCAGTCGGCAACCGCAGGAGCAGGGACGGCTGGGCAGCCGGCGGCTCCGGCGCTCTCCGCCGCGTCAATATACAATAATCGCGGTGTTGCCTATTTCCATCTGAAACAGAATGACCGGGCCGCAGCAGATTTCGCTGCGGCGATCAAGGCAAACTCTACCTACGCGGAGGCGTACTATAACCGCGGAAACGTCCTCTACGACCAGAAGAAGTATCCGGAAGCTGTCGCTGACTACGACAAAGCGATCGCGCTCAATCCAACCTATCGCGACGCGTACTACAATCGCGCGAACGCGTATTATCAGCTTGGTACGTCCGACAAAGCCATTGCCGATTTCCAGAAGGTAATCAGCATCGACAAGGGTTTCGTCGACGCCTACTATAATCTTGGCCTTGCCTACATCCAGCTGTCTGAAGCAATGAAGAAGGCCAGATAGCAGGACGATCCGATAAAAGCGTAGACGCTCAGCCCGGATCATGTGCAAGCCATTCAGAGGAGACATGATGGGAAACAACCATGCGCAGAACACCATTCTAATCATCAATTGCGGGAGCTCATCACTGAAGTATCAGGTGTACCGCATGCCGGAGCGTGTGAGCCTCGGGAAGGGACAGGTCGAACGGATCGGCCTGGCAATGGGTAACATCAGCCAGGAATCGGAAAAGGGAGTCTATCGCAGAGAGCTCGAGATTCCCGATCACAGTCACGCCATTCACCTCATGAGTGACGCCCTCACCGATTCCCAGTTCGGTATTCTTGCGAACATACACGAAATCACCGGCATCGGGCACCGCGTTGTGCATGGAGGCGAGAAGTATGCACATTCGGTAGTCATTGACGATGATGTGCTCGCGGCAATCACCGAGAATATCGAGCTTGCGCCCCTTCACAATCCTGCAAATCTTGCCGGGATCCGGGAAGCGATGAAGCTCCTTCCCGACCGTCGCCAGGTAGCCGTATTCGACACCTCGTTCCATCAGACGATGCCGCCGTCCGCCTACCTGTACGGCTTGCCGCGTGAACTGTACGACAAGTATAAGATCAGGCGCTACGGTTTCCACGGCACAAGTCACCGGTACGTCGCGACCGAAGCGGTGAGCTTCATGAAACGGTCAATCGAGAACACAAACGTGATCTCCTGCCATCTTGGAAACGGTGCCTCGATTACCGCCATAACGAACGGCAAGTCCATCGATACTTCGATGGGTTTCACACCGCTCGAGGGTCTGGTGATGGGGACACGCAGCGGAGATCTCGATCCGCAGATTCTGCTCTTTCTCATGGGGCGCGGCTATTCACAGGCGGAGCTCGATCAGCTTCTGAACAAGAAGAGTGGACTGCTCGGTCTCTCGGGCATATCGAGTGATCTTCGCGATATCGAAAAGGCAGCCGATGAGGGTGATCAGCGGGCAATCGACGCGCTCGAAGTGTACGCGCACCGCGCACGTAACTACATCGGCGCGTACGCGGCGAATATCGTCAAGGTAGACATTCTCGTGTTCACCGGTGGAATCGGGCAGTATGGCGTAAAGATGCGTGAGCGCATCTGTCACCGGCTCGAAAACCTTGGCATCTTCATGGACTATGAAAAGAACGAAGTGAACGGACCTCGCCAGGGAATCATTTCTACCGAGTATTCACCTACCGCCATCGTTGTCGTTCCGACGAACGAAGAACTCCAGATCGCAATCGACACTCACGAGCTCATATCGGTGTAGGGTGGTGCGGTGAGTTCAGCCGGGTACGACCTCTCGACGTCCAATCGAACTGATGGCTGCCTGATAACTGCCGAATCGTTCGCCGAAGCGCAGAAATGCGTTCGGCACGCCTGGGAAATCGCCCATGCCGGGAATGAGTCGGGATCGCCATATCAGGTGCAGTATGCGCGGTCGCAATACCGGAACCTCATGACGCTTGCTATAGCCGCCTACGGCGTCGCCGTTGATCTCGGATACGGTCCGGAACTGCCGGACGATGTACCGGGCGCCCATGCACGGACAATGGAGGCGCTCGGCGGAGGCTTTGGAGTAAGCGGTTGCTGGTTCGTGCACGATGATTGCGCTGCGTATGTACCGATCATTGCGCCATCCGGCGCGAGTCGGGATTTGATTTTCATCCACCCTGCCGCCCGCGCGAAATCCCGGCATATCCAGGAGGCTGCATTCTCCTACTCCTGCGCAGTCTCCTGCGGCATCAGCGTGAACAGGGTTCTGCTGCTTTCGGTAAACAGAGAGTTCGTCCGCGGTCAGGCAATCGATCCGAACAGTATCTTCCTGGTGGACGATATGACTGCGGTTATTCCCGGGATTGCGGCCACAATTATGCGGCGCACGGAGACGCTGCGTGCCGCGCTTGCGCAACCTGTCGCATCCATTCCGTCGTGTGATCGGGCATACAGCTGCCCTGTCTGCAGTCAGTATCTCCCGCCGCTTCCGCGACATAATGTGTTTACCCTCTACCGCGGAAGCGAATTGTCCCGGCGACTTTTCAGGGAGGGCATTACCGATCTCGTCGATCTGGCACCCGGCAGCAGAAACGCAGGCGGCACCGCTCTCAGTGAGCGCCAGCTCATGCAGATTGAATCGGTACGAACCGGATCTCCGGTGATCAACCGGAACCGCCTCGAACCATTTCTCGCAGCCCTCGAATATCCGCTTGCGTTTCTTGACTTCGAGACGTATTCGGTTGCGCTGCCTCCGTTTCAGGGCTTGCGGCCCTGGCAGCATGTGCCGTTCCAGTTCTCGCTTCATGTGAAGAGGAGCCGTGAGGCAACACCGTCCCACGTATCTTTTATCGAACCAGCGGGGCAGGATGGACGGGAGGCACTGCTGACGCAGTTTCTGTCATCGATTCCCCCGACGGGCTCAATAGTCGTGTTCGGGAGCAATTTCGAGCGGGCAATGCTCATGGCACTCGGCGACGCGTTTCCGCAATCGAGCGAGGCGGTGAGGGGGGCGGTCGACCGGGTAGTGGATCTGTCGCAACCGTTTCAGAGCTTCTGGTATTACCATCCCGAACAGCGCGGCAAACTCTCGCTCAAAGCTATTCTACCGGCCCTGACCGGCAAGAGTTACAGCGCTCTTGCCATTTCAGATGGCCTTGATGCGAGCATGCGTTACTACGTGAGCTCTCATAGATCGAAGGATATTGATTCCCCGCTCTCTTATGACGTCGTGGCGCAGATACGTCACGACCTTGAAGAGTATTGCGGAATGGATACACAGGCGTTGGTCGACATTCTGGAAGTCCTCGAACGCAGCGTCAATGGCTAGACGAAGAGTTCGCGGATCATCTTCGCGTACTTGTCGTGCAGTACATGCCGCTTGATCTCCTGTTTTGCCGATAGTTCCCGCCCAATCTCGAAAGTGTCGCCCACCAGCCGGAATCGGAATATCCGTTCGAAGTTTTTGAAACCGCTCTTTGGATTCACCCGTTCCGATATTTCACTGTTGAACAGCTCTATCACGCGCGGATGTTCGAGAAGGGCTTCGTAGTCGGTTGTCGGAATCGATTCGGTGGATGCAAACTGCTCAAGTGCTTCTCGATTTGGGAGAATCAGGGCCGCAAGATACTTCTGATCCTGCCCGAGCACCATGGCCTGCGAGATAAAGACGGATTCACACAGCTTCTGCTCGATGGGAAGCGGCTCGACGTTTTCGCCACCGAGCAGGACGATGGTGTCCTTCGCCCGACCGAGGATTTTCAGCTCATTGTTCAACGTGAGCATCCCCAGGTCACCAGTGTTCAGCCAGCCATCCGCTGAGATGATCTTGGCGGTATCCTCAGGTCGCTTGTAGTAGCCTAGCATGACCTGAGGTCCCCGGCCAAGCACGAGACCCTTGGTACCCGGCGGAAGCGCCCTGCCGTTGTCATCGACAATCTTGACCTCGGTTCCCGGGAAGATGGGGCCCACGGTTCCCGGAACAGGGTGATGCTGAGCGCGTACCCCGAGTACCGGCGCAGTTTCGGTGAGTCCGTAGCCCTCCAGAAGCAGGACGCCTGCGGCAGCGAAGAAGCTGTCGACATCTTCAGGTAGCGCGCCGCCACCGGATATTCCTGCGACGAAGCGGCCGCCGAGCCGCTCATGGATTGCCTTGAACACCAGGAGATTTCCAAGTGCGCGAAGCGGTGCAAGCAGCAGATAGGGGAGAACGGCCATGAGCACTTCGAGTACCCGCGACCGTGCCTTGAAGCGTGGCAGAAGTCCCCTCATCATGTAGGAGAGGCGGGCGTGTGTCGATGCAACGGCGACAAAGAACGCGAAGATTCCCCGCTTGACTGCGCTCTGATTCGAGACATTGCGGTAGATACCCGCCTTGAGTGCGTCCCAGATGCGGGGAACTGACGCGAGCCAGGTCGGACGAATTGCCTGGAAGTCCTGCAACATGATTTTGCTGATCGGCTTCGAATAGGCGAGCGCTGAAGCCGTACCGAGTGCGACATACTGCATGATTCGCTCGAACGAGTGCCAGACGGGCAATACGCAGAGCCAGATATCACCGGGGCCGATATCGATGAGTTCGGGGACGCCCTTTACCTGATGGAGGAAGTTGCGATGTGAGAGCATGACTCCCTTCGGCTCTCCGGTCGTGCCGCTGGTAAAGATGATTGTCGCAAGACTGTCGCCGGTGCCAGCATCGATCTCCCGTTCTATCGCCATCGGGTCCCGCGCGAGCATCGCCGTCCCGGAGTCGCTGATTGCCTCGAATGTGTGCAGTGTCATTCCCGGTGCCTTCTGCTCAAACTCCTCAGCCGTGAATCCCTTCTCAAGCACGATGATGCTTGTCAGTAGCGAGAGTGATTGACGCATGTCGAGGACCCGCTCGAGTTGAGCCCTGTTCTCGACAAACGCTGTCCTGCAATCCGCGAATCCCAGTATGTACTGGATTTCCGCCGCGGTTGAATCGCAACCGCGCGGAACGTCCGCCGCGCCGATACATTGAAGCGCGAGGTCGGCAACGAGCCACTCTTTCCTGTTGTCCGAAATCAAGCCGACGTGATCTCCACGGCCGACTCCGATCGACATCAGTCCTGCGGCGAGGTTTTGAACTTCACGGTACAGGTCCCCATAGGAGGTCGGTTGAAAGATCCCCGCATCATCCTTGCTGTGCTGGGCGGCAAGATTCGGATACTGTTCTTTCACTCTGCGCAACATCAGTGGTATCGTCGGTTCCATACATTCTCCTTCCGGTTCTCTGAGCCCTGTCCGGGATGCCAAAAAAAGGCCCAGGTTACCCTGGGCCAGTCACGATCGCCTGTCCGCCCGACGGTTACGGGTTTCGCAACCGGAGAGCGCAACAGGTCACGCAGCAGTTTGCCGAAGCGCAATCTACTGCTGAGCGGTCACCTTGTAGTTCTGGAAATTGACCGCCATTCCGTTTGTGCGGAATGCAATATCGTCTCCAGTCAACTGCGATGCCGGAAGATTGAAGTAGTACCAGAGTGACGGTGCCGTCGGATCCTGAACCAGTATTCGACCGGTGTTCGTATCTACCTGGATGTTGATGGGAACATTCGCAAAGAGCAGATTGTTGTTCTGGACGTAGTTCAGCAGATCCTGGAGAGTAATCCCAAGCGCCGCGGGAATATCAACGTTCAGACTTGGAACCAGATCCATGGTCGTGTCCCCGGTGCTCCGGTAGACCTGTGCACGGAAGCCGTAGTGCTGCGGATAGTTAGTCATGGTGGACGCTCGCGTATCAAGGTTCAGCCAGAGCAGATACGAGGTGCCGTCACCCCAGGATTTGATCCCCAGAGACGGATTTTTCACCGCAATGTGCAGACCAAAGCCAGCATGAAGGCTGTTATTGGCAAGATCAGCCTGGCTTGCATAGCCGCCGCCGGCGTACTGGACGGTGAAGGAAATTTCATACACACCTGTCTGATTCAGCGCGTGATCAATTCGTGCCATCGGGGCACTCGTGTCCTGCTGTTTCAGCTGATTTCCCTGGACACCCCAGCTCCCGCTGGCCGTTGTCCATCCACTCATCGAGGCAAAGTCGTTTTGCTGGAGAACCTGTTGTGCCGCCGCCATGAATGGCAGCAAGAGCAACAGCCCCCCCAGCAACAGGGCGAACTTCTTCATCTTATCCTCCTAGTCCTTGGTCTTACCCCTGCACGTGAGTTGAGTGCTTCGTGTACTATGATAAGCCCAGAATGTCGCATGCACAACCATAAATTCTTAAAGATCGCAAAGTGTGGATTGGACAGATGTGACCCTGATCGTCTATACTCCGCTTCATGAATGACCTGAGATCCACGCATGATACGGCGCTTTCAAGGGCGGGCCGTCGCGAGCTTATGCGGCGCGCTCACGATCTTGAGCCGGTGGTCATGGTGGGAAAACACGGAATTACCGATGAGCTGATAGGCGCCTGCAACGAGGCACTGGAAAACCATGAGCTGGTGAAGGTGCGCTTCCAGAACTTCAAGGATCAGTGCAGTGAGTTTGCAGCCATGATTGCCGAACGGACGGGCGGGCAGCTGATTCGCACGATTGGACATGTCGCGATTCTCTACCGCGAGAACGTTGATCCTGACAAGCGCCGATATAACGTGCGATGACCGGTTCATTTCGCAGCTTTGACAGTTCCTGTTAGCCGAAGCTATACTGAGTCCCCATGGAACAATCCCGAATCGATCACTCATCTCTCGGCAGTTTTGCGCTCTCTCGCATTCCTGAGCTCCATTTTGGCCCCGGCGCACTTCAGCAACTTCTGGTGATCCTTGGCGGACGGCAAGTTGGACGCGTCGGAATCGTTTCGGGAGGACATTCATTCAGCAGCTCGACGTACCGCGGGCCGCTGCTCGATGCGCTGCGCGAGCGGGGTGTGGAGGTACATGAGGCGGGAATTGCCCATGAACCTGATCCTGCCTTCGTCAACGACACATCCGACCTCTTCCGGTCGATCGGAGTCGAAGCGGTTGTCGCCATCGGCGGCGGAAGCGCAATCGACGCGGGAAAGGCGATCTCAGCGTTGGTTGCGATGGGCGGGAACATCGAACAGTATCTGGAAGGCGTCGGAACGCGGGCGCCTGACGGAAGGAAGTTGCCGTTCATCGCGATACCGACCACGGCCGGCACCGGATCCGAAGCCACAAAGAACGCGGTGATCAGCAGACTCGGACCGGACGGCTTCAAGAAGTCGCTCAGGCACGATGCCTATGTCCCGGATGTTGCGATCATTGATCCGGAATTGAGTCTGCAATGTCCGCCGGAGGTCACCGCGTCCACCGGTCTCGACGCAATTACGCAGCTGATCGAGGCTTACGTGTCCACCGGTGCGAATGCCTTTACCGACGCGCTTGCTGAAAACGGCCTTGCCGCAGCGGCGAAAGGGTTTCTTGCGGCATTGCGATTCAGCCGATCGGCCGGGCCGGAAAATGAGGCTGAGCGTGAGGCTCACCTCGAGGCCCGCGGAAACATGGCATGGGCCGCATACCTTTCGGGTATCTGCCTTGCGAACGCAGGCCTCGGCATAGTGCACGGTGTTGCCAGCCCGCTCGGTGCGCGGTTCCCGATCCCCCACGGCATAGTATGCGGCAGGTTGCTGCCGGGATCGGTACGTCTGACCACGCAGCGCCTGCGAGAAGCCGTTGCCGATCGGGGCGCCGAACGGGGAGCGCGTCCGCGGCCCGGCGAATCAAACGGTACTCCAGACGGTGTACCGTACGGTACACTCGAACGCTATGCTCGAGTTGCCCGGATTCTCGGCAGCAATGATACGGGATCAGGCGAACTGTGCGACTCACTTGTTACGATTCTTGAAAGACTTCTCGCTGAGGCCGAATTGAAGCGTTTCTCCGACTGGGGAGTTGATGAGGGTGCCGCTGAGGGTATTGCCCGTGCGTCATCAGGGAAGACCCATCCGGTATCGCTGTCGACCGGCGATATCGCCGACCTTATTATCGAATGCCTGTAGAAAGTGACATGAAGGAGAGGTAAATGGCACGCTATCTTGCGGTCTGCCTGAGTCCGACGTTGCAGCGCACCATAGTTCTGCATTCGTTTCGCGAGAATGAAGTGAACCGCAGTTCCGAGCACTACCTGGATGCCGCCGGAAAAGGGGTGAACGTCGCGCGAGTGCTCACTCAGCTTGGTCAGTCCGCTGTTCATCTGACCCATGCGGGCGGACGTGACCGTGAACTTCTGCTCGGCCTTGCCCGGTCTACCGGAGTGGACGTCAGGGCAATCGAGTCACCGGCAGAGATCAGAACCTGCTACACGCTGGTCGATTCGAGTTCGCACACGACAACCGAGATTGTCGAAGAGGCACCCGGGGTGCCGCCGGAGACCGAGGAGCGCATCCACGCGCTGTATACGGAACTGCTTGATGAGCATGACGTGGTCATCATAGGCGGGACGAAATCACCGGGATTTTCGGATGCTCTGTATCCATCGATGACCCGGGAAGCCAAGCGGCGAGGGCTTGGGGTTATCCTCGACATCCGCGGTCCTGATCTGCTGAACTCACTCGAATACGGACCGGATGTGATAAAGCCGAACCTCGCCGAGTTCGCCGGCACCTTTGCAATGGGTACCGCAGCTACCACAGGAGCCGGTCAGGCAGTGCCGATCAGCGAGCACACGCAGGATGCACAGCTTCTTGATGCCGTAATCAGGCAGATGGAATTGATTCACTCGCGGCACGGGACGGTGACCGTCCTGACCCGCGGCGGGAATGAAACCCTGTTCTGGAACGGGACCGACGCGGGCCGTGAACCGCCCGGTCATCTCGTTCCGGTGAACACCATCGGCTGTGGCGATGCGTTCACCGCAGGTTTCGCCGTTGCGTGGGCGGCTCGCAATCCCTTAGCCGAAGCCGTGCGTGCCGGTCACGCCGCAGCTGCGCAAAACGCGCTGCAGATCCGTCCCGGCACGCTGAAATAGCCGTGCAGCTATCGCTGCTCGTGCTCGATAGTCAGAGTCGGACGGTTACACACCTCATCCGGACCGTAGTACTGGATCGCTCCGGGATAGAGGTAGGAAGTGGTGACCGCCCAGCTGTTCCGGTTCTGCTCGAACGCCGCGAATGGGGCTCCATCGAGTTCTACCAGTGCCTTCCTGATGACCGGCTTCATCTGTCCGTGCCGTTGCTCCATATTCATCATCATCGTCAACGGAATGCCGCCCGCCTGCCACTCCCGCGCGGGGCGTGAAAGGTTTCGCACGGATGCAAGATACCCGGTAACGCCGGAGGCGATGAGCGCAAACGCGGTGAACCCGAGCGAGTAGCAGTAATCGGCATCGAAGTTCGAGGGAAATGCGCACCGGCCCTCGTAGCCGAAGAAGTGAGTCAGGCTCGAAAACGTTCCCCTGTAGGTGCCCGTTCTTTTCTTGTTCGAGAGCTCTGCCTCGACCATCTGCGTGAGGAGCTTCTCGGTCTCGATGCGTGATACCTGCACGTTTCCGTGCGGATCGCGGTCCATGAGTAATTGCCGCTGAATCTCCGCCGGAAGCCGCGAGAACACTGTCGCACTCTCCGCATCAAGCTGCGATCCAACCCAGTCACGCTGCGATTCGAAGGTGCCAAGCTTTTCGAACTGCGGCTTATTCTTCGCGAGAAGGTCGTTCAGTTCCGAGATCAGGCGTTTGATCTCGGGAATAAACTCAATGAGTCCCTCCGGGATGAGTGCAATGCCGAAGTTTTCGCCGTTGTCGGCTCTGCGCGCAACCACATCGGCAATCTGATTCACGATGCTGCCGAGAGTCTGCTTCTTCTGCTCCACCTCTTCGGAAATGATGCAGACATTCGGACGGGTCTCCAGCGCGCACTCCAGGGCTATGTGCGATGCCGATCTGCCCATCAATTTGATGAAGTGCCAGTACTTCTTTGCCGAGTTAGCATCCCGGGCGATGTTACCGATGAGCTCCGAATAGGTCTTTGTCGCAGTGTCGAAACCGAATGAGGTCTCGATATATTCGTTCTTCAGATCGCCGTCGATTGTCTTCGGCACGCCGATCACCTGGACGGTCGATCCGCGTTTCGCGAAAAACTCGGCCATGAGCGCGGCGTTCGTGTTCGAATCGTCACCACCGATCACGACCACCGCCTGGAGCTTGCGCTTTGCGCAAACGGCGAGCACCGCATCGAACTGTTCGGCGGTTTCGATCTTCGTGCGGCCTGAGCCGATCATATCGAACCCACCGGTGTTGCGATAGGAATCGGCAAAGTCAGCGGTTATCTCTACAGCCTTGTCTTCGAGGAGCCCGGATGGGCCGCCGAGGAATCCGAATAGCCGGGAACCGGCGTTTGCCTTCTTCAGTCCGTCGAGCAGACCGCAGATGACATTGTGGCCGCCGGGGGCCTGCCCGCCCGAGAGGATCACGCCGACATTGACACTGTTCCCGATCTTCGGGTTTGTTCCTTTCACGAAGGTCGCAATCGGCGTTCCATAGGTCTTTTCGAAAAGCTGCTTCATTTCGCTCTGGTTGTCCGCGGATTCGGTGGGCTTTCCGAAGGTTACGCCGATCTCATTTACGGCTGCGGCAAGGATTGGCGGCAGCTTCGGCTGGTAACCGTGGCGTGCGGTTTGCAGTGGGGATCTATCCATAATCAGTCTCCTTTTCTTATTTCGGGGGAACACGATCGGAAGTCACTTGATTGTAGCCATCGACCGATCGAGTTTCAAGGTTTCAGGCGATCAGAGGAGCGCGACGGCGCCCGCAGATCTGCTGGACAACCGCGCCACGCAGCCGCTTCCAAATACCGACTCCATCGCCTGAATGTAGGACGATGCAAGTGGCACCGGAATGTACGCCTGAATGGTCCCTGCAAAGCCTCCACCGTGTACGCGGACCGCGCCGAGCGGGTGGGTGAGGGGGCCGGAACGGGCTGCCGAGGGTTGGGCATCTTTCAGAAACTGTGCAGTCAGCGCAATTCCCAGCGAAATGCCCTGTTCCTGCGGATTCTTGTTCGTGAAGCAGTTTTGCAGCAACTGCCAGGATGAAGCACCTGACTCCCTGACGAGCGAGAGATAGCGCTCAATATCGTTTGAACGCAGCGCGTCGATCTGCATCGTTACCCGGTCATTATCATCGAAGTAGTGTAGCGCACGGAGAATCGCGCGATCGCCGACTTCACTTCGGATCGACGCAGCATGCAGGATCACCTGTGCTCTGTCTGTTTGCCGCAGGAGCCCGACGCCGAGCTTGCCGGCTACCGCGCGCATCTCTGCGGGAATCGACGCATAATCGTCAGTCAGATCGGCGTGGTTTCCTCCCGTGTTTACGACCATGAGCTGATAACCTGAAGCCTCGAACGAGAAGGAGACCCGCTCTATGACAGGCGTTGCCGGATTCGCGAAGTCGATGGCGATGATGCCGCCGTAGGCGCTTGCTGTCTGATCCATCAATCCGCACGGTTTGCCGAAGAACTCGTTCTCCGCAAACTGCCCGATTCGCGCGATCGTGACCGGGTCGATTGATCCCTGGTTATACAGGTGGTTGAACGCCGTTCCGATCGCGACCTCCACGGCTGCCGACGAACTCAAACCTGAACCGGGCAGGACGCGGCTTGACATGAAACCGTTGAAGCCACCAGTTGAAAACCCATGATCGCCAAGGCCGCGGGCAACTCCGCGCAGCAGCGAAGTGGTGCTGCCGCGTTCTGCTGCCACCGGCTCTCGCGTTGCAAGGTCTGCGACAAATGGCTTATCGTAGCCTTCCGAGTAGAGAGTTGCCCGGTTGTCGGTTGTCGCCGAGACCGCGATAAGGCAATCCAGGTCGACACTGCCGGCGAGGACCCGGCCGTTGTTGTGGTCGGTGTGATTGCCGCCAAGCTCGGTGCGTCCCGGGGCGCTGACTATCCTCAGGTCTGCCGATTCTCCAAATCGCTTTTCGAATGTGTCGATGAGCGAAATGTACCGGGAGCGCTGCGCGTCGACGTTTTCCGATCCATAGAGATCCGCGAGTCGCTCATCGAGTTGACCTGACAGGATGAACGTGCGCGTTTCAATTGTGTTTGCTTTCATGGGCGATTTCCTTAAACTTGTTTGCAGCTCGGCGCAGGGTATCACGAATACGAACTCGCGGAAAGCTGATCACTTCGTTGACTGTTCCTATCAAAGCCCATACACTCTTTGCATGCCGATTTTTCGCATGCTAAACCCAATTCAGGAATATGATTGGGGGTCGACCACTTCAATCCCCGAATTGATGGATCTTCCGAATCCCGGCCAGGTTCCAATGGCCGAACTCTGGTTGGGCGCACATCCGAAAGCGCCGTCCCGCATTGAGGTGAATGGCCGCGAGATGTCACTGCTCGATGCAATCGGTGAGGATCCTGTCGCGATGATTGGATCCTCGGTTCGCGAACAGTATGGAAGCGCCCTGCCGTATCTGTTCAAAGTGCTCGCAGCCGAAAAGGCGCTCTCAATTCAGTCTCACCCGAACAAGAAGCAGGCGGAGGCGGGATGGGCGCGCGAGAATGCCGCAGGTATCTCACCTGCTGCCGCCGACAGAAACTACCGGGACGCGAACCACAAGCCGGAATTGATCTGCGCGCTCACTCCGTTCTGGGGGCTCAGGGGTTTTCGCCCGATCGTGGACATCACTCACGATTTTCGTTCGATTGCTGATCCGGATGCGACCCTGCTCGCAGAACAGCTTGCAGCGCGGCCGAACTCAGACGGCCTGAAGCAGTTCTTCTCCTCTCTCATGGGCCTCGGATCGAACGCACGGGAACGTCTTCTCTCCCATGCAGTTGCATTCGCTGCCGGTCGGTGGAGCACGCTCTCCGGAAGCGACGCATCGCTTCAACCGGGCGGACCGCCTGCTCAATCCGTGTCAGCTGTCGGCGAAGCTGCTCCTGAACGCTACTTCTGGGTTGGCGAACTCTCGCGTCAGTTTCCCGGCGACATCGGTATTCTTGGCCCGTTCTACCTCAATACCATCTTTCTTCGGCCAGGTAACGCGATGTACCTTTCGGCAGGAGTACTTCACGCATACCTTCACGGGACGGGCGTGGAACTCATGGCGAACTCGGACAATGTTCTGCGCGGTGGATGTACCACCAAACACATCGATGTTCCCGAACTGCTTGCGACTGTCGAATTTGAACCCGAGGTGCCGCAGATCCTTCTGCCGGAGGGCGACCGGTTGCAAACCTACCGTTCAGGAGCGCGCGAGTTCAGGCTCTCAGTTGCGACCTTGGCTGCGGCCGAACCGGAGCTCTCGATCGAGGGCGGCACGCCGAAAGTTGTTCTTTCCGTGGTGGGCAGCTGTGTGGTGACCGAGATGACTACAGACCAGCCTGCCGCGATGAAACTGGAGCGAGGGCATTCGGTGTTTGTTTCGGCAAACTCGCCCGGAATAACAGTCAGGGGCGATTGCGCAATTTATGTGGCGGGGATTTCGCAGGGTGGAAGCTGAAAGCGGAACTGATCGAGGCACCGGAAGGGGAAACCAGATGCAGCCGGAGACGCAGTCATCAGCAAATGCGCTGCCGACGATCTGGGTGGATGCTGACTCGTGCCCGCTCCGCGTTCGGGATATCATAGGCAGGGCGGCGGATCGTACCGGTGTTACCGCGGTCTTCGTTGCCAACAGAAAGATACCGCTTCCACCGAGCACACATGTGCGCATGGTGGTGGTCGAGGCGGTAGAAGGGAGCGCTGACGCCTACATTGTCGCGCACGCGACGCGGGGCGATCTGGCTGTGACCCGCGATATTCCCCACGCAGCCGATCTTGTCGAGCGCGGAGTAGTAGCACTCAACGATCGCGGCACTATCTATACTGCGGAGAATATTCGTGAACGACTGTCGGTCCGCGACTTCATGCACGACCTCCGGGCTTCGGGCGTGGATGCTCCCGAGAGGTCACGTTTCGGGCCGAAAGAGATCGCACTGTTTGCTCAATCCTTCGACAAGACATTGAGTGCGCGTCTCAGGCTGAAGTAGAGCAGCGGCCACTCTGTTCGGCCTAGAAATCGGCGCTCTTCACCGTCCGGGGAAATGGAATGACGTCCCGGATATTCTGCATGCCGGTTACGTACTGAATCAGGCGTTCGAATCCCAATCCGAACCCCGCGTGCGGAACCGTCCCGAAGCGGCGCAGATCAAGATACCACCAGTAGGCTTCCTCTCTCAGCCCGAGCTCGCGGATTCGCGCTTCAAGGCGGGTGAGATCCTCCTCGCGCTGGCTTCCGCCGATGATTTCGCCGAGCCGGGGTACGAGCACATCCATTGCACGCACCGTCTTTCCGTCGTCGTTCTGCTTCATGTAGAACGCTTTTATCTCCTTCGGATAGTCGGTGACGATGACCGGTCCCTTGTAGACTTGCTCCGTGAGGAACTTCTCGTGTTCGGACTGTAAATCGGATCCCCATTCGACCGGAAACTCGAACTGGAAGCCTGACGACTGCAGCTCCTTCATTGCCTCAGTATAGGTGACCCGTGCAAACGGCGTGTCGACCACCTGCTGCAGACTCTCGATCAATCCGGGTTGAATCCGCAGATTGAAAAACTCCATGTCTTCGGAGCTGCCCGACAGTATTTCGGCCAGCACGTATTTGATGAATGACTCCGCCGTATCCATGTTGCAGTTGATGTCACAGAACGCCATCTCGGGCTCGATCATCCAGAATTCGGCCAGATGGCGCGTCGTGTTTGAGTTTTCCGCACGGAACGTCGGTCCGAACGTATAGACCCGTTCGAGCGCACACGCGTAGATTTCAGCATTCAGCTGGCCGCTGACGGTCAGATAGGCCGGTTTTCCGAAGAAGTCCTGTTCGTAGTCCGGCTTTCCGCCTTTCGAAAGACGGTCGAGGTCGAGAGTCGTCACCTGGAACATCTCTCCTGCACCCTCCGCGTCGCTTGCGGTGATGACAGGCGTATGAACGTAGACGAAGCCGCGCTCCTGGAAAAACCGATGGACTGCGAAACTTGCCGCGTTGCGAACCCGTGCAACGGCACCGAATGTGTTCGTCCGCGGTCGCAGATGCGCAATCTCCCGCAGGAACTCGAACGTGTGCCGTTTCTTCTGCAGCGGGTAGGTATCTGCCGGTGCCGGCCCGATTACCTGCACTGACCGTGCGGTGAGCTCGACGCGCTGATTTCCTCCGGGTGATGCGGAAAGCGTGCCACTGACCTCGACGCTCGCTCCGGTCTGCATCAGGTCCAGCGCGGACTTTGGTTCAAACGCTTCCCGGTCGATGACGACCTGCAGATTCTGTAAGCAGGAACCATCGTTCAGCTCGAGGAAGGATATGTTCTTGGCATCCCGCTTGGTGCGAATCCAACCGCTTACCGAAAGTACGTTCCCCTGCGGCTCGAGGCGCAGGATATCTTTCACTCTCTGTGTGTTCATGATTTTCTTTAAGTATCAGTAGCACAGAACGAACACCTCGTCAAACGGCAACAGCTCTGATACTCTCTTGCGCAATGAACCTGCAGATATTCGGCACTCACAAGAATCAGGATACCCGTGCCGCTGAACGCTTCTTTCGCGAGCGCGGAGTAACCTATCAGTTTGTCGATCTCACCCAGCGGGAGCTCGGAGCCCGGGAGCTCGATGCGATTATCCGTGCTGTCGGTGCTCAAACGCTCATTGACACCGAGTCGCGCTCATACCGGGCGCGTGGCATGCAGTACCTCGAGTTCGACCCGACGGAGGAACTTGCGTCCGATCCTCTGCTGATGCGGCAGCCGGTTGTTCGCGCAATTGGCGGGGGAGTCACGGTCGGTATGGATACCGCGACCTGGGAGCGCTGGCTGCGAGAGGAAACGGGGCGCGCCACTTGAAGATGATCGCGATGCCCCGTACTATGGAACGCAGGATTGACAAATGGGAACAGAAAAAACTAGCGATCTGCACATACAATCGGTAACGCCGCTCATTGCACCGAAACTCCTGAAGGTGGAGTTTCCCATGACTGATGCCAGCAGGCAAACTATCATCGAGAGCCGAAAGACAATTGCCGACATCATTTCAGGCAAAGATGAACGGATGCTCGCGGTGGTCGGCCCCTGCAGTATTCACGACCCTGCTGCAGGCATCGAGTACGCGCACCGGCTGAATGAACTGAGGAAGCGCGTTGACGACACTCTTTACGTTGTAATGCGGGTCTACTTCGAGAAACCGCGCACGCGACTCGGCTGGCGCGGCCTCATCCTCGATCCGCGCATGGACGGGAGCCGCGATATACGCGAAGGTCTCGGAGTCGCGCGAAAAATTCTGCTCGAGATCACCGGCATGGGAATGCCGACCGGCTCCGAAATGCTTGATCCGATAGTTCCTCAATACATCGACGACCTGGTCTCCTGGGCTTCCATCGGCGCGCGAACCACAGAGTCGCAGACCCACCGGGAACTTGCGAGCGGCCTCTCCATGCCCGTTGGATTCAAGAACGGCACCGACGGAAGCATCGAAACCGCCGTGAATGCTCTTGCATCATCGATGGAGTCTCACAGCTTCATAGGAATCGACCAGGACGGACGCACCTGCGTGCTGAACACGACCGGGAACCGGAACGGTCACATCATCCTGCGAGGCGGGAACGACGGACCGAACTATCACGATGAAAATGTCGAGGACGCAATTGCGATGCTGCGGCAGGCCGATCTGTCGGAGTCTATCATGATTGATTGCAGCCACGCGAACTCGCGGCGCGATCACCGGCGCCAGGAGAAGGTGCTCCGAAGCGTAATCCGGCAGCGTGTCGAGGGAAATCGTTCGCTCATCGGCTTCATGGTCGAAAGCAACATTCACGAAGGACGGCAGGGTATTCCGCAGAACCTGGCCGAGCTGATGTACGGAGTCTCGGTGACCGACGCCTGCATTTCGTGGGAGAAGACCGAAGAGCTCCTGCTCGACGCGCACGGAGCCCTTTCTGGGGTGATTACACCGCCTGAGCGAAGCGCACAGCCTGTCTGAAAAAAAAGGGAGCCGAGTGCTCCCTTTTTTGTATTCTGATCTCAACTTCTACGCGTTGTAAGTTCCTGCCGCAACATCGCCGCCGGTGCCTGTCCAGTTCGTGTGAAAGAACTGCCCCCGCGGTTTGTCAGTCCGCTCGTAGGTGTGAGCACCGAAGTAGTCACGCTGAGCCTGAAGCATGTTCGCCGACAGGTTGGCTGATCGGTACCCGTCATAGAATGCGAGGCTTGTTGAGAGCGCCGGTACTGGTATGCCGAGGTAAGCTGCCTGCGCAATGACCTTCCGCCAGGATGTCTGGCAGCGGGCGAGTACTCCGCTGAAGTAGTCGTCGAGCATCAGGTTGTACAGTTTGTCGTCCTTGTCGAACGCTTTCTTGATGTTGCCGAGGAACACACTGCGAATGATGCAGCCACCCCGCCACATGTTTGCAACGCCGCCGTAGTTGATCTTCCAGCCGTACTCTTTCGCGGCTTCCCGGATCAGCATGAATCCCTGGGCGTAGGAGACAATCTTGCTTGCAAGGAGCGCCTGACGGATATCCTCGATGAACGCCTTCCGGTCTCCATCAAACTTTGCGGTTGGCCCGACAAGTTTTTTCGATGCGGCGACGCGCTCGTCCTTCAGTGCAGAGAGTGCACGGGCGAAGACGGCTTCGACTATTAGAGTTACCGGAATCCCCATGTCGAGCGCATTCATGCCGGTCCATTTTCCGGTTCCCTTCTGGCCGGCGGTGTCCAGGATCTTCTCCACCAGTGGCGATCCGTCGGTGTCTTTGAATGCAAGGATGTCGGCGGTGATTTCGATGAGGTAACTGTCAAGCTCTCCCTTGTTCCATTCGGTAAGGACCGAGTGCATCTCATCATGCTTCATTCCGAGTCCGACTTTCATCAGGTAGTAGGCTTCGCTGATAAGCTGCATGTCACCGTACTCGATTCCATTGTGAACCATCTTCACGTAGTGCCCGGCGCCGTCCTCTCCGACCCAGTCGCAGCACGGTTCACCGTCCTTTGTTTTCGCCGATACGTCCTGGAAGATCTTCTTCACCAGCGGCCACGCCTTTGCGTTTCCGCCCGGCATGATCGACGGGCCGTTTCGTGCACCCTCTTCGCCACCCGATATGCCGGTGCCGATGTAGAGAATGCCTTTGTCGGCAAGTGCCTTCGTTCGGCGCATGGTATCCGGGAAATGGCTGTTGCCGCCGTCGATAATCACGTCGCCGGTTTCAAGGTGGGGGAGCACCTGCTCGATGAAGTTGTCGACCACATCGCCTGCTTTCACCATCATCATCACCTTGCGCGGCCGTGCGATGGAGGCAACCAGATCCGGAATCGAGAATGCAGGGATTATCGACGCGTTCCTGCCCGGTCCCTCTGCAAACTCCGTCGTCTTCTCAGCGGTTCGATTGTACACGGCGACGGTGTATCCGTGGTCGCACATGTTGAGAACCAGATTCTGGCCCATTACCGCAAGTCCGATCAGGCCGATATCGGCCTTCTGCTTCGCTTCTGACATCTACTACTCCTTCTCCTGGGAAACTACTGAATTGTCGAGGTCTATAGCCAAATATACTAAGTGTTGAATCGATCCCTGCTTGCCCAGAGTCCCACCGCAGGGTTCGAAATGTAAAAGATCTCCTCACCGTCAGGCATTCGGTGATAACCGTCAGTGAGTTTTTTCGGATCGTACAGTTTCTCCATCGCGGCAAGTTCGGCGTAGCGGTAGTTCACCTGCTCAACTTCGCTTCCGGTCAATCCACCGGTGCAGTATGTCACCGTGAACCTGCCCTCAGTCGAACCGTGGATGAGGTGAGCGGCGGCGCTCAGACTGCCGGCAAGGTCCGAATTCTTCGCGGTGAGTTCAAGGATGCGCTCAGTTCCAACGTAACCGTATTTCCGAATCAGACCATCAATGAGCGGGTCTTCGCCGAAGTGCTTAACCCCGGGGGCAAGCACGATAAGCTCTCCGCCGTCGGCAATTGCCATGCGGGTGCGATAGATCGATTTATCGCCGAGCCAGGTGCTTTTGAACTCGTCGGGGTCGAGGTATACCACCACCTTCTTCAGCGGCTTATCAACCATCGTAAAGTTCACCTCAAGTGAAAGCCGGGCTGCAGCCTCGAAGCACTCCTCATCGTCACCGATAAAGAGCCCTTTTACCGCGAGGTTGCCGTCAGGCTCCCTCCCAACGACTGTCAGCACATAGACGATTGGCAAGTCCCGCGTAAAGTGAGCCGATGCATAGTTCAGTACCCGGCGCACCGGCGTGTCTGCCCGGCCCATCATGCGCTCCATTCCGTATACGGCGCCCAGATAGTGGCTCTTGTCGATGCCTTCCTTTCCGCCGGTGCCGACGAAGATGTTCTTGTTGAAGTTCGCCATTCCCACCACTTCATGCGGAACAACCTGACCTATCGACAGGATGAGATCGTGTCCTCCTCCGGTGAGGAGCTTATTCACCTGCGCCGGCCACGAGAAGTCGAGGGCGCCTTCCGAAACTTCCCGAATGAACTCTGCGGGCACCGTACCGACTGTGACGACGTCGTTGCGCCAGTCGTGCGCCCGGAAGAGGTTCTGAGGTGTTCTACCGAACATCCGTCTGATTTCGTTTTCGGTCATGGCCACATGGGTACCGGTTGCCGGCATGATGTCGGTCAGCGACTCCTTGAAGTGTTCCCATACCCATTCGGTGAGCTTCCCGGCGCGGGAGTGGAATCGTGTGAAATCAGGAGGCAGGGCAAGTACGTGTTTTCGCGTCCCGAGTTTCGAGAGCGCGCTCTCGAGCCCACTCCGCATATCGGTGTCAGTAAGCACACTCTTGTTGTCGCCGGCTGCCAGATACAGCATTGTCGCTCCTTCTCCTGCAAAAAATCGTCACGTTTCAGGGGCTTTGTCAACTTTCGCGATCACAGTTTCAAATTCTTTCGATTTGCTGTACCATACGAAAGAGCTACCGCGAGATCGGCATAGCACGGATCGATCACGCTCGTCAACGCGACAATGTCTGACGTTGACACCGATTCGACTTACGGAATATGCTGATATTCAAAAGATATCGAAAGGCACGTGGCCGGTTGCAATGCAGAATGAACGTCAAAATGAGATCATGCGAATTATCTCGCTGCGCAAGCGGGTGGCCGTTGGCGAGCTCACCGGCAGACTCAACGTCTCGGAAGTAACGATTCGCAAGGATCTTACGGTTCTCGAAGAGATGGGGTATCTCGTGCGAACACGCGGCGGTGCGATGCTCGCGGAAGACTGGGAGCACCATCGTTCGCTGGTAGCGCGAAAGGAAGAGCACAGCGTCGAAAAAGCCGCGGTTGCTCGAAAGGCGCTGGAACTCGTTCAGGAAGGCGATACAATCTATATAGATTCCGGATCAAGCTGTGCGCTTTTCGCGGCCGAGCTTGCCGGGATGAATCTGCGCGTCGTTACGAACTCGATCGACGTTGTGCTGGCGCTCGGTGATGCACCGGGAATTGCGCTCCACTGCGTGGGCGGTCACTACCGCAAAGAGGCGGGGAGCTTCATCGGTCCGGTGGCGCAGGAGACGCTCACCGGGTTCAACATCGAAACTGCGTTTCTCGGCACTACCGGCATTTCGAAAGCCGGAGACTTTTCGTCACAGAATCTTATCGAGTCGCAGCTGAAGAAGGTTGCAATTCTGCGCGCACGGCGAACTGTCGTGCTGACTGACCACAGCAAAGTCGGCGTCGAGGCGTTCGCCGTGTTCGCCCATGCCGATGATATCGACGTGGTAGTGATTGATGACCGGACGGACAGGGCGGCGTTCGCCCGCCTGCCGTTTGAAGTGATTATTGCGGAACCTGCATCAGGCTCAACGCCTGCAGGTTCACCGACGAGCTGAACAGGAGGA